>JAJYRG010000075.1 GCA_021794195.1 Bacteroidota bacterium
ATCTTTTGTCGGTTTTATTTCGATATTTCCCACCAGGTTTAATGTCTTACGGACCCAATCATTCTGCATAAGCTCTGCCATGGCAAGAGGAGAATCAAAAATCTGTCCCTCATATTGTAATGGGTTCCAATCGTTAAAGCTGCCATCTTCTTTATAAGGCTGCATAATGGGGGCGAGAAATACTGTATTTCTATACCAATAATTTACATCCCCTACTTCCGCTTTATTTAACTCCTGGTTTATATACGAGTAATTTAACCTGAAACCTGCCTTTATATAGTCGCTGAAATCATGGTCAATATTAAACCTTGTTTGATAACGGGTTAACCCGCTATTAATGATAATCCCATTCGTGTTGTTATAGTTTCCAGAGAAATAGTATTTTGTTTTTTCATTGCCTCCCGACCCCGATAAAACATGGTTATTATAAGGCGCTGTACGGGTGACGACTTCCGTCCAATTCGTGCCCTCCCCTAGAGAAAGGGGATCTGGATAAGGATATTCTTCTATGGGTTTGTTTTGGTTTCCAACATTTTCAATATAAAACCTGTCATTTTGTAGCTGAGCAAATTCAGAGGCATTCATCAAATCCAAGTGCCGGGGCAATTGGGCAATGCCTACATCATTTTTAAATATAAAATCTGTTTTTTCCGAAGCACTTCCTTGCTTTGTCGTAATAATGATTACACCATTACTTCCCCGCGAACCATATATAGCAGTAGAAGAAGCATCTTTTAATACTTCTATAGACGCCACATCACTCGGGTTTATATCATTCAGATCTGTGATGGCATCTACTACTCCATCCACCACATACAAGGGTTCATTATTTGCCGTAATCGAGCGCGTTCCCCGTACCCGGATAGAAGTATTCGCCCCGGGTTCACCGGATGTAGATACAATCTCAGCGCCCGCAATCCTTCCTTGTAACATTTGATCCACCCGCAATACGGGATTGTTTTCGATATCATCCATATTGACAGAGCTCACTGCGCCGGTTAAGTCTCTTTTTTTTACTGAACCATACCCTACAATTACCACTTCGTTAAGTTCAGATTGCTCTTCACTTAGCGAGATAATGAGATTATCGTTATCTTTATCCACGGTAATCTGTGCTTTTTCAAAACCTAATAATGAAAAGCTTAATGTGGTTTTTGACGGAACGGCAAGACTGAATTCTCCATTATCATCACTTGAAGTTAAATCCCTTCCTTCTCCATCGCTGACAGTTACTGACGCTAAAGGCTGATTTGGAACATCTGCATTGACTACCTTCCCCTGAATACTGACGGTATCCTGTGCCCTGGAAGACAAAGAGATTCCGTTATCCGAACGGGTGGTAGTTTCTTGAGGAATAACGGTAATTTGATTATTACGCTTTTTATAAGTAAGGCCATATTTAGGAAGTTCCCTATCTAATAAAGTAGTTAATTCTATATCTGAAGCAGACACAGAAATCCTCTTATGAGCAACCAACTCTTCATGATATAAAAAAGCAAGATCTACCTGATTTTGTAATTCCACAAAAAATGTCTTCAATCGAGCTTTTTTAAGATTTACGCTTACTTTTTGTGAATATGCACTGACCGAGCTGCTGATGCAGCCCAAAATCATAAAAATAATTAACAGCCTCATACGCCTTTTCATTTTATCTGTATTTAATAATCTCATGATGTACGATTTCCATAGAGATAGGTGTTTCATATTTTAGAAGTATGTTTTTTAAAAAATTTAGATTCTAATTAACTTTTCTTTTTCATCATAAAGACCTCCTTATCTACTATTTTGATAGAATAATCTCTCAACTCGTAAATATTTTCCAAAACCTCTACCAAATCAATACTAACATCTACCCGTCCAGAATAAACAGTACTTGAAATAGCAGGAAAATCTTCAATTTTTATGTGCACATTATACACTCTTTCAATTTTATTAATCAGATCATAAAGGGGCTCTTTATCGAGGACAAGCTGTTTCTTAGACCACAATACACTATTCCCTTTCGTTCCTCTAACCAATCGCACTTGCTTACTATTTTGGTGTGTGATTATTTTTTCTGTCGGTTTAAGACGTATAGGTTTAAAATTGCGGGTATGACTGTGAAATACTATTCGGCCGGTCAATAGCTCCACACTTTCCGTCTGATCTTCTTCGTAAGCATTTACATTAAATGTAGTACCCAAAACCTCAACGATGTTGTTTTGTGTCACTACTTTAAATACTTGGTCAGGATTGTGGGTAACATCAAAATAAGCCTCTCCGTTTAAATAAACCATTCGTTCATCCGTGTTAAATTTATTCGGGAAAGTTAATTGGGAGCCCGCGTTAAGCCATACCGTAGTACCATCCGGCAATTTTATATCAAAGCGTTTACCATACGGAACATGTATGGTGGAGTACCTCTTATCTTCCTGAAGACCCTCAAATGACCATTCTTTATCCTTATTCTCAGTCAATATATTTTCTTCTATGGAAGAAACACCCTTATTATCATTCAATGAAACATCGGTCATGGATACAACTTCTGTCTGGCTAAGCGCTGACTTTTTTGAAAATTTTTGTGAGATCTGAGCGATTTCTTTAATTCCCAGTTCATCGTTCGTATTCAGCTTGGATTGGAATAGATAAAAAGATAAACCAAATATACAAAGCAAAATAGCCGCTATTTGTGCATACTTATAATATTTCCCCCTCTTTTTACGCTGAAGTGTCGTTTCAATTTTCCGCCACAACATTTCTTTTTCAGCCACGGAAATCCGTCTCTGATTTTCATTGTTATCAGGGGTTCGTAAATCTTCTTTTTTTCGCTTCATGTTAAAATATTACAAGGCTTTGTAATAGATAGAGCAGAAAAAAAGAAGATATAGACGATTTAAATGAAAAAAAATAAAATCAAGAAAGCGCCAAAAGATTTAAGGTTCTCTCTGAGCAGTTTCAATCCTCTATAACACAATGTTCTACAGGTAGATACACTCACTCCCATTATATTGGATATATCATCATAAGAAAACCCTTTATAGAACCTGAGGTTTAAGACTTCCCGTTGCCGGGGCGGCAATTGGTCATAAAAAAAATTTATTATACGCTCAAGCTGCAATTGATTTTCTATTTGTATAATATCCGATTCCGGATTCTCTATCACTTGAAGTTCCTCAGAAATATTTTCAGATTCAGGTAATTCCTGTAAACTTCCCACTTGTCGGGTTTCTTGCTTTCTTTTTATTATTCTTCTTTTCAGAGAAGCAAGTAAATAATATTTGACGTTTACATCTTGGGCTATTCTGGGGTTATCGAATAAATCGATAAATAGATCATGGATACAATCCATAACCAAATCTTTATTTCCATGTATGGATATACCATATGAAAATAATTCATCAATATATAAGTCATACAGCTCTTTAAAAGCTATACTACTTCCATTAATAAACCGTATCCATTTCGCACGAATCATAAACTTCGGGTTTGATAGTTTAATGAGGGATCAAACACCATACTAACCGAATGTCGAATGAGCCTCCATTACAATAACCGCTATTTTTGAAATTTAATTTTTATAGTCTGCTTATTTTTTGGTTTTTATACGGCACAACATTACTAAAAAAGTTCCGGATATGCAAAAAATCGTTTCCGAACTCTTCAATAAATCCTACGTTTCAGACAGCGATTGAGACTATAGCTGTACACAAATTCTCAGGTACAGCACTATTTTAGATATAAGGGGGGGACAACAAGATATTAAGTTCTATGACAAGAGGCTTGCCCTACACAAGTATATTAAATTTACGGATATCCAATGAACCAGGCTTTTATGATGAAGATTGAAACCCTAAAGTTTTCAAACCTTCTTTCACTTCCGGAGCATTCATAAACAGATCCCAGACAAAAGCATCTTTATAGTTTTGGATCATCACTACTATTGGACCTTGATCGATGGCGAGATAACGTTCTGGAAACCAATCTTTACTTTCGCTGTACGCATCATAAAAACCATATTTCCCCCATACTTTACTCTTCAAGTGCAAAAAAAGGTACTTAATAAATGATTTACTTTCTTCCGGAGTATACGCTATGGAAGAAATAGCAGCAGTAGGGGCTATCACCCCAAACTCATCATTATCTGGGTGATGGGCATTATACCCATTTATGCTGTAACTAGCGGTCCAACCCCAACCCTGATCTGAACCATAACCTTCAAATTTTTTAGGGTTTCTATCGGCGTACGCAAGATTGATTTTCGCATGATTAATGACCGCTTCTTCATAATTCACATACTTATCCTTCAACCCTAATGGATTTAAAGCTAAATATGAATAGTGTGCCCAAAACAATGGCCCTATTTCTCCTTCTTTAGCATTATGTTTGACTTCTGTTGGAATATCATATTTAGTAATTGCAGTTTTAATAGCTCCATTACGCGTCCAGCCATTTTCATATACTTCTACGGGCACAGGATGAGAGGGAGATGAGGCCGCCAACACATAACTCACCAAACACTCATCGTATCCTCTTATGGCATGATTCATGCCCCAACCATGAGTCGGACTCCAATGCCAGTATAATACATCCTCCTCATTTCTATAAAAATCCCAGTTTATTTCCTGCCATAACCGATCGGCTGTTTCTGCTAATACACTTTCTACAGAATCTGAAGATGGTTTATAAAACTCTCTTAGTACAATTAATGATTGCGCCATGAAAGCTGTTTCTACGATATCTCCGCCATTGTCCATTTCGCTGAATGCTTTCACCTTTCCCGTTTCCCCTTCGTACCAATGTGACCACGCACCTTCAAACCGTTCTGCCTTTTCCAGAAAATTTAAAATCTTTTGTAATCGGGCATTTCCTTCCTCACGTGTAATAAAATCATTATGAATACCTATTAAAAGGGCTAATATACCAAACCCACTTCCCCCTATTGTTACCACATTTTCGTCATTCTGTGGGTATTCACCATCTAAGTGGATACGTTCTCTTGCCATACCTGAGTTAGGTTCGGCCCCTTCCCAAAAATATTGAAAAGTTTGTTTCTGCACCACATCTACTAAAGAATCTGTGTTCAGGGTTTCCTCTTCACCTTTGTTAGACATCTTATTTTTAGATGAATCCATACAACTGCATAGAAAAGTTGCCGATAAAAGAGCAATTACAATACAAACAACATAATTTTTATACCGTGTCATCTTAAATATTTTAAAAAAAATGTGAAATTTTAATAATCTGGATTTTGTTCCAATACCCCATCAGACTTATCCACCTCATCTTGTGGAATAGGAAAATACCGATTCCTAAGTTGATACGCTGTGTGTCCTGCATCATGCATGGTTTCTACATCTATATCCCATCTTATCAAATCAAAAAAACGTTCATTTTCCATACCGAGTTCCACCTGCCTTTCATGTCTTATCGCCTCTCGTAATGCATCTTGTTCTCTGGTTGTTACTTTTGGTAATATTTGTGTGTCATTTTTCCTAGCCCTCGCCCGTACGGCTTCGAGGTATTCAAGAGCTAAGTCTGTATTCTCTTCTCCTCCTATTTCATTTGCTGCTTCAGCCGCTAATAAAAGGACATCAGCATACCGGATAATGCGGACGTTAAACCATTCTCCCATACGGCTTCCATATTTACTCCGCAAAGACGGATCGGTATATACTTTTTTATTCCAGTAAGGACGAGGTAAGTTTGTAGGCAATGTATTTCCATAGCCATCCTCTCCTCCCGAATACAATACAGTAGCCTCCAACCGGGGATCATCGTGTTCAAAAGCGTCTATAAGACGTTGATGGGGAATATTCCAGCCCCAACCTAAATCCCATTCTCCCGAACCTCTGACCCCTTGTCTGCTGGCGTAAGTCACACCATAATCCTGTACACCGTCGTACAAGGCTTGGATTTCAAAAATCGATTCCAAATTATTTTCCCCTTCTTCTGTAAAAATCTTAGAATAATCATCAGCTAATTTATATACACCTGAAGAAATAATACTTTTGGCGGATTGAAGTGCTTCTGAAAAGTTCCCTCGGGCCATAAAAGTTTTTGTCTGCACGGCAAGGGCACTGCCTCGGGTAGCTCTCCCGGGAAAATCTTCCCAAGCTTCAGGCAGTAAAGCGACAGCCTCTGAAAGATCCGCATCTATTAATTTATATACTTCCTCAATAGTAGACTTGGGACGAATAGCGGATGCTTGGTCGGTAATTCGGAAGTCTATGATCGGGACTTCTCCAAAAGCCCGGACAAGATTAAAATAAGCCCATCCACGGAGGAATTTTGCCTCAGCCACATTGATTAAAGTACTGTTATCCGGCTCCGCGATAGAATCAATAGCTGTAATCACATTATTAGTCAAATTAATTAAGCTATAGTGACCCGACCAATACCCATCTGTCAGCCAATGAGACAAAGGGTAGTTAAATTCGTCATAAATAGGGCCTGCAGCAGCATAATCCCCAGAATTACTTCCTAAATGTGCATCATCTGATCGGATATTATGCACAGCTACATACGGTAACCCGCTAGTGGCTTCACTTCGCAATCCTGCGTAGGCAGCAAAAACCCGGCCTTCCAAAGAGCCTGTAGGTAAATCTTCTTCTGTAAATCTCCCTTGAGGCTTTATATCTAACCATTCTGAACTGCAACCTGATAAAAGCATTAAAATAAACAAAACGCCTGCAAACTGGTTTATATTAAGTTTCTTTACCATAACAATTATAATATTATGCAATTAAAAATTAAGACTTACCCCCATTGTATACACAGACGGCACAGGATAAGTACCATTATCTATTCCAAACGAAATCGCACTTCCACCTATTTCGGGTGTATATCCCGTGTTTTTAGATAGGGTAAAAACATTTTGCGCATTCAAAAAGACCCTTAAATTCTTTAACCTCACCTGCTGTAAAGTTTCCACAGGAAACGTATAGCTTAACGTAATATCCCGGAGACGGAAAAAGCTACCCTCTTCAATAAAATATGTTGAGTATTGTCGGTTATTCGCACGTCCTTCGTCAAGAATAGGTTCCCAATGGCTTGTTCCTTCACCATTCCAACGTTGCATGCGATCTTGTAAAAAATTATATGTGGCAAATTGATTTTGATTCCAAGTGCGCATAATCTCATTCCCGTGGACTCCTTGGAATTCAAACTGTATATTGAAATTTTTAAAGCGGGTTCCCAGCGAGAGGCCATAATAAAAATCAGGAGTAGGGTCACCTATCATTGTCCGATCATCTACATCAATCACCCCATCTCCATTTGTATCTCTAAAACGGATATCCCCGGGTTTGAAATCACCACTTCCCAGCTTGTTTTCCGGCGCTTGCTCGACCTCTGTTTCTGTTTGGAAAATACCATCATGTACATACCCATAGAAATACCCAATAGGATAGCCCGCTTCTGTGCGGGACGGCCCACTGACAACGTTGTATCCCTCTGTAGATAACTCTATAACCTTATTATTTACAGTCGTGATATTACCCCCTATATTAAAATCCCAATCCTCAGATATAGGCTGGTGCCAAGAAGCAGCAGCTTCTATCCCATTGTTTCTTATTCTTCCCAAATTTCCTAAACCTGGCAAACTTCCAAAGATACCCGGAATACGTACCAAAACATCATCGGTAACTTTATTGTAATACACTCCTTCAAGTTCCAGTCGGTTTTCGAATGCACTTAATTCAACTCCTGATTCCCATGATTTAACCACTTCCCAATGCAAATCCGGATCGGGGATGTATTCCGGACCATACGCCGGAATCAGTTTATTGCCAAAAACAGTAGAATTTCCGGCAACCAACTGAGGGTACATGGGGTATTTATTTCCTCCGACATCCTGATTGCCAAGGCTCCCCCAAGAAGCCTTAATTTTCAGATTATCAAATAACGATTGAGTGGCCATAAAATCTTCGTTCGTCACGGTCCATGCTGCCCCAAGGGCATAAAAATTCTGCCAAGGATTGCCTTTGGAAAAAGCTGAACTTCCATCCCGTCGGAATGAAGCATTTAACAGATACTTATTGTCATAATTATATAAAGCCCGGGCCATATAGGATAGAGTTCTATATTCCCAGCCAGAGCCACCGCCGCGCTGAGTAGCCGCATCTCCAATATCTACAAACCAATAATCTGGATCATTCGGTATTTCCATACCTTCCCCTTGGGTACGCCGCGCCGTAGTAGCCTCAAAACCCTGCATATAAGTCGTGTATCCCAACATAAGAGTCAAGTTGTGCCGTTCAATATTTTTCTTATAATTAAGCAACCAATCAGTTTGATATTTATAAAACTTATTCTGTTCTTGGTTTACACTGGTCAATGTGTTATCACTTATTTCTGACTTATCCTCTCCTTCTATATCCGGATTGTATACCCTTACCAGCCCTTGGTAAGTACGAAATTGGTTAAATCCGTAATCAGCAGACAAATTTACTCTAAAACTAAAATCCTGAAGGAAGCCCACCTCAACAAAAGTATTGGCTACGGCCCTATAATTCAAGCGGATCTGAGAGTTTTTTCTCGCTTCAATGGGAACTAAAGGGTTGTTTACTTGCGCACGTTGAAAATCGGGCAGCGCATGATAAAGGCCGTAATCATCGTTAAATACAGGGGCAATAGGTGTAGCAAGGATAGCTCCAAACACATCCCTTTCAACAGGCAATTGCGCCCTAAAGCCATTGAATACAATGCCCGTTTTGATATTATCACTTATACGCAATTCATCGTTTAAGCTTAAAGTTAATTGTTTATGCCTTTCGTGATGAATAACCCCTTCATCATGAGAATACCCCAAGCCCATTCTGAAACTGTTATTATCAGAAGCTCCGCTTACAGTTAAATCATTATAATTGACAATTCCTGTTTTAAAAATTTCATTTTGCCAATCTGTATTCGCTTTCCAATCGCTGTAATCGTATGTTGTATCTCCTTGGTTGGCTCTTTGTTCATCATACAACGTCCTAAACCCTTCCGCATCTACAAGCCGCATCCTCTTAGAAACATTCTTAAAGGCCAGACGGGAGTTAAATTCAAAATTGAGTTGCCCCTTCTTTGCTTGCTTCGTTGTAACGGCAATTACACCATTCGCTCCCCTTACCCCAAAAATCGCCAAAGAAGAGGGATCCTTTAAGACCTCAATGCTTTCAATATCAGACGGATTTAAAAAATTTATATTATCATTTAGCAAACCATCTACAACATACAGAGGTTTAACACTATTGATAGAGTTTGTTCCCCGAAGGCGAACATCAGGTTCCTGCCCAGGTCTTCCCGAATTCGTTACTTGAAGACCGGCTACCTTACCCTGCAGATTGGCCACAGGATTAGTCCCCGGCCTGTCTACTATATCTTCGCCTTTTACTTGGGCAATAGAACCTGTAAGATCCCTTTTTTGAGCCGTCCCATAACCTATGACAACTACTTCATCCAATGCGCGGCTTTCATCCCTTAAAAATACATCTATCCAATCCTCGCTACCCACGGGGATAGTCTGAGGCAAATACCCTATAAAAGTAAAGGTTAAAGAGTCTCCTAACGAAACATTCAAAGAAAACTCCCCAGTCTCAGTGGTCTGAGTAGAATTTTCCGGGCCCGTCGAAACAGTTACTCCTTCTAAAGCAGTTAATGTCTGACTGTCTTTTACCAAACCTTCTACTTTTCTCTCCTGTCCAAATAAGGAAATAGTAGACGCACTTAAAATTAGAATTAATAGCAAAGCCGATTTTCTCATAACTTGTTTTATAATAAAGAAGAAACAAAAACACCTTGGAGCGTTATCCTTAATTAGGAGGAAGTTAAAAACCACCTAATATCTTTACCAAAGATCTTAGAATAGACGGATAATTAAAAATATTACTCTTTCACATTACCTCTCAAACTTGATTTTTGTTTCCCCCGTGTATAAAAAAAACGACATCACCCTGACTATAAGTAAGATACAAACATATTAAAGTAGTATTAAAACATCTTTATAATGCTTTTTTTATTCTATGTAGTAGTATTGATGTACCTTTCTTTTAGAGATGGAGTAAAAATTCGATCAAATTGGTTTCAGTTTTTAAATTAAATTTTTTGCGAAGCCTATACCTTCTTACTTCTACGCCTCTGGTTGTGATATTAAATATAGAAGCAATCTCTTTACTTGTCATATTCAACCGCAAATAGGCACAGAGTTTTAAATCATTGGGAGTGAGGGCCGGATAATTTCTTTTCAGTCTTTTAAAAAAATCTCCATGAGATTCATTAAAGCTTTTCTCAAAAATATCCCAGTCTCTTTCATCGCTCCGCGCCTTATTCATCAATGAATTAATTTTTTTTAATTGATCTCTTGAAAGCTCTTTTCCTTCTATATCTCTTAAGTTTACCAATTCATCTTGTAAATTATTCAACAGCTCGTTTTTATAAACAATAGTAGTAGCTAAATTGCTCAGCTCTCTTTTCTTCATTTTTAACTGATCTGCCAATCGATTATTCTCTATTTGCATCAGTTTTTTTTCATTTTCTTCTTCCTGTTCTCTTAAAAATTTTTCACGGCTGACCCGGAGTCTTTGCATGAGTTGATATTTCCGGCGTTTTATTTTTTTCCGAAGCATGTACCGGCTTACTCCCAGTACTGCCACTGTAAATACAAAATAAAATAATAAAGCCTGCCATTGAAGAAACCAAGGTTTTTTAATATAAAAGGCCTTTTCTACAGTTTCTGAAACTCTTCCGTCAGCATCCGTAGCACGCATCTTAAAAATATATTTCCCCGAAGGTAAATTTGCAAAGTCAATATAAGGTGAGGTCATAGGAGGAGACCATGAAGATTGAAACCCTTCTAAAAAATATTGATATTTTAATGGGTTTGTAGAATACCAAGGGATAGAAAAATTAATACGTAAGTTATTTTGAGTATTGTGTAAAGGTTCGTCCCAATCCAATAAAGAAGCCGATCCGGGAGTATGCGAAAAGTCCTGTAAGTTTTTTATAATCGGTTTGGGGATATCTTTCGATTTACGGTATGAAGAGTTATAAATCGCTATCCCATAATCCAAACCAAAAATATATTTATCCTCAGATTTTTCCACAACTTCGAAGTTTTTCATCACTTTATCTTCCAAAATTGAAAAACTATTCGAATCAACTTTCATTTTTTCTCCAAACTCTAAAGAAGCGAACCTTCCGTCTTTTACAAAAAAGTATTTTTTATCCCCTACTGAGTGAACGCTCGTCGCATTCACAAAACTACCCAACAGCTTATCGAAGCTTTTATAGGTTACAAAATCATTCTGCAAATCATCGTATATGAATAAGCCCTTATTGGTCAGAAACAATATATTCCTTTCCATAACAAAAGGGTATACCCTCTGCACATTTGGAAAATCTTTATAAAAAGAAAAAGTTTTTACCTTCTGAAGCACTTTTTCCGCAACATTAATCTTGACAAGCTGTAATTCGTCGGTTAAAACCATCCAAAAATATTCATCATCTTTTTGAAGGATGTTTTTCACTAACTCTTCCGGATAAGGCATTTGTTTAAGAAAGGTCCATTCACTTCCCTGTTGACTAAAAAGAGCTACACCTGTGTAATTGCCTTGCAAAAAAAACTGAGGTTTATTTTTGACGGGTATGTTCCACCAACCTCCGGTTTGTTCTGATATCTTCTTTAGCCGCCCATTCTGAACGACAAACGTTCCGTCGTTATGTCCACATATCAATTGGTTGTTCAAAATTTCTAAGGACCAAACCTGCCCCTGGGATCCGGGAATAAATTTAAAACTCCAATCTTCATAATTTTTGTCCTCCAGTTTCCAGTCATTGTAATAAAGACCTTGGTTTGTACCTACATATATTTTATCTTTAAAAACCTTAGCCGCGTACACTGTTCCCATAGAACCGTCTATATCTTGATAATAATAAAAAGGCGAATTAACTTCAATCCTGTCTATCCCATTATCTAATCCTGCCCATAGGTTCCCCTGTTTATCCAGCAGCAAAGATAAAACAGTATTATTCTGTAGCCCCGTACGTCGATGCACATGTTTATGAAGCCGGCCAGAGCTGTCCAAAATAAAAACCCCATTTTTAATTGTGCCTAAGGCATATAAATCTTCTCCAAGATATAATCCATTATTGATTTGTGCTTCTATCAAAGTCTCTCTAAGAAAACCCTCTACCTCCCACGGCTCCCAGTTTCCATGTATATCCGTCACATAAATTCCTTGCTTGGCTGTAACGATCAAGTATTGTTCCTCTCCGTAAGGCAAAACACACATGACTTGATAAGCGGGTATATGGAGACCCAACAGTCTGTCTCCATTCATTTTGGACAAACCGGAAGGGATTTTTTCCACCCATAATTCATTGGAAACTTGATGTGAAAATAGAAAAGGCTCTCCTTCTCCATAGATCATTTTAATTTTCCCGTCCTGGTACAGATATACTTTAGAGAACGACTGAAAAACAATTCCTTCTTCTGTTTTCCAAATTTTCCATACATCATCGTTTTTAAGCAATTCCCGTTTAAGACCTTCAGAAAGACTTATATATTGTAAAGTCGATTGTTCTTTATAGAAATAACCGAACTCTTCTTTAGCACCCACATATATTTTCTTTTCTGATTCATCGACAAACACACTTCTTACTATTTCATTATGCGGTAAAGTATACAACTGCCATTCAGAACCATCATATGTTAATAAGCCTTGATGATTAGCTACATAGAGAACGCCCGATGAGTCTTGAGCCATAGCCCAATTCTGATTACCGGCTTTATATTCCACTTTTGAATAATTCGAAATCAGGGGGGTTCCAATTTTTGGCAATGGATCGCCATATGCAGATATACAAAACCATATATATAATACAAAAAGTAGAATTCGAACCATTGGAAAATATTATTTCAATACCTGATACCTATACACTTGCTGCTATCCAAAATCTATCTATCAGACATATTCAGATAGCTGTTGTGCTCCACCTACAATTGGAAAAAGAAAGACTTCATTAACAAATATAACATAGTTTTCTAAAAAGAAACCAAATAAAAAAGGGAATAGGGCTGACTTTTAATGCTTTTTT
>JAJYRG010000076.1 GCA_021794195.1 Bacteroidota bacterium
AATTATGTTTATCACCCGTCGGACTTTCTTATGTTTCTAAATTATCACCTAAGAAATTAACAGGTTTACTTTTTGGATTGTGGTTTACGGCCTCAGCTATTGCGAATTTTATTGCCGGGATGACAGGCTCTTATATTGATCACATCGCTGAGAAATACTCTATATCTGTGTTTTTCTTAATTATAGCATCCATACCAATTTTAGCCGCATTGTTCTTGCTGTTGTTGAACCCCAAATTGAAGAAAATGATGCACGGTATCCATTAAAGACATGAAGAAAAGGCGTAAACAATAAGAAAATATGGTGAATACAGTAGAGATTGAGCAGCGTAAAGAAATATTCGGACATCCTATAGGTCTGTATATTTTATTCTTTACAGAGATGTGGGAACGCTTTTCTTATTATGGAATGCGCGGAATATTGGTCCTTTATATCGTTGCTTCTGCCTCCGGAGCTGATCCGGGTATGGGTTGGACATATAAAGATGCATTAGGGTTGTATGCTATTTATACCATGGCAGTGTATGTGGCATCTATTCCGGGAGGATGGATCGCGGACAAATTTTTAGGACAGAAAAAAACGGTCATGTTAGGCGGGTTGCTTTTAGTAGTAGGGCATGGCATTCTCGCTATCCCGCAAGAATGGGCGTTTTTTTCCGGTTTGGTATTAATCGTTTTAGGAGTAGGGGGATTAAAACCTAATATTTCTACTATGGTCGGAGGCTTATATGAGCCTGGAGATCCGAGAAGGGATAGCGGATTTACAATTTTTTATATAGGTATTAATATTGGGGCTTTACTGGCGGGGATTATTGTGGGTTTAGTGGCCCATTATTATGGGTGGCACTATGGATTTGGATTGGCCGGTATTGGAATGCTCATAGGCCAAATAGTATATATAAGCGGGCAGAAGTACCTAAAAGGAGTGGGATATTTTGTTGGAGCCGCGGAGGCGAGTGTGGAACAAAAAGAAGCTGCGAACCGGCCTTTGACAAAAATAGAAAAGGATAGAATAGGCGTGTTATTGATCTCTTTCTTAATTATTATCGTGTTTTGGGGTGCGTTTGAACAGGCAGGAGGGTTGATGAATCTTTATACCGATACAAAAATAAACCGCCACATTGGAGGGACTTCGGGTTGGGAAGTTCCAGCGGCTGTATTTCAATCCTTAAATTCCGCTTACATCATTCTTTTTGGAACATTAATAGGCGGGTTTTGGATTTGGTGGAAGAAGAAAGGAAAAGAATCTTCGTCTTTGTTCAAAATGGCTCTTGGAACCATCATCATGGGCTTAGGCTTTGTTTTTATGGTTTTTGCAGCAAAAGAAGTTTCGGCTGAACATTTCGGGAAAGCGGCCTTAGTGTGGATATTTTTAGCTTATTTATTTCATACTATTGGCGAACTGTGCACTTCCCCGGTTGCATTATCTTTTATTACAAAGCTGGCTCCCGTAAAATATGCTTCCCTTTTAATGGGGTTATACTTTGCAGCGACGGGGTTTGGGGATTATCTGGCAGGATACGTAGGAAGCCTCTCGCAGCTAAACCCTTATACCGGAAAAGTAATAACAGAGAAAAGCGAGATTACTCCCTTCTTGAAAAAAGAAGAAATAGAGATTTTTGATGCTACAGGAAAAGCAATAAAAGTAGAAGACTACCCCATTAATCAGGATAAATATTTTGAAATCAAGAGTAAAGTTTATCTCGAAGAGTCGGAGCTTCATTTTGAAGAATACACAACAAGAAACAATATTACGGATCTATTTCAGCTGGATAAAGAAACAGTGGAGGAACTAAAAGAAACTCTACAAAAAAATAAAGCCGATAAAGCTAACCCTTATCATGCACGTTTGGATTTTGAAAAAGACAGAGAAGCTATTTCCAATATAGAAAATAAGGGCGATGGGAAAGATTATATAGTTAATTTTGTCTTAGAAGAAGAGCAAAATGCCTTGGAATATAAAACTTTTATGTGGATTACTATTTTTACGGTAAGCTTTGGGCTTCTCCTTCTTTTATTTCTTAAAAAACTCAAAAAGCTAACACATGGTGCTGAAGAAATAGAAGATAATACTTTAGAGACTGAAGGTTTTGAAATATCCAGCAACAAAATAACGGAATAAAATACAGCCATGTCAGAAATTACAAATGTAAGAGAAAATAAACATCAAGAGTTTTTTGAAAGTAAGGTGTTAGGCCATCCAGCAGGTCTTTTTGTGCTTTTTTTCACAGAGATGTGGGAACGTTTTTCTTTTTACGGAATGCGCGTATTATTAATTAATTTTCTGACAATTGCTGCCATTGGCAGTAACCCGGGGTGGGAATGGTCGGCAAGCAATGCGGGAGCTCTTTTTGGTACCTATGCGGGTTTGCTCTATTTGACCCCTATTATTGGAGGCGTTATTGCAGATCGATTCGTGGGCTATCGCTGGGCTGTCTTTATTGGTTGTGCTATAATGACGGCGGGACATGCTTCTATGGCGGTAGAAACAGAGTTTTCCCTTTATTTGGGCTTAGCTTTGCTTGTTATCGGAACAGGTTTTTTTAAACCCAACATTACTTCGATTATTTCTGAAATGTATGCTTACCTCCCCGAGAAAAAAGACGGTGCTTACACTATATTTTATATGGGCGTGAACTCCGGTGCATTTTTTGGAATGATGTTGTGCGGCTATTTGGCTGAACGTATAGGTTGGTCATGGGGCTTTGGCCTTGCCGGAATATTTATGCTGTTCGGCACATTACAGTTCCTCTTAGCTAAGCCTCTTTTTGGTAAGGTAGGGGAAGTTCCGAAAAAAATAAAAAAGGAAAAAAACGTTACAGAAGCCCAAACAACAGAAGGAGATGGGAAGAAAGAAAATAAATTCACATTAGTAGATAAAATTTTAATTGTCGTAACTTCTTTGATAGGATTATTATACCTGATCAACGATCCGGTTTCAAAAATCGGAGGTGTGCATCTACTGCCACAAGAATTCATTCTTCCCAAAGAAGTGTTGCCAGGTGCTTTGGTCGTCACGATTATCGGACTGTTATTATTTCTATATCTTGTGTTTAGCAGGATATTTCGGTATGATAAAATTTTGAGGGATAGGATGATTGCCGTTATTATCTTTGCGTTTTTTACCGTCCTTTTCTTTATACCTTTTGAGCAGGCTGCCACTTCCATGGTTTTATTTGCACGGGATTATACTACGCGTGTTATGACAGGAAATGCAGCTTTGATTTTCAATATAGCTAATACCTTACTTACGGTCATTCCGCTGATTATTGTCACTTGGGTTTTGGTATTGCTCAATAAAAGAACATTTAAAAAAATCCCTGGAAGCAATGTTGTATTAGCGCTTTGTTTTGCTTTGATGTGGGGATTAGCTATCTGGATGTTGGGAAGAGATTTCTCTACAATCTCTTACGATGTACAATATGAAGCCGCAGTAGTGCAAATAGAAAAAGATGGAAAAATAGAAACTTTGTATGAACCCATTACAGAAGCCCGGCCGTTAAAAGAAGGAGAGGAGCTCACGACAAAAACCTTAAACTTTAGCTCTAATAAAAATTTGGATGTAGGCGAGTCTGTAGCTGCACATTTGGAATTAGGTAAATATAAATATTTAGATGTTGCCAAAGAAGGTAAATTAGAAGCAGATTATATAGCAGCAGGGCTTCCCTCGAAGATTGTTCACGGTACGGTAGCTGAAGTGAAAGACAGCGAAGTTGAAATTACTACTTCATGGTTTAGTATTCTAAATTCTTTTTTTATTATTGCTCTCGCCTCCTTATTCTCTAAATGGTGGGATAGTAAATACAACCCATCTGCTGCCGTAAAGTATGGTTTAGGATTGATTATTATGTCTATTGGCTTTGGGGTATTGGCCTATGGTTCAAACCTTATACCCAGCGGAGCGGCTGCCGGTACAGTGCGTGTGGGGATGATTTGGCTTATTCTTGCTTATTTTTTCCATACTATCGGAGAACTCTGTTTATCCCCTGTAGGTTTATCGTATGTGAGTAAGCTTGTGCCGGCTCGAATGATAGCTTTAATGTTTGGAATGTGGTATCTGGCCACGGCTATAGGCAATAAAGTAGCTGCTTCTTTGGGAGGTATGGTAGATCAGATTCAAGAGGAGTATAGTTTGTCAACTTTCTTTTTAATTTTCACTATTGTGCCCTTAGTCGCGGGGATCGTTGTTATTTTATTAAATCCCCTGATGAAAAAACTGATGCACGGGGTCCGTTAAATTATTTTATCCCTACCCTTGATTGTGCATATTCTATAGCCTTTAGAAACAAAGGCAGTCTTTGGTATATTTTATTCACTTTATCCTAAAAGCTAATGTTCGATTTCCGTTTAAAAGTATTTTATATTGTTTCTCAACGGCTCAATTTCACTAAAGCTGCTAACGAATTGTTTATTTCACAGCCGGCAGTCAGTAAACATATCAAAGAGATTGAAAAACAATATCAGTGCACACTGTTTGAAAGAAATGGAAACAGTTTGAAACTTACTCCCGAAGGAGAAATACTTGAAAAATATGCCTCTGAGATCATTGCTTTATACAAAGAAATGGATGCTGAAATAAGTTTTATTAATGAAAAACATCATGGGCTTATCAAAATAGGATCTAGTACTACTGCTTCACAATATGTATTGCCCAAATATTTAGCGACATTTAAAATTACGTATCCCCATGTAGCTATAGAGTTGAAGACAGCTAACACTGAAAAAATTGAAAAACTGCTTTTAGACCATACTATCGATATTGGAATCGTGGAAGGGAAAAGTAAAAGGAGCTCCTTGAACTATGTCCCTTTTAAAAAAGATGAAATTGTGTTATGCACAAAAATAAACACGCCATCGAAGCCGGTTTTGCAAATATCGGATTTTCGAAAACTGCCTTTAATAATCCGGGAAAAAGGATCAGGAACATTGGAAATTATACGATCTGCTTTGCTTCAGGAAAATTTAAAATTAGATGAGTTGCCTATAGAAATGGTTTTAGAAAACACGGAAAGTATAAAAAATTACTTACAAAATTCCAATGCTTTTGCTTTTATCTCCATTTCAGCTATCACTGATGAATTGAAACATAAGAAATTAAAAATTATTGATGTCGAAAACTTAGTTATGGAACGTTATTATTATGTGGTGACCCGACAAGGTACGCAAAGTCAAACAACCACCCGCTTAGAAAGATTGCTTACCTATAATTAAAAGTTATAGGTTATACATCTTTGTTTCTTGTTTTGTTATGGCTATTCATTCAAATTTGCTTTTTAATTTAAAGAAGAATGAATATACCAAAAAGAAGAGAGGTAGAGCTGAAACCATCCCTACGGAAAAATATTTTTTTGTTTTTATCCGTTTTATGTTTAACTCCTATCGTTTCGCCGCCGGTTGCTTTGTTATTGGGGATAATTTTCGCTCAATTTTTTGAACATCCATTTCCGGTAAAAGGCAGGAAAGCAACTTCTTTTTTATTGGAATTTTCGGTGGTGGGGTTAGGTTTTAACCTGGACGTAAACAGTGCTTTACAAATTGGAAAAGAAGGATTTTTATTCACGTTAACTTCAATTTGTACTACTTTCATATTGGGATTTGTTTTTGGAAAAGCATTAAAGATCGAAAAAGTAACTTCCTTTTTAATTTCCGGAGGAACGGCTATTTGCGGCGGTAGTGCCGTCGCTGTTTTATCTCCGGTAATTAAGGCAGAATCAAGGCAAATAAGTGCGGCGTTAGGCGTGGTCTTTATCTTGAATTCTCTGGCCTTATTTATTTTTCCGTTTATAGGTCATCTGTTGAACTTGTCACAAAATGATTTTGCATTATGGAGCGCTATAGCTATCCACGACACCAGTTCGGTAATTGGAGCTGCAGCGAAGTTTGGAGAGGAATCTTTACAAATAGCGACTACCGTAAAGTTAGCCCGTTCTTTGTGGATTATCCCAGTAGCATTTTTAAGTGCTATTATTTTTAAAACCAAAGATGCGACCATCAAAATACCTTATTTTATAGGGTTGTTTATTTTGGCAGTCATTATCAACACCTATGTTCCTGCTGTCGCAGGCATACGTTCATATATTGTGGAAATTTCAAAAGTTGGGCTTACTTTAACTTTATTTCTTATAGGGACAAGTCTTTCGGTCAAATTATTGAAAGCTGTGGGTTGCCGGGTAATTCTTTTAGGAGCCGTTTTATGGATCCTTATTTCAATTATTACCTTAATCATTATAGTGTATAAATAAATTTTCTTTACAGTCGATAATGATGTTTGATTTATCGAGCAGAGGAATCCGATTAATACCCTTTCGTTGGCGACACCACCGGAGTGTGGGAATGAACCTTCCGATCGGGAGTCCGGCTTAAGTATTTGAATATGTATCTGATACATTATCCGTTCCTTCATTTGCACCTAATAATTTTAAGCAGTTTGATACAGGTTTTACGAATCGAACGCAGGCTGTAAGGAGTAAAATTTAAAGAATGAAATGATTGAAGCTACTGAAAAGGATATTTAGGATAAATCATTTTTTTAAACACCGCATATTTTGGATTTTATAATCCATTAATATTGTGGAAATTTGGAATACAGGATGAAAGGATATGAAAAAACAGGATATAATAAATTATAACCGGATTGCGGAAGCGATAGATTACATAAAAGAAAACTTTAGATCACAACCGAATCTTGATGAAGTGGCTAAACAGGTACATCTTAGCCCTGCACACTTCCAGAGACTATTTACGGAATGGGCGGGTACAAGTCCTAAAAAATTTCTGCAGTATATTAGTTTGGAATACGCAAAAAAAATATTAAAAGAAGAACAGGCAACCTTATGGGATACATCTTTTCAAACAGGATTTTCCAGTACCAGCCGTTTACATGATTTGTTTATTAATATTGAAGGGATGACACCTGCCGAATATAAAAATGGAGGGAGTAATTTGCATATTAACTACAGTTTTGCAGAGAGTCCATTTGGCCCTTTGCTAGTAGCGTCCACTGAGAAAGGTGTTTGTTATATGGCGTTTGAAGATGAGGAAGGAAAAGCATTAAATAATCTTACATTAAAGTTTCCGAATGCAACTTTGTATAGAAAGGTGGATTTGCTGCAACAAAATGCATTGCTGATTTTTAAAAATGACTGGAGCAAGCCCCATAAAATCAGATTGCATCTTAGGGGGACAGATTTTCAATTGAAAGTGTGGGAAAGTTTGTTAAAAATACCTATGGGCAAATTATCAACGTATGGCCGAATCGCCAAACAGATCGATCAGCCAAAAGCATCAAGAGCTGTAGGGAGCGCTATTGGGAACAATCCTGTTGCCTTTTTGATTCCCTGTCATAGAGTTATTCAATCTTCAGGGGCTCTTGGGGGTTACATGTGGGGATCCACGAGAAAAGCAGCCCTCATTGGTTGGGAAGGAGCTAAAACATATTCGGAGATGGGGGAAAAGAAGTGATGTACGGACATTATCTAAAAAATAAAATGTTCAGTAAGAGTATTGAACTTGATCCCTGCCCAAAAGAAGAGGAGAAAGGCTTTATTCTGAAAATCAGGATTGGGCTATAAAAAATGGAAGAATGAAACTATTTGATGATATTGTTGATAAAACAAAAAATTGGTTGCCTCAAGACGGAACCGTAAACTATTTCGGGAAACTTTTAACCCAAGAAAAAGCGGATCTATATTTTGGCAGATTGTTGGAAGATATAGAGTGGAAAAATGATGAAGCTATTCTCTTTGGTAAGAAAATAATGACCAAACGAAAAGTGGCTTGGTATGGGGAAAAGGCTTATGCATATACTTATTCCAATACTACTAAATATGCTTTGCCATGGACAAAAGAATTATTAGAATTAAAAGCGCTTATAGAAAAAGAAACACAAGAAAAATTTAATTCCTGTTTACTCAACCTTTATCATAATGGGGAAGAGGGAATGGCTTGGCATAGCGATGGGGAAAGCGATTTAAAAAAAGGCGCGGCGATAGGCTCCTTAAGTTTTGGCGCTGAACGGAAGTTTGTTTTTAAACATAAAAAAAGCAAAGAAAAAGTGGAGCTTTATTTAGAACACGGCAGTCTTTTGATTATGAAAGGTACTACCCAAAAGTATTGGCTTCACAGATTGCCTCCGAGCAAAAAAATAACATCGCCCAGAATAAACTTAACATTCAGAACTATTGTAGAGTAATAGAGTAAAAGAAACATAAAACAGTTTTTACCGGGAACTTAGGGTATTATTCTGCTGATGACCAAATCCTCAACTTCATGAAAGGGTTTCAATGTATGCCCGATACATGACCGACTGTTATATATAAAAAGATGTTTATTCTACTGTACCTTTTATGGTAAGGTTTTTCACCGGAGTTTTTGTGTTTGACTTTATGATGAAAGATTTTGTAAATGGTCCTCTTGCTTCTGCATTAAACACAACCTTTATTACCCCTGATTCTCCTGGCTTTACCGGTTTTTTTGTATAATCTGCTATTGAGCAGCCACAGGTCGGCTTAACCTCTGAAATAATAATAGGAGCGTCTCCTTTGTTAGAAAATTTGAATTCATGGGAAACAGGCTTCCCTTGCTCTATTTTTCCGAAATCATGAGATTCTTTTTCAAAAGAAAACTCACCTATAGCTACATCCATAGAAGTGAAACCTATACATGCAGTGAATATAAATAATACAGTAAATATTTTTTTCATAAATAAAAAAGTTTAAATTTTTTTATAACCCCTTTTTCTATAACCAAGAACACAATTGGTATGCCAAATTTACTGATTTTTAACCACAATAACAGGCATTTTACCGTATCAAACGGAAATTTTACAAAAACTATATTATAATATCCCTTCTTTCAGTAGGTCTTGGATATGGATTATTCCATCATATTTCCCTTTTTGAGTAACGATTAGTTGTGAAATATTATTTTTACGCATTTTGGACAAAGCTTGGATGGCTAATTCATTTTTCTCGATACTTTTTGGATTTGTTGACATGATGTCCTCAGCAGTTAAATTTTGAAAATCATCATGTTTTTCTAGCATCCTCCGGATATCCCCGTCCGTTATAATTCCTACGATTTTATTTTCCTGTAGGATGGTGGTAGCTCCTAAACGGTATTCTGTAATGTTGATAATAATGTCTTTAATAGGAGCTTCGAGAGAAGCCTGTGGCTTTCCGTTATGGTCTGATAGATCCCCGACTTTAAGGTAAAGCTGTTTTCCCAATGCCCCACCGGGGTGATATTTTGCGAAATCCCTGTCGCTAAAGCTCCTGCTTTCCTGCAAACAGATGGCTAAAGCGTCTCCCATGGCCAGCTGAGCTGTTGTACTGGCTGTGGGGGCCAGATTGTTTTTACAGGCTTCTTGTTTTATCGTTGTATCCAAAATAAAATCTGCATTTTTTGCTAAGTAAGAATCAATATTTCCCACGATAGCTATCAGGGTATTTTCTGTTTGTTTTAAAAAAGGACCTAAAACCTTTATCTCCGGCGTATTACCACTTTTGGAAAGTACTATTATCACGTCCTCATCTTGTATCATGCCCAGATCTCCATGAATGGCATCAGCAGCATGCATGAATAAAGCGGGCGTTCCTGTAGAATTGAGAGTCGCGGTGATCTTTTGCGCGATGATGGCGCTTTTCCCTATCCCGGTCAATACTACCCGGCCTTTCATGCTGAGGATACTATTCACGGTCTCGACAAAATCGTTGTCTATCCTGCTGAGTAAAGCTTGTATGGCTTCGGCTTCTATTTGCAAAGTTCGCTTTGCATTATCAATTATTGCTGACTTGTTTGTCACGGAAAATTTGTTTATTTTTAAACTATTCTGAAAAACAATCTTATTTGTCTTCTTTTCAAAACTATTTTACTTGTTTTGTGAATAGAAGAAGACAAATAATTTTATATCAAATTTAGAGATATTTAATGGATATTAAAAAGTCATTGTATGACAACCTTGAGAGCTTTTTTGGTTTTAAAAGTTTTAAAGGAGATCAAGAAGCGATTATTAAAAGCATTCTGGAAAAAAGAGACACTTTCGTTATAATGCCCACCGGAGGCGGGAAATCTATATGTTATCAACTGCCGGCGATTATGAGTGAAGGGACGGCTATTGTAGTTTCACCGCTTATTGCTTTGATGAAAAACCAAGTAGATCAATTACGTGGATATGGAGGAAAAGACAGCATAGCTCATTTTCTGAATTCATCGTTGAATAAAAGTGAAATAAACAAAGTGAAAGAGGATATCCGATCCGGAGAAACAAAGTTATTATATGTGGCTCCTGAATCGCTTGCTAAAGAAGAGAATATCAGCTTTTTTAAAAACGTAAAAATTTCTTTTGTTGCGGTCGACGAAGCGCACTGTATTTCCGAATGGGGACACGACTTCCGGCCGGAATACAGAAGGATTAGAGACGTTATCAATGAGCTGGGCGATGATATTCCTATTATTGCATTGACAGCAACAGCTACACCAAAGGTTCAATCCGATATTCGTAAGAATTTAAGAATGAACAATGCAACTGTATTCAAATCTTCATTCAATAGAGAGAATCTTTTTTATGAAGTACGCGCTAAAAAAGATGTGGAAAGAGAGATCGTACGGTTTATCCGAAACAATGCGGAGAAGTCCGGAATTATATATTGTTTGAGCCGGAAGAAAGTAGAGGAAATTGCGGAGATATTAAATTTAAACGGTATCAAAGCACTGCCTTACCATGCAGGTCTGGAAGCAAAAGTCCGGGCCGACACTCAGGATAAATTTTTGATGGAAGAGGTACATGTGATAGTAGCTACTATTGCTTTTGGGATGGGGATTGACAAGCCTGATGTACGGTTTGTTATCCATCACGACATTCCAAAATCTTTGGAAGGCTATTATCAAGAAACGGGAAGATCAGGTAGAGATGGGGGAGAAGGCCATTGTTTAGCTTTCTATTCCGAAAAAGACATAGACAAATTATTGAAGTTTATGAAAGACAAACCGGTTTCCGAAAAGGAAATCGGCACCCAGATTTTAAATGAAGTTATTGATTATTCGGAATCGGCCGTTTGTAGACGGAAGCAAATACTGCATTACTTTGGCGAATATTTTGACGCAAAAGATTGTCATAATATGTGCGACAACTGTAGAGCAGAAAAAGAATACTTTGATGCGAAGGAGGGTTTGTTGTCTGTGTTAAAGTTTATCCGGGAAGAAGGAAACCGCTTTGACACCGAATATATGCTTGATATCTTAATGGGAGAGATTACCCAAGGGAATACGGCCTATAAGCACGACAAACATCCTTTGTTTGGGCAGGGGAAAAATGAAAATATAAGTTACTGGAAAGCTTTGATACGGCAGGCTGAACTCTATGGCTTTTTAGAGAAAAATATAGATCAATATGGATTACTCGTTTTAACGCAGAAAGGAGATGATTTCATTTCTTCCCCAAAAGAAATGAAATTTATTCTAAACCGGGAATTAGAAGGGCCTACAGATCCAGATAAAGAAGATTTAAAACATACAAATGAAGCTTTAGATAAAAATCTTCTGAAAATGTTGAAAGATCTCCGAAAAAAAGTATCTAAGCAAAAGTCTTTACCTCCATTTGTTATCTTTCAGGACTTTTCTTTACAGGAAATGTGTACCCATTATCCTATAACTATAGAAGAATTAACAAAAATACATGGGGTAGGACGGGGAAAAGCCATGCGGTTTGGGAAACCGTTTATTAATCTTATTAAAGAGTATGTAGAGGAAAATGATATTGATCGACCGGATGACTTTGTTATTAAAAGTGCTTCCGGGCGCTCTGCGCTAAAGATTTATATTATTCAAAATATAGACAGGAAAATCAGCCTGGAAGATATAGCAGACTCTAAAGGCTTGACGTATAATGAAGTTCTGGATGAAGTGGAGTCTATCGTTAATTCAGGTACAAGATTGAATTTAAACTATTTTGTGGATGAGATGGTTGATCAGGATTATCAGGATGAAGTATATGATTACTTTAGTGCAGCAACTACCGATAGTATAGAGACGGCTCTTGATGAACTCGGTGAAGATGACTATTCGTACGAAGACATACAATTAATGCGCATTAAATTTATTTCTGAATTTGGGAATTAACGTTTTTATATGATAATAAAATATTTGCCCGGTATCTCCAACAGGGATTCTTCAAGTTTTTTTTTAATAGCCGGCCCCTGCGCCATTGAAAGTGAAGATATGGCAATGGAAATTGCCGAAAAAATCAAAAAAATAAGCAATCAACTACATATTCCATTTATTTTTAAAGGTTCATACCGAAAGGCTAACCGTTCAAGACTGGATTCATTTACCGGAATAGGAAATGAAAAAGCCTTGAAAATTTTGGAAAAGGTAGGGAGAGAGTTTTCCGTAACGACTACTACAGATATTCATGAGAGTGCAGAAGCAGAAATGGCAGCAGCATATGTCGATGTGTTACAAATACCTGCATTTTTGTGCAGACAAACGGATTTATTGGTTGCTGCAGCGGAAACAGGTAAAGTTGTAAATATTAAAAAAGGACAGTTTTTATCGGCCTCTTCTATGAAATTCGCAGTCGATAAGGTAAAAGAATCCGGAAACGACAAGGTGATTTTAACGGATAGAGGGAATAGCTTTGGCTATCAAGATTTAATCGTCGATTTTAGAGGCATTCCTACGATGCGTTCTTTTGAGGTGCCCACAGTGATGGATTGCACTCATTCCTTGCAACAGCCCAATCAAAACACAGGCGTAACCGGAGGAAAACCTGAATTGATAGCCACAATAGCCAAAGCAGCTATTGCTGTAGGAGCGGACGGCTTGTTTATAGAGACCCATCCCGAACCGCAAAAGGCAAAATCCGATGGCGCTAACATGCTTCCTTTAGATAAACTGGAAGATCTGTTGACATCTTTGGTGAGAATTCGGGAAGCGGTATTATAGCTAAGAAGAAATATATCCAAAAGAGTTTTTGATTGACAGAAACAAAGAAAACCATGCGGTTGAATACGGCTGACACGTTTTAGTAAGTGATGTGG
>JAJYRG010000077.1 GCA_021794195.1 Bacteroidota bacterium
ACGAACAAATCTAATGTTCCTTTTTGATTTTCATTCAAATTCATTTCTAATTCTGCCATTTTTTTCGTGCTTAGCTTTTAAATACCCTTAATTTTTTCTAATTACATTTTAAGGGTATATCAAAAAAGATAACAATATACCCCCTTATATACGACATAAACTGTTCCAAATAGTATGGAATTAAACATTCAAAAGCTTACTGAGTAGTTCCCTCGGGTTATGAAGCAGCTACTTATAGAAAAAAATTGGACCGAATATTCAGGTGGTTTCCACCGATGATATTGCTTTTTTTTAAGTGAAGGAAGTTTAACCTTTTATTTACAACGGAAGGGAAACGGCTTATTGTCGATTATACCCTAGAAAAACTTATAGGCATTTTGAATCCTGAAAATTTTTTCGTGCCAACCGTCAGTTGGTTGTTCATATTTAATGTGCTAAAAAAGCAAAGTAGCCGTCTCAAAAGCCAGGCATCTTCGTCATCGCGAGCCTGCGACCGCGAAGCAGGCATCATGGCTAAGCACGGGCCTTGCGGGGCTGATGCAACCGATCTAATGGCGCGTTTTTTGTGTTTTTTTATTCTTTTGAGACAGACTCTATTGTTATTTCGCCCCTCAGGGACTGCGGTTCATACTTTTGACCGCAAAAGTATACGCAAAACTCGTCGCTTAAAATCTTTGCCTTAGCGGCTTGTGGGCATGCTTTCTTTTCTGCTATCGGCAAATATTTGTCAGGCGACCTTTTCGGTCAGGAAAGGTCTGTGCTTTCTTTTGTGAGGGGTAATTTGTGACTCGTGACAATGTGCTGTGGTTCATTGGTTAGAGATTTCCTTTTTTCCCCTTGCAGAGCCTTGCCCTTTTGCTGTCCGAGCCTGTCGAGGGATCTCAAAGTTACAGAGTCGTAACTATCCTTAACGTACTACAGTAAAATGCATTTCTTCTTCTTTGGTTTGAGATCCTTCACTTCGTTCAGGAAGACAGGAAAGGGAAAGACAGTGAATGGAATTGTTATGTCGCTCTTCCAGAGCTAAATTAGGTTCGACGTTACGTAGCCGTCTCAAAAACCAGGCATCATGGCTAAGCACGGGCCTTGCGGGGCTGATGCAACCGATCTAATGACGCGTTTTTGTGTTTTTTTATTCTTTTGAGACAGGCTCGTCTGTTACTCAGTCTCTGGTCAGAAACAGAAGAAAATCACACGATTAGCCAGGACAGAGTCCGGGATTTTAGAGAATGGATGGACAATAAACTAAAAAAGGATGAGGATTTAATTTTCATTATTTTGTTTCTCCCATGCTTCAGCTATGGGAGAAACAAAATTTATTTTTCTCTTTATTACTTTTAAAGCATTCATTTAAACTGTTGTTGTTGTTTTATTTGCCCTTAGGAAAATCCGACTCTTTCATGCTCTTCTTACTCTTCACAAGCAGTAGGTGTATAGAGAATGCTGTATGCTGCATTTTCGTCCGTCCGCTGCTTCCCGGTATTTGCGTCTACGATAAAGGGCTTTTGCAATAATTGTTGCGGTTCTACTTTAAAAGCTACCTGCAGAGAGTCTTCCATACCCTCTTGTGTGTATACCCATAGCGCTTCGATCTCATTATCTGCTACCGTTCCGGTCAAGGTACCCTTGCGGCTGTCTTTTTCCGCCGGTATCCAATGCATTATACCTTTCAGGCTATCGCCTTCCAGAGTAAACCATACAAAGGTAGTGTCTGAGTGGTGGGTTCCTTCTGTACGCAAAAAACAATAGGCTTCTGATTGATCGGAAACAATTTCTGCTGCTGTATCTTTTCGGGTGGTAGAAGAGGGATCTTTTCGTTCGTCGTTTCCGGCACAGGCGGCCAGTATAAAAACACCGAGTAATAAGACGTAGCTTTTCATCTTTGTTAATTTATTTTTATAAAGTCTTTGCAATAGTAATGCCGAAAAACAGCGAAGAATACTCTGTCTCTTCCGATAAGGGAAAAAATATTTACCTTTCTTAATCTTCTTTGACCGGATAAAGAGTTACAAACACAATTGTTTAATACCCTAACAAGCAAGGGAGAAACGAAGGACTTTTTTACGGGATTTACATGATAGGTTAAGATTATATGTATATTTATAGGGTGAGGTTAACGATATAAAAACCAGAAAAATTTTTTAAAGAGTTGAAATTGGCATGCTTGAAAAATCCTCATTCGCATTTATTTAAAAATCAAAAACTAAGTGTAGGCAAAACGGGGGCCGTTATCCTACTCTAGATATATTAGATACTTCTCATAAGCATAAACAATCCAGACGTGCCAAGCTATAAAAAGGTTGACTTTTTCTGTAAAAAAACCATCCCGGAAGAATTGCCTTAGCGAGAGCTACGCGCGAGGAAAGAGGGGGTAAAGATATTGAGAAGGAGTAGTTTTGCCGATCAGGAAATAATTTATATAACTTAAATACACATATTATGCTTACAAAACAGAGACACTTGGGCTTAAAGTGGAAGTCTATTTTTGGGGCTACCCTGATTGCCGGCGTACTTGACATCACTGCAGCATGCGCTCAAAACTATCTTGCCGGAGGCGTTACACCGGATGCCGTTTTAGCCTATATCGCCAGTGGTATTCTTGGGGAAAGTGCGTATTCCAGTGATACCGCCGTCTTGTTTTTAGGTCTTCTCGTTCATTTTTTTATCATTTTTGCCTGTGTGTTCTGCTTCTTTTGGCTCTATCCGAAATGGTCTTTTTTACACCGCAGTATACTTGCTAATGCGGTACTGATCGCGCTCATTGCATGAGTTGTTACCACACAGATAATTGTGCGGCTTAGCGCAATCCCGGCCGGTGGGTTTCAGCTGAAAAATGCATTGATTTCGATTGGCATATTAATTATTGCCGTTGGCTTCCCCATTGCTTATGTTGCTAAACGCGCTTATCGAAAACAGCAGGGCAGATAATTCTGAGGGTTTTGGGAAATGTCTAAGATTCTGCATGTTCCAACTTGCGAAGACGATCGTGAGGCTGCTACTTCAAAAAGAGGAGAATTTCCCTGAGATATTAAAGGCAAAAATTATAAAAACCTGAAATCCAAACATCAAAAAACGAATATAATCTATATTTTTATTCTTTTTGTGAAAATAAGGAGTGTATATTCTGTCTTCCAGAGAAAACATTTATTTCACTTATTGAAGTACCCCTTTTTTCAGAGTCGGGTAGCGGTTACCGGATTTAATTTTAAGTGTGGATGCGGCTATTATATTTTTTAATTCCATACGGCTATTTGATGTTACAATTTGATTGATTGGGAAAATTAAGTAAAAAGCGTTGAATGGAAAAGAGATACTGGAGGAGCGTATAAGTAAAGTTTATTTGCCGGCTATCGAAATAAAATATTTTATTTTATTTCGAATAGTAGCTATATTGTTATTGTTTATTGTAAGTTTATCGCACTTTTATAAAAAATACATAATCGTTAATAAACTGATAGTGCGCTTATCAAACTATTTTTTCCGGCTCAATGAAAAAACATCATTTCAACATTTCTAAACGAGAGTTCATAGATTTCCAAAATGGGTGTGAGGTAGCTTTTCGAGCGATTTATGATCAGTATCACCTATTGTTATATACGTATGTATATTCTACCAACCGCAGCGAATATCTGGCGGAAGAGGTAGTCCAAGAAGCTTTTATAAATTTATTTAAAAATAGAAAAAACCTTGAAAATAGGAGGGGTATTTACCCTTATCTTTTTGTCAGCGTCAAAAGATTAGTAATTATGCGTTTCCGAAAAGAGGTAATACGAAGCCGGTATAATAATTATCTACATTTAAATTGGACAGAAGAGACTGAAAGTGTAGAAGAAGTGGTACATCTTAAAGAATTAAATGGCTTTATAAATACTTGTATAGATGAGCTACCGCGCAGACAAAAAGAGATTTATACGCTAAATAAAAAAGAAGGGCTCTCTTACAAAGAAATAGCCGCCCGCCTTAATGTTTCTGTTCACACAGTCAAAAACCAACTTATATCAGCGTCTAAAAACCTAAGAATTAAAATAAAAAGATACTATTCTGTCTTAATTTGTTTTTTTTTCTTTTTCCACTAGTCCATTTTAGGAGGATACGCATTTATATAGATAGACAACAAGAAGTGCTTTGAACAAAGATAGACTGAAACACCTCATTAAACGCTTTCGAGACCGGACAATTACCGATAAGGAATTGTTTGAATTGAAACAGTATGTGAAAAAAATCCCGGAAACAGATGATTTATTGGAAGAAGCTTTTGATTCTATTTTTAAAGAAACAGAAATCCAATCACTGCCTGAAGATATATCAAATAGGTGGTTCAATGAAATTGCTCAAAACATAGAATATCCGGAAGAGAAGAGGTATAGATTTTCTCCTAAGATATATATTTGGTCAGCTACCGCATGTTTGTTGTTACTTGCAACTTTTTTGTTTTTTTATAAAGACCGGAATTTAGCTGATGTAACTCTCTATCAGGACGCAGACGAAGTGACTGAGATTTTACCGGGAACTTCTAAAGGACAGGTGATGTTAGAAAATGGAAATATCATTGATTTAGAAAGTTTTCCCGCAGACTCTACTCTTTATCTGGATGGATATGCGCTGAAGAAAGATAAAGAAGGAATGCTGTCGTATATACTGGAAGATACAAAACTGGAAAAGCCGGTATATAATACCATTACCACTCCAAAGGGAGGGGAATATAAGCTGTCTCTGCCAGACGGTACAGAAATATGGGTGAATGCACTTTCAAAAGTTAAATATCCTTTACAGATGGGTATAGGGCACCGGGAAGTGGAATTGGAAGGAGAGGCTTATTTCAAGGTGGCAAATGTTGAAGATGAAAGCGGTTATGTCCCTTTTATTGTATACAGCGGGGATCAAAAGTTAGAAGTGCTCGGAACGGTTTTTAATGTAAATAACTACCATTCTACCATAAAAACGACATTAGTAGAAGGGCAGGTAAAATTAAGTTATCAGGGTTTGGAAAGTACTATTTTACAGCCGAACCAGCAGGCAACTTTTGATGGGGAAAACTATGCTGTACAAGTGGACGAAGTAGACCCTTTTTATATGATAGCTTGGAAAACCGGTAGTTTTTCTTTTAACAAGGAAGATATATATACGGTAATGGAAACTTTGGCGAGGTGGTATGATGTTTCTGTGGAATATAACTCAGACGTAAAAGAAATTTCCTTTACCGGTACTATTTCAAAGTATGAGGGTATTGATAAGGTATTAAAAATAATTGAACATACCGGAACTTTGAGGTTCAAAATTGAAGGAAGGAGGGTGATAGTGATGAAGTGAGTTTAATTTAGTTTTGATTCTCAAATAATCAGGGACGTTGCGACCGCCCCTGATATGTAGAATTTATTTTCGACTGATTGTATCTGAATTATTAATAAATCAACCGAATTACAAATGTATAAAAAAAACAATTACTATTTGTTCAGGGATTATAGATACCCTGTACATCCTAACTTTATAACCATGCCCTTGGTCATATTTTTAATTCTGTTTGCTACTTTACAGAGTAGTGCAGACACATTTGCTCAGTCCATTACCCTGAAGAAAAAAGGTGTTTCTCTCACATCTGTACTTCAAGAGTTTCAAAAACAGAGCGGATATAATGTGTTTTATGAGGCTTCGTTAATGACGGATGATGAAACCGTGAGTGTAAATTATAAAAACACAGATGTTTTCGTAGCCTTAGAAAATTTGCTTGCTCCTTTTCAATTGGGGTATAAGCTCGTAGATAAAAATATTATTTTACATAAAAAGGCATCTGATCCTCCTATAATAACGCCAGCATCTCCAGAGGAATTACAAAAGGATATTAAAGGAACGATTTCAAACAGCGAAGGGGAAAAGCTGGGGAATGTGTCAATTTTGGAAAAAGAGTCAGGGCGTAGCACCATGTCAGATGCCGAAGGGAATTTTAAGGTAACCCTTTCGTCAGACCATGCCGTATTGGTATTCTCTTATGTAGGTTATCAAACACGGGAGATAGAAGTGGGAGAAGAAGCGCAGATAGAAGTGGTGCTATTGGAAGCACTGTCAGAAGTGGATGAAGTAGTAGTGGTCGGATATGGAGAGCAGAAGAAAGTGAATTTAACGGGAGCTGTCAGCCAGATATCCGGGGAAGAATTTGAAGATAGACCCGTGACACAGTTGACACAAGTGCTTCAAGGGAATGTCCCTAATCTAAATGTGGTGTTTGGATCAGGACAGCCGGGAACGAGCGGTTCAGTGAACGTACGGGGGAATACATCCATAAACGGGGGAGGGCCTCTAATATTAATTGATGGTATCCTTGGGACATTGGATCGGGTTAATGTTAACGACGTAGAATCGGTAACCGTGTTAAAAGATGCTTCTGCCGCTGCTGTTTACGGAGCAAGAGGAGCTTTTGGCGTTATTTTGGTAACGACCAAAAAAGGAAGTAAAGACGGAGCCGCAGCAATAGATTATTCGACCAATATAGGTTTCACAAAACATGCTACAAATACAGATTATATAACAAGCGGATATTGGAATGCCAAAATCAACGATGAAGCGATGTATAATGCCTTAGGGTACAGAGCAACGCGCTATTCAGACGAAGATTATGAGGAATTATTAGCAAGGGTAAACGATAAAACAGAGCATCCTGATAGACCATGGGTAGTAATTAAAAAAGATGATAGCGGCAGGGATCTGTACAGATATTATGCAAATTTTGATTGGTTTAATTATTTATACAATGATACCCGGCCGAAAAGCAATCATAATTTATCATTGACGGGCAAAAACGGAGGTACTACTTATGCCATTTCGGGAGGGACATCCCAAGAACAAGGGATTTTTAATATCAATCCTGATAAGTTTAAACGCTATAATTTGCGGGCGAATGTTTCTACTGAAATAAAACCTTGGTTAACCGTAACGAATAGCACCCACTTCTTTAAATCTTCCTATGATTGGCATGGCCTACAAACAAATTTTAACCAAGTAGCAAATAATGTAAGCAACAGCCCTACTTATCATTATCATCCCATGTACGTGCCGCGTAATCCCGATGGGACATTGACCGGGTATTCGGGCGTGAACAGTTACCCAATTGGATACGGTTTACATAACGCATTAGAAAGCGGAACAATGAAAGGTTTTAACCGGGGTACAGAATTTACAAATAAGACGGAAGCGGTAGTGGATCTTGGTCAAGGTTTAACTTTAACAGGTAATTATTCTTATCGGGAATATCGTTCGGATTTTAGTTATAGACAAACCAAACAGTATTATTCTAAATATCCGGATGTGATGGAACTGTCTTCTTTAGGTGCCTTAAACCAAGATAAGCTAAATGAGCACATGAGTAAATATTCCTGGCACTTTATTAATGTGTTTGCAAACTATGAAAAAAGTTTTGGCTTACATAATGTTACGTTGATGGGAGGGTTTAACCAAGAGGATAGACAATATAAAAGGATTGGAGGGATAGGCCAGGATCTTTTATCCGAAACACTCAATGATTTAAATTTGGTGATAGGAGAAAAGCAGTTTAACGGAGGTGCGGATGAATGGACAGTAAGAGGAGGCTTTTACCGTTTAAATTATGATTACGAAGGAAAGTATCTTTTTGAAACCAGCGGTCGGTATGATGGTACTTCACGGTTCCCAAAGAGTAGCCGATTTGGGTTCTTTCCATCATTTTCAGCGGGTTGGAGGCTCAGCGAAGAGACTTTCTTTGAACCCATAAAACATGTTATCGATAATTTGAAACTTCGTTATTCTTACGGTGCGTTAGGAAACCAAGAGGTAAGTACTTACGCGTACATATCATCTATGGGAACAGGACAGAGTTCTTATTTAGTAGATGGTGAACGCTTAAATGTGACCAATGCGCCAGCCCCTGTTGCTAAGACGCTTACCTGGGAAAAAATTACGACAAGTAATGTGGGAATAGACTTAGACTTTATGCGAAATAAACTGGGTGTAGAATTCGATTATTATATACGGAATACGATGGGTATGTTGAGTGTCGGGCAGACCTTACCGGCCGTTTTTGGTGCTGCAGAACCAAAAGAAAATGCAGCGGATCTGCGCACAAAAGGGATGGATCTATCGGTTGTCTGGAGAGATCAGTTTTTATTAGCAGATAAACCGTTTCTGTATTCTATCCGAGGAGTGTTATCGGATTACACCGCTGAAATCACCAAATTTAATAACGATGCCGGCTTGTTAAATACGTATTACAAAGGCCAGAAGTTAGGTGAAATCTGGGGCTATTCGTATGATGGTTTTTTTAAGACAACGGAGGAAGCCCAGGAATATGCCAAGACAGTTAATCAAGATCAGATTAATAAGCGCAGAGTGCAGGCGCCTACTTCGGATTTGAGGAAACTCCAGGCGGGTGACATAAAAATTTTAGATTTAAATGGAGATGGAATTATCAATAACGGAAAGAATACCTTAGATGACCCCGGGGATTTGCGGATTATAGGGAATAGTCAGCCGCGTTACTCTTACGGATTGACTTTAAGCGGAAGCTGGAACGGTATTGACGCCTCCGTTTTCTTCCAGGGAATCGGTAGAAGACATTGGTATCCAAATTTAGAAGCACAAGAGTTTTGGTCAGTGTATGCCCGGCCCTACGATTCCTTTATACCCAGTGATTTTGTAGATAAGATATGGTCGCCGGAAAACCCGAATAGTTATTTCCCTTTTTTGCGTGGCTATACGGCACAAAACTCCGAGCTATCGGTAAATAACGATATGTATTTACAGGATTTATCTTATTTAAAGGTTCGAAACCTGACTCTGGGTTATTCTTTGCCACATACCTGGCTGGATAAAGTGAAGATCAATAAAGTACGTCTTTTTATGACCGGGGAAAACCTGTTTACCTGGACAAAACTTGAATCAGATTATATAGATCCGGAACAAGTAATGACGGATAATACAGGAAGAAGTTATCCGGTAGGAAAAGTGATATCATTCGGAGCACAGGTTTCATTTTAACGTAAAAATCATGAGAAAAAATAATATATATATATGGATGTTTCTGCTTTTCGGTTTATATGCTTGTAATGATAGTTATTTGGAAAGGTATCCTCTTTCGGAACTCGCACCCGAAAACTATTTTCTCACCGAAGCAGAGTTACGCAATTATACAAACGGGTTCTATTCCATATTGCCGGATGCGCTGGCAATACATTATAATGTGCCCCACCAAGCAGATGACGAAGCACGCAATACATTGGCCAATGAGATCCAGGGAACCCGGGAGACTCCATCCAGCGGTGGAGGGTGGACGTGGACAACATTGAGAAGTATTAATTTTTTCTTGGAAAATTCATCGAAAAGCTCAGATGAGGCAGCTAGACTTGAATATGATGGAGTAGCTCGTTTCTTTAGGGCATATTTCTACTTTGATAAAATAGTACGTTTTGGAGATGTCCCTTGGTATGAAACAGTTTTAGATATGGATGATGAAGGTTTACAGAAGCCCAGAGACTCCAGAAAGGTCGTCTTTGACAAAATGTTGGAAGATATTGATTTTGCTATTGAACATTGCAGAACGGAAAAGCACGGTCAGCTGGTTACTAAATGGACGGCATTAGCTTTAAAATCCCGAATGTGTTTGTTTGAAGGAACTTTTCGTAAATACCATAATCTGGGAGATTGGGAAACCATCCTGCAAGAAGGGGTGCAGGCTTCCCGGGAATTGATGGATTCGGGCATCTATAGCATTTACCAAAGTGATCCAAAAAAAGCATACCAGGAATTGTTTATTGCAGAAGATGCAATTACTTCCGAGATCATATTATCCAGACAATATGATGCCTCAGTCCCTTATGTACATTCGGCTAATTTTTACATATTATCCGCTTCTTATGGCCGCCCGGGAATGCAGAAATCTCTTGTAAATAGTTATTTGATGAAAGATGGTTCCCGTTTTACAGACTTGCCAAATTATAAAACGATGGAGTTTTATGAAGAAACCCAAAATAGGGATCCACGGCTGGCACAGACCATACGCACACCCGGCTATAAACGGATAGGAGCATCCGAAACCTCTGTGCCGGATTTTGCCACTTCGGTAACAGGCTATCAATATGTAAAATATATTTTAGAAGCTAAATACGATGCCGGCCAATCGACTAACGATATGCCTATATTTAGATATGCCGAGGTATTGCTGAATTATGCGGAGGCAAAAGCTGAATTAGGTGAATTGACGCAGACAGATATCGATAAAAGTGTGAAACTGTTGAGAGATAGAGTAGGTATGCCAAACTTAGATGCCGCAGCTGCAAATGCTGATCCTGATCCTTATCTATTGTCAGAATATAAAAACGTAAGTAAAGGAAGCCAATTAGGCGTTCTTCTAGAAATTAGAAGAGAAAGAAGGATTGAACTCGTAAAAGAAGGACATAGGTATAGGGATCTATTGCGTTGGAAAGAAGGGGCTAGATTAGAGAAGCCTTTCTATGGTATGTATTTTCCCGGGCCGGGCGAATATGATTTAGATAAAGACGGAAAAATAGACCTGGTTATATATGAAGGCAAAGAGCCTCAGCGTGAATCCGGAGTACAATACCAAAAATTAGGAGAGCTGGTACTGGAAAATGGACGGGATGGGGGACGGATTGTAAATCTACCGGACATTATTAAAAAATGGGATGAGAAAAAAGACTATTATTATCCGATTCCTACTCAGGAATTACAATTAAATCCAAATTTAGAACAAAATCCAGGCTGGGATTCCAGTGGGACATAAAAAAAACAACTATGAAAAATACAATTGATAAATACATTATATTTATTGCTTTAAGTTTTTTGTGTGTAACTGCAAATGCACAAAAAACGGTAAAAATATTGTCGTATAACGTCCTTTATGGTTTAAAGCAAGATTCTGCAAACATAGAGTTATATAAGAGCTTTGTCAGGGATATCGATCCGGATATTGTGGCTACGCAAGAAATGAATGACTGGACTCAGGAAACTTTAGAAAAACTTGCCGAAAGCTATGGGCACCCCTATGCCTTACAGTCTAAGGAAGAAGGATTCCCCGTTGCTCTTACATCGAAAAAACCACTGGTGAATTTTAGAAAAGTGACGGAAAATATGTGGCATAGTTATATTTATGCCAAAGTAGAGGGTATTCATGTTTTTGTGATTCATTTTTCTCCTTTTGACTATAAAAAACGTGTAAAAGAAGTAGAGAACGTTTTGGCACAGGCCCAGAGTTTACCGAATAATGAACCTATTGTAATTATGGGTGATTTTAATTCATTAGCCGAATCTGATGACGGCCATTATGGAGAAGAAATGTTACAAGGTATGGTGAAAACTGAAGAAACGAGGGATCATGTCCGGAATTTGAATAATGGATATTTTGATTACTCGGTATTGAATACGCTTAAAGAAGCCGGTTTTTCAGATTCCTACAAACTTTTGACAGACGAATTTGAGAGTTCCCTTCCGACCCATAAAGACGGCGACGGAAAGATCAACAAAGAAACAAAAGTTATACCCCGCAGGATCGATTTTTTATGGAGCAATCCCACGGCTTCCGAATATATTACAAAAAGTGAAATTATTAAAAATGATAAAACAAATATTATTTCAGATCACTATCCTGTATATGTAGAGTTAACACTTCCTGAAAAATAGATTTTTTTGGCATACGAGGATTGTAGGCTCAGAGGTATATTCTGGGCCTTTTTGTTGAATAACTTCCTAATTGAACGGGGCGGTTCAGTTTTGAGTCTGATGCTGTGGATATATTCAGTTTTAATTGTATAAAATGTATCATGGTGTGCGACGAGGTGAGGGGCAGTTTCCCAACTGCCGATTATACCCGAATGTGTAACGGATGACAAAATGTAGTATTTCAAAAGAGGATGGTACAACAAATATCCTCTTTTTTATACTCCCTTTTATAAATTAAATTTTAGGGTTTTGGGTATATTTTCCCCAAAGTTCATCAACCGAAAGACCTGTTTCATCTTCCCAAAAATCTTCTGTGTACTTCTTAGTACGCATAGCTTGATCTAGAGCTCTCACGAAGTTCTTTTTAATGTTTTTCTCTATCCAATGGAAAAATCTTGCCGCAATCCGATACGAATTGTCATAAGACTGGTTTTCGCGAACCTCTGGTAAAGTCCAGTTTGCGCTTTCATTATCTATACCATATATAAAACGTACATAATCTGCAATTCCTTCCGTAATCCACCCCGGGCCTGAACGGCCAGTGTAAGACTGCACAATATGCATAAGCTCATGAGTGACCACGTCGATGTCCTCCGGATTTTTGACAAACCAGTTGGGATTGTACCGGATAATACCTCCGGCCGTGGCAGCAATTCCTTCATAATCAGGGTCTATAATGAATGTAACCTCTTTATGAGTCTCTTTATTGTACGCTTTTGCTAATTTGGGATATGTTTTAAAAAAAATATCGATCATTTTGTTCTTCACCTCTGGATCAAAATCTTTGTCCTTATTGATCCAGATCAAGGTCCACTCTTTTTTCTTTAGAGTATCAACCTCTACAGCTGCTTTAATATCGTCTTGGGTATGTTGCCAGTTTTGCGCTTTTGCACCGAAACTCATCATTAGCAAAATTACCAAAGGCCAAATTTTCACTTTATTGATCTTTTCCATATTTATGTATATCATGGAGCTATATTATTTTCAAATAAATAAAACACCTTCCCAATTTTATGTTTGTTTCGTATGGAGTTAATTAGGCATAAAAAAAATAGGTATTAAAAACCGTTCATAATAATTACGCATAAAGTATCCTTCCTATGAACTACGTATTTGATTGTTCAATAATTCGTTTATAGTTTTGCGGATATAGGTCTTTGATGTCCTTGTGGTTTATTGACATGATATTTTCCAGCGTGTATTTGAGCCATTGA
>JAJYRG010000006.1:0-31333 GCA_021794195.1 Bacteroidota bacterium
TCCTGTGCTTTAGTCACAAAAGTTAAACCTGCAACTGCAGTCAAAGTAAGTAACAGTTTTTTCATATTATTATTTTTTAAAATGTTATAAACTGCGACAAATTTAAGAATGAAACTCAGTATTACAAATGCTGAGCATAGTCCTATATGGCTCCTTAAAAACATCTTTCACCCAAGTGACTGACTTTCTACCTATTATGGTCAGAAATATTTATCTCTTTGTATTGCATCTTTTTTGATACAAACAAACAGGAATCTCAATGAGGTCAATAAAGTTCAGGTTCTGGTATAATTTTATATTCTCGAGAAGTTCAGTCAGGAAAATTATCTTCGATGCTATTTCATGATCAGGAGATTTGTTTTTCAGATTAGCCCCTTTCTTAGGTGAGGAATAAAGAGAAGTACAAAAGCGCATAAAAAACGGGGTGTTTAGATTCACGTAAACACCCCGGTTCCTTTAAAAAATTTTAAATATCTACTTACTCTCTTACATAGAAAAGCCTATCCCTACAGACCATACTCTGTTTTTGATATCTCCGGTAGATTTTTCTATTTGTTTACCGGCGATATTAGTCAACCCTAAGCCATAGCCTCCATGAATATGGATGCCATTTTCAAGTTCGTATCCAGCTAAGAAATTCAAACCAAAATCAGTACCTTTAAGAGTATTGTCTTTACCAAACTTAAAGTCTTCTTGGTAATCATCCGTCACCGAGGAAGAGAATTTATTCTTTCCAGACAGGCCGAAAGATGCATAAGGTCCCGCACCTAAGAAAACCTTACCCATGCCTGCATCGAATTTCCCTACCACATTCACCGGTATTTCCAGCCACATAGTGTTTTGGGTAATTTCCGCATTTTCATTTCCCCAGCTTGCTGACATAAGCTTAGCTCCTTTACCTTGCAAAGAGACACCCGGCTGGATAAACACATTGTTTGCCACGGGTGCATCCAAATACCCGGTAACGTAAAAATTAGTTGTAGAGTTTGTCTCTGAATCGGAGTTTTCTATGTTATAAGAAGGAAAGTTTAGCCCCGCTTTCAAACCATAACCCAATTGTGCTTTTGCTCCCCCAACTATAAAAAGAGCAATCATTACTGTTAGAGTAAATTTTTTCATGATATATATTTTTTAGTTCAGTTACAGGATTACAAAATCTATTCCAAAAAACGTTAACGAAACCTAATTCAAATCCCGGCTCCGAAATCTTAAAATCTGTGTGCAGCTGTAAAGCTATATGCCAATTTTAAAACAGATACCCTAAACCTACTGAAAAAGCACGGTTATATTGCTTGATGCTCAATTCCTTTTCCGGCACCATATTTTTTAAACCTAAAGCATACCCTGCGTCTACAGAAAGCCCTTCAAAAAACCTATAACCGATTACAAAGTTTAACCCTGTATCCCAGCGGGCAAAATCTGCATCATTCCCCCACTCTATATCCTCTTTGTGATCATCTATTTTTGTTTTACCACTTATGCCTGTGGCTATGTAAGGGCCTAATCCAGCAGAAAAATCTCCCCCTGCCAAAGAAATATGGTATAAAACATTTACTGGAAGCTCTAGATATAATAAATTCGTCGTTTCTTTTTCCCACGTATTATCTTCCAAAAAAGAATTCATGCCTCCTTTTCCTTGCAAGGATAAACCCGGCTGTACAGAAAAGTTCTTGTGTATAGCTGTATTTACATATCCTGTTAAATAAAAAGAGGTTAAAGATTCAGAGTCAATGGTAACATCCGACACCGAGCCATAAAACTTCGATAAGTTCACTCCTGCCCGGACACCTAATTGTGTTTGAGCATAAGTCAATGTCGCTGTCAGTATAAAAGTTAGCGCTAAAAAAGCCGTATGTAGTCGTTTCATATTTTAAACGTTAAAAGTAAATTCCCTTTAAAAGTAAAGAGAATTATATCAGTTTTACAATTCTAACTCAAATTCTCCCGATAATATTAATTATGTAATCCAGGTTCTCCTATATGCTTTATAAAGGGATGAGAGCTTAATATTGACTTAAATAGCTTTTTATGCTGAAAAGCTTTTATATATGGAAAGTAAATGATATTTTTGCAAACCATTGGTAATGGTCGGATGGCCGAGTGGCTAGGCAGAGGTCTGCAAAACCTTGTACAGCGGTTCGAATCCGCTTCCGACCTCAGTTTTTTAGATTTTAACAGTAAATAGAGATGGCAGTAACCCGTTTAAAAAGAAAAAACAGAAGAAATAAAGTAGTGGCTAAACAAAAGGTGCAATTTTTAAAATTAGGAACGAACTTAGAAGCTGGTTCCCGTTCAAAAATGCCTAAAAACAGCCAAGTTGCTAAAAACAACGAAATAATTAACGAATTAGAAAGCAAAATCAATAAGCAATAATTCGTCTTTTATAATCTTTTATATTTAAAAGCTGTAAGAAATCACCTTACAGCTTTTTTAATAAAGCCACCAATTGTTCAATTCTCTCCTGACTGCTCCGTATTTTATCCTCATTCATTTCTGAGAAATTAGGATTTTCATATTTCATTTGAGTAGGCAGTTCAATTTTTGCTGAACTATGAATAGATTTAGCTCCACTGTCCAATAATATATCTTTTACATTTCCACTGTTTACTCCTGCTCCAGGCATTATTTCAATTTCTTCACCGTACTTGTCTATCAATCTTTTTAGCAAGGCTCTCCCTTTAAAAGCTGTATCTTGTAATCCGGAAGTTAAAACCCTTACACACCCCAAGTCAATAATTTGTTCCATGCTTGTATAAGGATCCCGGCAACGATCAAAGGCTCTATGGAAAACCATCTTCATATTATTACCTGTAACTTTTAAAAATCGGTTCATTACTTGTTTATCTATCTCCCCCGAAGGCTTTAAGGCGCCCACCACTACCCCACTTGCCCCCATATCTTTACACAGTTCTATATCATATATCATCTCGTTTATCTCAGAGTCAGAAAAAACAAAATCCCCTCCCCGTGGACGTATAAGAACATACACGCCGAATTGAGTCTCTTTTAATACGCTTTTTATCAATCCATAAGAAGGTGTAGTTCCCCCGAGCTCTAAACTTTGACACAGCTCAATCCGGGTCGCTCCTCCCCGATCCGCAGCTTGCGCTGAGCAAAAAGAGTTCGCACAGATTTCTAATTCATATTCATTAATTTTCCTTTCTATTCTTTCCATAATAATCCAATTACAACTTTCACTTCAAAAGTATACTAATATAAAAACAAAATCAATTGGCTTCCATTTAAATTCTTTCATCAAGAAAAAAACTTCTTTTTCTTATCGACACCCCTTGAAGATTTACTTCTAAAACACATATACTCTGCAATAATTAAATTACTTTTGTATATATTACCAGAGGATACAATGAAAGAGAATATGGGGAACACAACAATTAATAATAAGAGAGATATTGAAACATTTGAAGACATCAAACTGTTGGTGGATTCTTTCTATGATCTGGTGCGCGAAGATGATTTTATTGGTCCCATTTTTAAGGAACAAATTCAAGAGAATTGGCCGGATCATTTAAACACCATGTATACCTTTTGGGAAACATTGTTATTGGGCAATCACACTTATACAGGAAAACCGTTTCCCCCTCATGCTCAACTGCCGATAGAGCAGCAACATTTTGAAAGATGGCTCTCGCTTTTCGAGAAGACTCTAAACAAACTTTTTTCTGGTAAAAAAACAGACGAAGCTATATGGAGGGCTCAAAATATAGCCACAATGTTCCAACGTAAAATTAAATATATCCGGGACAACCCCGATCGTCCGTTATTAACTTAAGCTTAAAAAGCCGTGCGCCAAAGCCGGCCACACGACTTTATCTTTTACGTCGAAGCTAATTATTTCGAAGGGGTTATTTTTATGCTTTTAAACTCAACAGGGCCATGGTCTCCCTGAAGATAGATAGGGCCGGGTTCCTCTTCTCTACTATCCAATGCCCCACCGGTGATACCGGGGATCTCTTGCCGCGTAATTATTTCTTTTCCATTCGCTACTATAGTGACCAACCGTCCTATTAACGTCACTTCCATTTTCTGCCATTCGTTTGGTCCTAAAGTTGCCATTTCATTAGGGGAGAGAAAGCCGTATATCCCTCCAAAAAATAAACTTCCGGGATGTTTGTCCAAAGGACTGTCTTCGATCTGCAGTTCATATCTTCCCCGCAAGTAAACCCCACTGTTACTCCCTTCCGGATACCTAAACTCTACTTCTAATTTAAAATCATCAAATGTATCTTCAGAAATTAAATTTGCTCCCGCTTCGTTATTAGTCAACACTCCGTCAACTACTTCCCAATTTTCCTTTTCCGAAGAAAGTCTCCATCCTTCCAGATCTTCTCCATTGAACAATTCAATACTCTCTCCCCACTCGGGCTCCGAATCTCTTATTAAAAGTGGAGCTTTTACTCCTACATAATTATACTCTTTTCCGCTTCCGGCAGTCACCGTACCTTTTAACTGATCCCCATCTAAATAACCTTTTACCGTAAGGTTGTTTTTACTATCTTCCCACTGCGGAGGAATAGAAAAGCTAAATTCACCTTCATCATTTAACTGAACATGTGAAATAGGCCGCGCACTTCCACTATAGCTTACATAACGTCCTACTAAGGTAGAGAATCCGGAAAGCTCTATTTCAAGCCAAGAGGGCATTTCTTCTCCCTCTTTATCCAAAGTCAGATCCCATCGCCCAATAAACTCTTCTGCTTCTTCCGGAATAGTCTGGGATGCAGGGTGATGTACTTCATCTGTATCTGCGGAGGTTTTATCCTCTGGGCTTTCGCATGAGAAGAGCATAATACTCACAACAGCAGCCCCAATTAATTTTTTATTCATCATAATATTACTTTTCAGGTTGACACATTTATTCAATTTTATGAATAATATTACATTATTTACGCCAAAAATAACACTTTATGTTTTAAAACATATTTTTCGTCTCTATTTTCTCCTTACTTCTATATATCTGAAAACAGATCGGAGCTTGAGTATCTATCCCCTCTGTCACATACGATAAATACGACTACGCCTCTTTCTATTGAATTCGCTACTTGCAAAGCCGCATGAAATGCTCCTCCTGAACTCATACCTGCAAAAATACCGCTTCTTTTTGCTAAGTCCTGCGAGCTAAGTTTTGCATCTGTATCGGAGAGCTCTATTATCTCATCTACCCGGCTGCTGTCATATATTTTCGGTAAATACTCAGTTGGCCATTTTCGGATACCGGGTATTGAAGACCCCTCAGAAGGTTGGCAACCTATAACTCTTATCATTTTATTTTTCTCTTTTAAATAGCGGGAACAGCCCATGATAGTTCCTGTAGTTCCCATAGCGCTTACAAAATGTGTAACTTCACCCTCTGTCTGCCGCCAAATTTCAGGACCTGTCGTCTCATAATGAGAGGTATAATTATCCGGATTGGCAAATTGATTAAAAACATAATAACCTTTTTGTTTGCCTTTCTCTTCGGCATAATCTCTACATGCTTCCATAGATTCCAATAAGGTTATTTTTGCACCATAAGCCTTCATGGCCACCACCCTTTCTTTCGTAGAGCTTTCAGGCAAAGCAATCTCTATAGGTAGATCATATTGACCTGCGATCATCGACAACGCAATTCCTGTATTACCGCTTGTTCCTTCTATCAATTTTGTAGAGTGAGTAATATCCCCTCTGTCTATGGCTGATTTTATCATATACAGTGCCGGCCGATCTTTAACCGATCCTCCTGGATTTTGCCCTTCTAGTTTCGCAAAAAGTTTAACGTTGGCATTTTGATGAAACCCTTTAATTTCCACTAAAGGAGTATTTCCTATGATATCTATTATTTTCATGTATTTTATTCTACTTTTTTTATTCTATCGATTTTTGTGTTTGCCAAGTGGTAAACAGTCGTGTAGGGTTTTACTCCGGAAGTCAGCCAAACATTTCCTCCAATCACAGAGTGATGTCCTATAGTCGTATTCCCACCCAATATAGTTGCGCCAGCATAAATTACTACATGATCTTCTATGGTAGGATGGCGTTTTGTTTTTGTAAGTTTTTTGTCCACACTTAAAGCCCCTAAAGTCACCCCTTGATAGAGTTTAACATGCTCTCCTATTGTACAAGTTTCCCCAATGACCAAGCCTGTACCGTGATCAATGAAAAAATAACGTCCGATTTGCGCACCCGGATGGATATCTATCCCTGTTTTGGAATGCGCATACTCGGTTAATATCCGAGGGATTAAAGGGATATCTGCCCGATAAAGTAAATTTGCCAAGCGATACATACAAATTGCCGTAAAACCCGGATAAGTACGTATCACTTCACGAATACTTTGCGCCGCTGGATCCCCTTCCATTATGGCCTGCGCATCCGTTTTCATAATCTCATACACAGAAGGTAAGTCACGAAAGAACTCTACAGATACCCTGAAATTATCGCAATCATCACATGCTTTCGTCTTCGTCAATAAATCATACAACTCAGCTTCAGAGTTTTTAAAAGCAACCTCCACTTCTCCGGCATTGCGAAAGCATTCTGAATCCCGTTCCGGAAAAAGCAAATGAATCAAATCGACAGCCCATTTTGCAATTTTTTTATTCGATGGCATTTCCAATGCCTCTTGTTGTTTCTGAAAAATATGTTCGTAAAACTCGTTTATATCCATCTTTTTACTTTATCCGCATAATGCCAATCAGGCAATTATTCTATTACCCATAGTATTTTCTAAGTTAAAAATATAAAATAAAGAACAGAAATGCAGTCTGCATTTTATTTTCGTATCCCCCTATTAATTCGAATATGGCCCATAAGACTTGCATCAGGTTAACTATAACTTCAACGCCCGATAAAAGAACAATTTAGCACGCATTGAATAAGAAAATGAATAATCCGGGATAGGTCTTAGAAACTAAGTTTTTCTCTTTATATTTGCGTTTAACGTTAGATATTTAATCTTTGCATGCACAACACTTTACAAGAATATAATAAAGTAATAAGCATCTGTAAGGCATTATTTCTGAAAAAGGCACATGATTATGGCACATCCTGGCGAATTATGCGTCCCTCGTCTATTACAGATCAAATATTTATTAAAGCTCAACGCATACGGACTTTAGAATCCGTATCACAATCTAAAGTTGCCGACAGCATCCCCGAGGAATATATAGGCATCATCAATTATTGCATTATTGCGATGATCCAATTGGGTTTGTATGAAAAAGAGAAGATAAACCTGGAGATAGATCAGGTAGAAAAAGAATACGACAGCAAAGTACAAATAACCCGCGATCTCATGCTTGACAAAAACCATGATTATGGAGAAGCCTGGCGGGATATGCGTATTTCTTCGTTGACAGATTTAATATTGACAAAACTACACAGAGTAAAACAAATTGAAGATAATCAAGGTGAAACTTTAGTGTCGGAAGGCTTAGAAGCTAACTATCAAGATATGCTAAACTATGCGGTTTTTGCATTAATAAAATTAGGCTACGGAGATAACAAATAACATAATGTCAGAAATTCATTTACATCAGCGCAGTGACAAACCTAAAGCAAGTGACTTCCCGAAGCTCACCTTGTGGATATGCAGAATATTAGTAGGCAGTGTTTTTATATTCTCCGGCTTAATAAAAGCCAATGATCCCATAGGCTTCGCTTACAAACTCGAAGAGTATTTTCTGGTATTTAACCTCAATTTCCTCAACACCATCAGTGTGTGGCTGGCTATATTTTTATGTGCTTTGGAAATCATCTTTGGAAGTCTTCTTATTTTAGGATTTAAAGGAAAAAAAATTGCCTGGGGTCTGCTATTGTTGATCATCTTTTTCACCTTTTTAACTTTCTATTCGGCATTTTTTGAAGTGGTAACTTCTTGTGGTTGTTTCGGAGATGCGATCCCATTGACGCCTTGGCAATCTTTTATTAAAGATTTAATTTTGCTGGCTTTTATTCTTCTCCTCTTTAAATACCGCAATGAAATAACTCCTGTGGTTAAAAGCAGTTTCACCCGCGGATTAATTTCAACTTTCATTGTTATCTTTTCTTTCGGAATAGGTATTTATACCTATAATTACTTACCTTTCATTGACTTTCTACCTTATAAAATAGGGAACAACATACCGGAACAAATGACATTGCCCGAAGGAGAGGAACCTGATGTGTATGAACATATTTATTCTTTGGAAAACACAAACAGTGGAGAAACGAAAGAGGTTACCGACAAAGAATATATGGAACAGGAAATGTGGGAAGATGAAGATTGGGAAATTGTGGGTGATCCTAAATCAAAATTGGTAAAAAAAGGTTATGAGGTCCCTATTTCGGATCTTTTCATCAGCGATAACGAAGGAAATGACGTTACCGAAGAGGTAATCAATGAACCTTATCCCAACCTGATAGTAGTGAGCACAAGGGTAGAAGATTTAGGCCCGTTCGATATCAAAGCTTTAGATCGGATAAATCAAACCGTGAAAGAACTGTCTGACGAGTATAATTTAAGAGGAATTTTTCTTTCCGCAAGCTCTATGGATGAAGTGTATTATTTAAACGAGCAATTGGGCTTTGTGTTAGAAACTTATTACGCGGATGCTGTTCCACTGAAAAGCATGGTGCGCTCAAATCCGGGCGTGCTATTATTACAAAATGGAGATGTATTGAATAAATGGTCTAAAAAATCATTTCCATCAAAAAAGGAATTGGAAAAGCAGTATTTTTCAAAATAGAAACATATGAATACCCCTATCTATCTTATTGGTTTTATGGGATCCGGGAAGACGACTCTCGCTAGAAGATTAGCCAGAAAGCTTAACCGGGAGTTTGTCGATCTGGATCATCTGATGGAAAAAGAAACCGGAATGCGTATTCCTGAATATTTCAACAAATATGGAGAAAGTAAATTTAGAGAGTTGGAAAAAGAAACATTGACAAACAGTCTCAAAAATCCAAATTCGATTATAGCTACCGGCGGTGGCACGCCTTGCTTTTTTGACAACATGGATCAAATGCTGAAAAACGGCCTAGTTATCTACCTCAACCTCTCTGCCAAAGCTCTTCACGCCAGACTGAGCCAAACAAACATCAGGGAAAGACCTGCACTGCAAGGCTTGTCGGGTAATGACTTATTGAAATTTATAGAGAAAAAGCTGGAAGAAAGAAGAGCATACTACGAACGTGCTCACCATCATATCAATCCTTTGGAAAACCCTATAGACAGTATAGTTATGCTTTCCCAAAGAAAAAACACAGTATAAAATTTCTATATTAAATCGGATTCAAAGATGTCCATCGTTGTAGAAAACCTCAGCAAATCTTATGGAAGTCAAAAAGCAGTAGATAATATTTCATTCACCGCTTCTACAGGGAGAATAACCGGTTTTCTGGGACCTAATGGAGCCGGGAAATCTACGACCATGAAGACACTTACAGGTATCCTGCCCATAGAATCGGGCAAATGCCTGATTAACCAAAAAGACATTCGTCTAAAAGGAAAGGTTATAAAATCAGAACAAGGTTATTTACCTGAAAATAATCCTTTGTACAAGCACATGTATGTGCGGGAGATACTAGCAAATGAAGCTCGTTTTCACCGTTTGCAAAACATCAAAGCCAAGGTAGAAAACATTATAAAAGAAACCGGATTACGTACAGAAAGCCATAAAGTTATCTCCCAGCTCTCAAAAGGTTACAAACAACGGATAGGGTTGGCTTTAGCTCTTATCCACAATCCACAAGTCCTTATATTGGATGAACCCACCAGTGGTTTGGATCCTAATCAAATCATTGAAATCCGCAAGCTGATAAAAAAATTTGGGAAAGAAAAAACTGTGTTGCTCTCTACACACATTATGCAAGAAGCAGAAAGCCTGTGCGACGAAATCATCATTATTCATAAAGGGAAAATAAAAACTCATTTTGCTATGGATGAGTTAAACGATATGTACCCGGGCAAAAATCTGGAAGAAGTTTTTGTTCTATACACACAATGATTGTGATTAGATTTCAATATTTATATATTAATCATTTAAATAAAAAGCCGTTTTGTTTACCCTATTTTTAAAAGAAATCCGTTCGTATTTCACCTCTTTAACAGGTTATCTAATCATAGGTATCTACTTGATTTTAACCAGCCTGTTGCTTTGGTTTTTTCCAGACACCTCTATTCTGGAAAATGGATATGCAAATTTGGATGTGTTTTTTATCCTCTCTCCTTATCTTTTTATTTTCCTTATCCCTGCACTAACCATGCGCGCCATCGCAGGAGAGTTTTCTGAGGGTACTTTTGACTTACTGAGAAGCCGCCCCCTGTCCATTGCCGACATTGTATTGGGCAAATACTTTGCTTCTCTATTATTGACTTTGATCTCTATTGTTCCTACACTCATTTATGCATTTTCCATATACCAATTGGCTCAGCCTGTAGGAAATATTGACTTGGGGGCTATCGTTGGTTCTTACATAGGCTTATTGCTTTTAGGTTTCTCTTTTTGTGCAATAGGGATTTTTTGTTCTTCATTATCCCATAACCCTGTTATTTCATTTTTATTAGCCGCCGTTTTATGCTTTCTTTTTTATGATGGTTTTTCTGCCTTAGCTACTATACCGGCGTGGCGGGAGTATGAATATTTTATTTCCTTTTTGGGAATCAAAGAGCATTACGACACGGTCAGCAGAGGGGTTTTATCTTTCAGCGACTTCACTTATTTCGTATCTGTATCTTTTTTGTTTATTTCGGTGACCCTAATCCTCTTAAACAGAGCATTCAGAACGAGGAAAGCCAACCTTCGTTTGTATGGGTTTACCGTTATTATTATAGTTCTTTTGAATATCCCTTGGTTTGCTAATATTGAAAACCAAATAGATTTCACCTCAGACAAACGACATACGGTCAGCACAATAAGCAAAAGCTTATTATCAGAAATTGACGAAGATATTTATTTCACTTTGTTTTTAGACGGAAAACTGCCCAGTGATTTTGAACGGTTAAAAAAGGCAACAATTAATCTTGTCAAAGATTTCCAAAGGTATGCTAAAGGAAATATCTACCTGGATGTCATCGATCCGTTCAACCAAAAAAACGGGGATTCGGAAGAATGGATCCAAAGCCTAACAGAAAGAGGTTTAGCCGCTACAAATCTGAATATACGCTCTGAAACCGGTAGCAGCCAAAGAATTTTATTTCCGGGTATGATCGTCCATACAAAGAATACCGAAATACCAGTAAACCTTCTACAAGATAAATCCGGAGTCCCTTATGAAGAGGTTTTAAATAATTCTATAGAAAATTTAGAATATGGACTACTTTCCGGGATTCAAAAAGTGATGCAAAAAAAACTTCCGATTATTGCTTTTACCGAAGGAAATGGAGAACCTGAAGACATATATTTACACGACGCTATACACACTCTAGCTCTAAGCAATCAAACAGGCAGAGTAAATTTAGACAGCATTTCATTGGAAGATATCACCAAGCTGGATGTTTTAATTGTCGCAAAACCCTCTCAGGCATTATCAGAAACCAACAAATATAAAATAGATCATTACGTAAGACACGGCGGGAATATTATTTGGGCTATCGATCAAACAGATGCAGACTTAAATAAGCTTCGGGAAAATGGAGAACAGTTTGTAAACGGCAAGCAACTCAACTTAGATGACTTGCTTTTCCTGTACGGTGTTCGCATCAATTATGATTTAATTGTAGATTTGAATTCATCGTCCATTCCTTTATCTGTAGGCAACTCCTCTCAAATTCAATTATATCCCTGGTACTTTTACCCTGTTATATCTCCCGAATCTAAGCATCCGCTCGTTAAAAATTTAGGAGGTATACGCACCGCTTTTATCAGCAGCATAGATACTTTAGAAAACAATATTCACAAAGAAATTATTTTACACTCTTCTCCTTATTCAAAAAAAGTACAAACCGGACAAATTATTTCTTTGTCCATGGCAGACGAAAAACCCGATCCGAGAGAATTTAAAGGACAGCCTCTACCTGTAGCCGTATTGTTAGAAGGAAATTTCCCTTATTTATTTGAAAACCGTCCCCTACCGGAAGGTTTTCCTGAGAACTCTGATGTAGAATCTATTTCCGAAAAAGCAAAGATGTTAATCATGTCGGATGGCGATTGGTTAACCAATGATTTGCATCCACAAGATAACTCTCCTTATCCCCTGGGCTGGGACAAATATACGAATCATCAGTTTGCCAATAAAACCTTCTTGCTGAATGCGATAGATTATCTTTTGAATGATGAAGCTTTAATAGCCTTGAGAAGCCGGAACATAAAGCTTATGCTTTTGGATAAAAGCAAAACGAAGGATGAAAGCACAAAATGGAAACTTATCAATATCGTCCTCCCTATTCTCTTCCTTTTCTTAGCCGGTGTTTCCCAGTTTCAATGGAGGAAACAAAAATATAAAAAAGCGTATGACTCTTTTCTCGGATAAACGGTTTATATGCTCAAGAATTAATCATATTATTTTCAATAGCGCGTTCTTCAGTTGTTTTTTTCATTGTTTTTTGTTCTTTGAAGCGTATATGCCAGCTCAATGCTTCTTCGAGAATATGTGGTGTATGCCCTCCTCTTTGGCAAGCTCGGTCAAAATAAGATTGTAACTCTTCTTTATATTCCGGATGAACACAATTATCTATAATTGCCTGTGCCCTTTCCCTCGGCGCCAAGCCTCTTAAATCTGCTAAACCTACATCCGTTACCAGTACATCCACATCGTGTTCTGTGTGATCCACATGCGACACCATAGGCAATACATGTGAAATAGTATTTTCTTTGGAAGCAGCTTGAGTGACAAAAATACTGAGATAAGCATTTCGTGCAAAATCACCCGACCCTCCTATTCCATTCATAATATTTGTGCCCGAAATATGTGTAGAATTCACGTTTCCATAAATATCAAATTCTATAGCTGTATTAATGGCGATAATTCCCAGACGGCGGATCAACCCTGGCGTATTTGATATGTTTTGAGGGCGCAATACAATTTTATCTCTATACTGATTCAGATTATTGAACACTCTATCATAACAGGCATCTGATACCGTAATGGAAGAAGCAGAAGCAAAGCTCAATTTACCTGCATCCATCAAATCAAAAGTACTGTCTTGGAGCACTTCCGAAAACATTGTTAAATCATAAAAATTACTATCCTTAAATCCGGTCAAAACCGCATTCGCCACTTTTCCGATACCCGCTTGCAGCGGCAGCAATCTTTCTGTAAGTTTTCCTTGTTGTACTTTTTTTTCAAAAAAATCAAGAATATGTTTGGCGATGGCTTGTGTTTTCTCATCCGGTTCAGCAATATCTGCAGGGCTGTCTCTGATGTCCGTAAATACAATAGCTTCCACCTTTTCCGGATCTAACTTGATTGTTCGCCTCCCGATTTTGTTCCAGGGCGCTACGATGGGAATTACATTTCGAAAAGGATAATCTTCCGCTTGGTAAATATCGTGAATGCCATAAATATCGGGCTGTACAGAGGTGTTGATTTCAATAATTACCTTTTTGGCAAATTGTGCAAAGGTAACAGAATTTCCCACAGAGGTTGTGGGTATGATATTACCATCCCGGTCTATATAGGCTGCTTCGATTACGGCCAGATCCAAACTCATGGTTTTATTATGAAGCAGCTCGACACTTTCACTCAAATGTGGATCGGTAAATAATATTTCACCGTTATTTATTTTTTTTCGAAGCGTACGATCCACTTGAAAAGGCATTCTTTTGTGCAAAACGCCGGCTTCAGCCAACTTACCATCGGTATCGTGACCTAAAGAGGCTCCCGTTACTAAGGTAATCTTTATGTCTTCTTTTTTTGCCCGTTCAGCCAAAGCAGGCAAAACCACTTTACTATCTCCAGATTTAGTAAAACCACTCGCTCCTACCGTCATTCCATCTTTAAAAAAAGCAACAGCTTGCTCTGTAGTCTTAACCTTGTCTTTCAGCTTATCAAATTGAATCCTTTCAAAAGCCATAACTATCGTTTTTTGTTTTTCATTCTTTATGAAAGGTACAAAAAAACAAAGTTATTCAGGTCAAAACAATGATAATATTTTCGGAAGTAAAAGCAGAAACAGGGACGCTTATGATCTATCTTTCAAACAAAAACTCCACCATAACTTTCCATTGGAAGTCTTCTTGAAGTTTCCATATCCGGATATAATTGAACTTAGTTTCCCCCTCCTCGTCATTCAAGTCAAACACACGGGCCGTACCACTCGTATATCCATATTCGCCACTATATGCCCGGCCTACAGATTCAGGTTTAGTCTCAATTTTCAGTCTTTCGCTTTGTAAAAACTTTAAAATATTTTCTTTTCCTTTAATTTCAGAATTCCACGGAAAAAACAAACGGGCATCCTCTTCTAAAAACTCATCATAAGCCGTAGTATTGCTCGTTTTTAAAACGGAAGATAGTAACTGGTCGCTCTGCATAACCAACTCTTCCCTTTGGCCTAAGCGAACATTCGAACGATGTTTAAGATACCATTCGTCGTCCGGTTCCAAGTATTCCGGTTTACTGTTTTCATCGTGATCTTTTCCATAATTTTCCACTTCTGCCCGCAGATGTATTTTCCACTTTCCTTTTCGGTCACGACGCCAAATTGCCAAATAATTCCCATACCTTTTTATGACGCCTATCTTCTGAAATTCCATCCCTCCTAAAGTAACCCCCCAGTCTTTGCTACGGGAAACCAATACCAAATTAGGCTTCCAAGACATCCTATCCGGAATGTTAGGCCGGTTACTTAAATAATCACGTGCATTTACTTTGACAGGAACGTAAAACGAAGATTCTTTGTCAATAATATAAGACAAACCTTCATGAGCACTCTTCGTTTGAGCTAAATAAGAAGCTGTGCGTTCCGTATTCAAAAGGCTTCCTACATGATCAGGCAACTGGGCTTTAGTCAAAAAAGGAAGTATAAAAGCGAAAGCGATTAAATAAACGCTTTTTTTATATGAAAATCTCATTTTATATTCTTTGTACGCTTACCATCAAATTTTATTCCAAAGAGTTTCGTCTCTACTATCTTTCAATTGTATACCTATAGCATTCAATTCTTCACGGATACGATCGGATGCCGCATAATTTTTGTTCTTTTTCGCTTCGTCCCGGATATTGATAATAATCTTCATCAGATCTTCCACATTATCATCTGCAGCAATACTATCATCTTTTAAGCCCAACACCGAATACACAAAAACGTTCATAAGCTCTTTCAATTCATCAAAATCCTCTTTATTTATCGCTTCTTTTCCGTCATGAATAGTATTTATCAACCTGACAAACTCAAACAATTCGGCTATTAAAAGAGGACTGTTAAAATCATCGTCCATAGCTGCGTAACACTTTTCCTCTCTCTCTTTTAAATCCAAAGGTTCTGCATTTTCAGAAGGGATTATTTTATCCAATAAGGATATCGCATTCAACAAGCGTTTGAATCCTCTTTCTGCTGCTTCTAAAGCATCGTTCGAAAAGTCCAACGTACTTCTATAATGAGCCTGCAGCATAAAAAAACGAACCGTCATGGGTGAGTAACCTTTGTTTAGCAAAGGGTGTTCGCCCGAAAACAGTTCTTGAGGCAAGAATCCATTTCCCGCTGATTTGGACATACGCGTACCGTTTACAGTCAACATATTTGTGTGCATCCAATATTTTGCAGGCTGTGTTCTGCAAAACGCCTGTGCTTGTGCTATTTCATTGGTATGATGAGTAGCGGCCAAATCCATACCGCCTCCATGTATATCAAAGTAATCTCCGAGGTATTTGCTACTCATCGCAGAACACTCAATGTGCCAGCCCGGAAAACCCCAGCTCCATGGCGACGGCCAACGCATCAGATGTTCGGGTTTGGCTTTTATCCATAAAGCAAAATCCAAACGTCCTTTTTTCTCATCCTGACCGCTTAACTCACGTGTATTCTCGAATAAATCTTCTAATTTTCTATTGGTTAAAATAGTGTAATCGTATTCTTTCGAAAATTTATTGACATCAAAATAAACTGTTCCGTTCACTTCATAGGCATAACCGTTTTCGATAATCGTTTTGATCATTTCTATTTGTTCGCATATATGTCCGGTCGCGGTAGGCTCTATACTGGGAGGCAAAGTATTAAACTGCCTTAATACTTCATGAAAACCTAGAGTATATCTTTGTACTATCTCCATGGGTTCCAGTTTTTCCAGCTTCGCTTTTTTAGAAAACTTATCATCTCCTTCATCCCGATCTCCTTCCAAATGCCCTGCGTCCGTTATATTGCGCACGTAGCGAACTTTATATCCTAAATGCAATAGATACCGATAAATCAAATCGAAAGACACAAAAGTACGTGCATTTCCCAAATGTACATCACTGTATACAGTCGGCCCACACACATACATACCTACGAAAGGATCATTAACAGGAACAAACTTTTCCTTTTCTCTACTTAATGTATTATAAACGACTAAATTATTTCGCTTACTCATTTTATTATTTTATTTCTGTCTGAAAAACAATTGAATGGGCACCCCTGTGAAGTTAAAGTGCTCACGCATCTTATTTTCCAAATAACGCTTATAAGGCTCTTTGATATATTTCGGAAAATTACAAAAAAAGGCGAACATGGGGGAGCGGCCAGGTATTTGCGTGATATATTTTATTTTCACGAACTTTCCTTTTACCGATGGAGGCGAAAAATTTTCAATCTCGGCGAGCATCACATTATTGAGCTTTGAAGTAGGTATTTTTCTTGTTTTATTTTTAAAAACTTCCATAGCTACTTCTACGGCTTTATAAATCCTTTGCTTTTCAGTCACCGAAATAAATAAAATAGGTACATCAGTAAAAGGGGCTATTTTGTCATAAATCCTCTTTTTAAACTCTTCCGTCGTTTTATCATCTTTTTCAATGGTGTCCCATTTATTAACCAAGATAACGACTCCTTTTCTGTTTTTCACTGCCAGATGAAAGATATTGACATCTTGTGTTTCCAATCCCTCTTGCGCATCTATCATTAACATCACTACATCACTGCTTTCCAAAGCCCGGATGGTACGCATCACCGAGTAAAACTCAATATCGTCTGTTACTTTTCCTTTTTTCCTTAGCCCGGCAGTATCTACCAAATAAAACTCATTCCCAAAATGATTATAGTAGGTCCCAATGGCATCCCGGGTAGTTCCCGCCTCGGAAGTAACTATATTTCTCTGCTCTCCTAATAAAGCATTTGCCAAGGAAGATTTTCCCACATTAGGCCGGCCTACAACAGCAAATTTGGGCAAATCCGCTTCTTCTTCCTCACTATCATCTTTCAAGTCTTTCACCACTTCATCTAAGAGATCACCGGTACCCGAGCCTGTAATCGAAGAGATATTATAAACATTCCCTAAGCCCAAGCTATAGAACTCAGAGGTCTGAAAGTGCAGTTCGTTTGTGTCAACTTTGTTGACCACCACATACACCGGCTTTTTACTCCGCCGTAATATTTTGGCTACTTCATCATCTTGATCGGTGATACCTGTTTTGGCATCCACCATAAATAAGACGACCGTAGCTTCTTCTATAGCTATCAAAACTTGCTCCCTGATACCGGATTCAATGAGATCGTCTTCTCCTTGTACATATCCTCCGGTATCCACTATAGTAAACTCTTTATCCGTCCATTCTGCGCTGCCATAATGCCTGTCGCGGGTCACTCCGCTAAAGTCATCCACGATGGCTTTTCGACTTTCTGTCAAACGGTTAAAAAGTGTGGATTTTCCCACATTCGGTCTCCCTACAATTGCTACAATATTCGCCATTACCTATTCTTTAAGTTTACAAAAGTAATTAAAATGAACCGAAAACACCCTCAAACCTTAGTATTTATCAATATACCACTAATTCGTCTGTAAACAGATGTCCTCCTTTTACATTCGTAGCAACAACTTTGATATATCTCGCTACTTGTGGTTTATCCATTTCTACTAAAAAGGTTTTAAAAGAGAGTTTTTTATCTACACTTTCAAGATCATTTCTCATGCTTCCTATTTCCTTAAAATCTTTCCCATTGTCTGAAAAAAACACTTTAAATTCTTGAGGAAAATAAATCCCGGGATCCGGCAATTGCATAAAACGCATAGAAACACGGTTCAACCGTTCTCTTCTACCCATATCCAATGTCACATCGACATCTCCAGTAAAACCTTGCCATTGTTCATCCTTGTAACGTAACGTGCCTTTTATTCCATTTGTCAGGGTTTGCTCTCTTTGAGCAGAATAGTCCGAATAGGGACTGTTATAGTGTACTGATTTCCCTATTGCTTTATGAATATCTATCTCTACTGTTTCTATCTCTCCCAAGCGTATTGAATCTTTAAAGATAGCGGCTTTTATGACGGTCGATTTCGTCAGCTCTAAGGGCTTATTATATTTTGTCGATCCTCCATCAGGCTCGCTCCCGTCTATTGTATAACGAATATCGGGGTGCGTTTGTTCAGATTTTAAGTGTACAATGTTTGTTTTGTTTGCCGTATCAAAAATTACTTCGGATCGAATATTATAGGAAGGCCGGCGATAATTAACATTCCAATTTTGTAAAACAGCATAATGTGCATTTAGCCGCGACTGAAAATCCTCCCAATCTTTATACTTTTCTTCCGTCCAGTTTATTTCGGCTAAAGCCATTGCTCTTGGAAACGCCATATATTCTACCTGTTGGGGATTTGACAGGTATTCTGTCCATAAATTCCCCTGCGCTCCTAATATATGCTTTTTCTGTTCTTCCGCTATCTCTGCTGGAAGAGGATCGTAAGAATATACATCTTCTAAGACTGAATAACCTCCACTAGCTTCGGGTTCGTATCGGGGGTCGGCCTGATAATTATCAAAATACAAATAACGGGCTGGAGCCATGATGACATCATATCCATTATTAGCAGCATTCATACCTCCTTCTTCCCCACGCCCACTCATCACGGTCGCTTCTTTTGATAAACTGTCTTGTAGTATTTCATCCCAACCTATCATTTTTTTACCCTTTTCAACTAAATATTCATTTACCTGATGAATGGCGTAGTTTTGTAATTCATTTATGTTTTCTATCCCTTTTTCTTTTATCAAAGCCTGACATTTATTGCAGTGTTCCCAGTTTGACCAATCGGCTTCCTTTCCGCCAATATGTATATAAGGCGAAAGGAAAATTTGTACCACCTCGTCTAAAACATTTTGCATAAAATCAAATGTCTTTGCATTCCCTATACAAAACTCACCTTGTACATAAGGTTCTTCTGCACAGGACAATTCAGGATAAACGGCTAATACTTCTTCAGAATGAGCTGGAAATTGAATTTCCGGAATGATAGTAATCCCCTTTTTCAAGGCATATAAAACCAGATCTCTTGCTTCTTCTTGTGTATAAAATCCCCCCGAAGCATTGGGCTCTCCTTCATTCAAATATTGGCGTCCATTTTCCCACCAGTCTTTCCAATGCGTATGGGTGCGCCAAGCGGCTATCTGAGTCAATTCAGGATACCTGTTGATCTCCAAACGCCAGCCGGCCTCACCTGTCAAATGCCAATGAAGATAATTGAATTTATAAAAAGCCATAACGTCTATAAGCTTATGGATGAAACTGAGAGGCATATAATGTTTGGATACATCCAAATGCAATCCTCTGTACGGAAAACGGGGCCTGTCTTCAATTTCTAAAGCCTGAATAATGTTGTTTTCCGGAATAAAGTTCATGAGCTGAACTAAGGTCATAACTCCGTTGATCAACGCCTGCGAATTATGCGCTTTGAGCACAATCCCTGAATCATCCACTGTCAGTTTAAAAGCATCTTCTGCAAGAAGATCTGAATCTTGAGCTTTTAACAACCTCAGTCCTTTATTATGAGAACGCCTTACCTTTTTGATCCTTTCAATATTGAAAACTTTAATTTTTGGAATTTCGTCCACTAAATACTCAAACGGCGAAAACTCATCTGAAATATATACCTGCAAAGGCAGGTCAACATTTAACTCTCCTTCTAAAAATATTATTTTATTTGGTTTAGGAATCAAAGGCAGATCGAACGATGATTGTGCAAATAGCAATGAAGGTATGCCCAGTATAAAAAATATAAAAATATTAATCTTTTTCATGATAAAATATGGGTTCCCCCAAAAGATAGGCAAATATCAGAATAAATCATCAATATTCCCCTTCAATTTTATAAGGCAAGGTGTAGCAAAACACTTAAACAAAAAGATCTGCCTCACAGTATTTTACAGGCGGTACACTTAAAAAGATACCTACCACCCGTTGAAGAAGTTCACCGTGAGAACACCGGTATACTTCGAGTTAAAGAGAGGGTTTTTTGGGGGTATTATATTATATTATGTACATTTGTGTATTATGATAAAATTACCTGTTATACCAGCAGATTCAATGAAGAAAAAGCCCGACTGGCTTCGCGTAAAGCTTCCTGTCGGAAAAGAATATAGACAAGTTAGGGATTTAGTAGATGAACATCGCCTCCACACCATCTGTGAAAGTGGGAATTGTCCTAATATGGGAGAATGCTGGGGCGCAGGTACAGCTACCTTTATGATATTAGGTAACATATGTACCCGTTCCTGTTCTTTCTGTGCAGTAGCCACCGGACGACCTCTCCCTGTGGATGAAGATGAACCTAACAGAGTAGCGCGCTCGGTAAAACTTATGGGCGTAAAACATTGTGTCATTACTTCTGTGGATCGCGACGAGCTCAAAGATGGAGGTTCTATCATTTGGGCCGAAACTATAAAAGCCATCCGGCGGGAAAGCCCCGGTACTACTTTAGAGACTCTAATTCCTGATTTCAAAGGACAGTGGTACAATTTGGAACGAGTATTAGCAGAACGTCCCGAAGTTGTATCGCACAACTTGGAAACGGTCCGGAGGTTAACCCGATCAGTAAGAATCCAAGCGAAGTATGATCGCTCTTTAGAATGTTTGCGGAGAATATCCGAAGCCGGCTTACGGACTAAATCCGGGATCATGTTAGGGCTGGGTGAAAAAGAAGAAGATGTAATCGAAGCGATGCAGGATTTGTATGACGTGGGAGTACATGTGATAACTTTAGGACAGTATTTACAACCTACAAAAGCACATCACCCTGTCATCGATTGGGTAACACCTGCACAATTTGATCGGTACAAAGAGATTGGGTTAGAGATCGGCTTCAAATATGTGGAATCCGGTCCTTTAGTACGATCTTCGTACCATGCTGAAAAACATCTTTTTGACATGCAATAACTTTTTTCTCTCCGGTTTATCCCGACGTAATAAATTTTTAAACCCGAGGATAAACCGTTGAGAAAATGCCTCTGCGCTAAAGGCGATGTATATAATTAATGAATAATAATTCTAAATGAAAAGAGTAGTCGTATTTGTACTTTTTCTCACTTTGGCGGCTTCCTGTTTTAGAAACGAGGAAGAACAAGGGGAAAGTATAAGCAATAAAGACTCTCTCAAAACTGACACAACCCTTTCTTTAGAAGAACCTGTGTGGGAATATAATATCGACAAAGATATCCCTGTCAAAAAGGATAGCACAGCTACTGAAAAACACAGCCCAAAGGAGCTGCTTACTATTGTCAATCATCAGTTTAAAGATAAAGTCAAGTTCGATTTCAAAAGCATTTCACATGACACTTTATTTTTAAAAATAGAGAATGCAGACCATCTTACCCGTGAAAGCGGAAGCGCGGGAGCAAAAGCCATATTAGCCACGGCAATTTTCACATTAACAGAATCGGACAGCATACATTTTGTAAATCTTCATTTTAAAGAAGGCGACCATGCTGCCCCGGGGACTTATAGCCGCGAAGATTTTAAAAATCAAAAAATAAACAAATCAAGATAACAAAGCCCTTCACTTATTTGTCTTTATAAAAAATTCACCTTTCCAAAGGTTGTCTTTCTTGCTTTCATCTATATTGATTAAATTAGCGCCCATAATTTTATTAAAATCAACAACTTTTAAGAATGTATAAGGAATATAAATATTTGAATCTATCGAAAATAGGCGAAGAGGTTTTAACGTATTGGGAGAAAAATAATATTTTTTCAAAAAGTATTAGCAGCAGGCCCGGGAGTAAACCTTATACATTTTACGAAGGTCCTCCTTCGGCGAACGGAATGCCCGGAATACATCACGTAATGGCACGTTCCATTAAAGACATATTCTGTCGATACAAAACTTTAAAAGGATTTAGAGTAGAACGGAAAGCAGGCTGGGATACCCATGGACTTCCTATAGAGTTAGCCGTGGAAAAAACATTGGGCATCACAAAAGAAGATATAGGCACTAAAATATCTGTAGAGGAATACAACCGGGCATGCCGGAACGAAGTAATGAAATATACAGATGTTTGGAATGATCTAACCCGGAAAATGGGCTATTGGGTAGATATGGGCAACCCCTACATCACATATGAAAATGAATACATAGAAACTCTGTGGTATCTGCTTAAAGAAATATATAAAAAAGGGCTTTTATATAAAGGTTACACTATACAGCCCTTTTCTCCGGCAGCCGGAACAGGCTTAAGTTCTCATGAACTGAATATGCCCGGAACGTATAAAAATGTAAGCGATACCACCATCGTTGCACAGTTCAGAGTCGTAAAAGATCAAGTACATCCTTTAATCGGACGCTTGTTTGAGACGCCACAAGAGGACACAGCAATGATAGCTTGGACCACTACACCGTGGACACTGCCAAGTAATACCGCTTTAGTCGTTGGTAATAAAATTGACTATGTCAAAATAAGAACATTCAATCGTTATACAGGCGAACCCATAAGTGTAGTTTTAGCTAAAAATTTGATTCCAAAATATTTCAATCCAGAGGGAGAGAAAATTGATTTAAAAGATTTTTCTTTTGGAGACAAAGTAATTCCTTGGGAAATCCGGGATGAATTTAAAGGGACAGAAATGACGGGCTTGCGCTATGAACAGCTCATGCCCTATATTACTTCCGAAGAGCTTATAGAAAAAGCTTTCAAAGTAGTGGAAGGAGATTTTGTCACCACAGAAGACGGAACGGGTATAGTGCATGCTTCTCCCACTTATGGTGCCGATGACTTCCGGGTATGCCAAGAGCATGGTATTCCGGCTATTTTAGTGAAAGACAAGGCTGGAAAAGATGTTCCTACGGTAGATAGAAATGGAAAATTTATTGATGAAATTACGGATTTTGCCGGCAGGTACGTCAAAGAAGAGTATTATTCAGATGAAGAACGCAAAGACGAAAACTTCAAGCCTACCGATGTATTGATTGCTATCAAGCTGAAAGAAGACAACAAAGCTTTTGAAGTCCAAAAATACGAACACACTTATCCCCACTGCTGGCGAACAGACAAACCGGTGCTTTATTACCCTTTGGATAGCTGGTTTATCAAAACCACCGCAGTAAAGGATAAAATGGTGGAACTCAACAAAACGATCAATTGGAAACCCGAATCTACCGGAACAGGCCGTTTCGGAAATTGGCTTGAAAACTTAGTGGACTGGAATTTATCCCGCTCCCGATATTGGGGTACTCCCCTACCTATTTGGCGTTCGAAAGATGAAAACGAAGAAGTTTGTATAGGTTCCCTACCAGAACTCCAAGAAAAACTACAGTCTGCAATTGAATCCGGTGTCTTGTCCAAAGAAGAAATTGAAATCAACAGTTCTTATTTAGAAAAGTTTCATACTGAAGAATTAGATTTACACAGACCTTACGTAGATGATATCGTATTGGTATCTGACGGAGGACAAAAAATGTTTAGAGAACCTGATCTAATTGATGTCTGGTTTGATTCCGGTGCTATGCCTTATGCGCAATGGGGTTTAGACAAAGGCAAGCTGGCAGCGAAAGAGGAAAGTCCCTTTAAAGAGAAGTTTCATTCCGCATTTCCTGCGGATTTCATAGCCGAAGGAGTTGATCAAACGCGAGGGTGGTTTTTCACCTTACACGCTATCTCTACAATGATAAAAGACTCCGTAGCTTTTAAAAATGTAGTCTCCAATGGCTTAGTACTGGATAAAGACGGTAACAAAATGTCCAAACGCCTCGGAAATGCAGTCGATCCTTTTGACACTATCGACAAATACAGCGCAGATGCCACCCGTTGGTATATGATCAGTAATGCAGCCCCATGGGATAACCTTAAATTTAATGAAGGACTGTTAGATGAAGTAAGAAGAAAGTTCTTTGGTACACTGTACAATACTTACGCTTTCTTTGCTTTGTATGCCAACATCGATAAATTTGACTATTCAGAAGAAGAAATTGCTATAGAAAAACGTCCGGAAATCGACAGATGGATTTTATCTCTTTTGAATACGCTTACACAAAAAGTAGACAGCTATTATGAAGATTATGAACCTACCAAAGCGGCAAGAGAGATCCAGAATTTTGTCGATGAGCAGTTGAGCAATTGGTACGTACGCTTATGCAGAAGAAGATTTTGGAAAGGGGACTATACAGAGGATAAAGTTTCCGCTTATCAAACCCTATACACATGTCTGGTTACTATTGCGAAGCTCATTTCTCCTATTGCACCTTTCTTTGCAGAAAGATTATTTTTAGATCTAAATCAGGTCACGGATCAGGAAACACTGGAATCTGTGCATTTATCAGCATTTCCGAAATATGCTGAAAATCTTATCGACAAAGAATTAGAAGAGAGAATGGCAGTTGCTCAAAACATATCTTCTCTCACTTTATCGCTACGAAAAAAGGTGGGAATCAATGTTCGGCAACCTTTGAATAAAATTTTACTCCCGGTACTGGACAAAGCTTTCGAAGAAAGAGTTGAAAAAATAAAAGATTTAGTACTTTCCGAAACAAACATTAAATCCATTGAATTTATCCACGACACTTCCGGGATTATAAAAAAGAAAGTAAAACCGAATTTCAAATCTTTAGGTAAAAAGGTAGGGAAAGACATGAAAGTGGTAACGGCCGAGATCAATGCTTTTGAAACAGAAGATATCGAACGGATCGAGAAAGAAAAACAATATTCCTTAAAAAACTCTGATTACACGATCGATATTGATGATGTACAAATCATCGCAGAAGATGTAGAAGGATGGCAGGTTGCTACGTTAGGGGAACTTACTGTGGCCCTTGACATCCAAGTTACAGATGAATTAAAAGAAGAAGGCATCGCCAGAGAATTTGTCAACCGGGTTCAAAACCTGAGAAAAGAGGAAGGTTTGGAAGTGACAGACAAAATAAAAGTAACATTAAATGGCAAGACTCTTGTCAAAAAAGCTTTAACCAATAATTTATCGTATATTTGCAATGAAATTTTGGCCGAGTCATTAGAATTTGAAGAGACGATCGGCACAGAAAGTCATTCTATAGAAATTGACGAAGAAAAATTAAAGGTTATAATTCAAAAGATATAAGTTATGGCTGATAAAGTAGAAAAAACAAGATACAGCGACGATGAACTTCAAGAATTTAAAGCTATCATCCTCGAAAAATTACGCATAGCGAAAGAAGAATTAGATTCTTTAACAAGCTCGCTCAGCAATAAAAATGCAAATGGTACTGACGACACCGGAGGCAGGTATAAAACTTTGGAGGATGGGTCGGCTACTTTAGCAAAGGAACAAACCAATCAGTTAGCTGCAAGACAAAAGAAGTTTATGAATAATCTGGAGGCTGCGTTGGTACGTATTGAAAATAAAACATACGGTATTTGCCGGGAAACAGGTAAATTAATCCAAAAAGAAAGGTTGAGGGCAGTTCCGCATACTACATTAAGTATAGAAGCTAAAAACAAACAATATTAAACTTTTTGCATAGACTACTCTTAAATTGAAAATAAGAATAGCTTGGGGTAAGCATCCAACTTACCCCAAGCTATTCTTGTGACGTTTTTCTATGAAGGTATTTACAAAATCACTGATTCTCATCATTTCAGTTTTGACTATTGACCAACTGTCAAAGTTTTGGGTAAAGCTTAACATGACGCTTGGGCAAGACTTCAAAGTTTTGGGAGATAAATTTCTAATTCACTTCATAGAAAATAATGGAATGGCGTACGGGCTGGAGTTTGGCGGAGAAACAGGAAAATTATTTTTATCTATATTTCGTATCATAGCCGTTATGGGCATAGGATATGGAATATATTATATGATTAAACATAAATATAACCAGGGCTTTATCCTTACCGTATCGCTTATTTTCGCCGGTGCTCTGGGAAATATTATTGACTCTGCTTTTTATGGTGTCATGTTCAGCGAAAGCACATATTACGATACAGCGGTTCTGTTTCCGGAAGGAGGAGGATACTCTTCTCTTTTTCATGGTAAAGTCGTAGATATGCTCTATTTCCCATTGATAAAAGGTGCTTTCCCTAGCTGGTTCCCCCTATGGGGCGGTCAGGATTTTTTGTTTTTTAGACCCGTGTTTAATGTCGCAGACTCTGCGATTACCATCGGAGTCTTTCTAATTCTCATCTTTCAAAAGAAATATTTCAAGGAAGATACCTTGAAAAAAACAGAAATAGATAGCCAAGCCTAATCCCAGTTTTTTATTTTAGCTGAGTCAAGCTTATCGGCTAATTCTTTGACAGTTTCATTTAACCGAAATGTTTAAAAAGCAACTTTTCACTGTGATACTTGGTTTCCTATGCGGTTGCACATATTCTGCTCTGCAAGCTCAAATAAACCAAGACAACCTAAAAAAACACATCTATTATTTGGCTTCTGATGAGATGAACGGACGAGCTACAGGCAGTAAAGAAGCGGATAAGGCAGCAAAATATATCCAAAAACATTTCCGGAAATTCAACCTAAGCCCAAAGGGAACGGAAGAATATGAGCAAAACTTTGAAGCCAAAATTACGCGGGTAAAAGTACAGGACAGTATCCGTCCTTCCAAAAATGTAATTGGATTTCTGGATAATCATGCCGAGTACACGATTGTAATAGGGGCGCATTATGACCATCTTGGCACAGGCAGGGATGGTGGCTCTCATGATTCTACCCGCCTCGGGGAAATCCACAATGGAGCGGATGATAATGCTTCCGGTGTGGCCGGTATGATAGAACTCGCCCGGCATTATACTACGAATGATATTACCGAGCCTTTCAATATGATGTTCATCGCTTTTGGCGCAGAAGAACTTGGTTTATTAGGATCGAAACATTTTGTAGAGCATCCGACAGTTCCCTTGGAAGAGATACACTGGATGCTGAATTTTGATATGATAGGGCGATACAACCCCGACAATTCATTAGCTGTAATAGGCTACGGTACCAGTCCTCAATTCAAAAGTATTTTCGATAACGTTGAAAGCCCTCCGGACCTAAAATTTTACACCTCTAAAGAAGGTAGAGGCGGTTCGGATCAAACTTCTTTTTACGATAAAAGCATTCCCGTCTTATTCTTCCATACCGGGGGCCATGAAGACTATCACCGTACCGGGGATACAGCGGATAAAATCAACTACCAAGCGATGGAACACATCTTAAATTTGGCTATCAAAACCTTAGACAATTCTATGGAACAATCCAAAATGAAGTTTCAAGCTACAGAATAATAAGTGCTATGAAAAAGAAAACAATCTTAATCACAGGAGCAAATGGATTTATTGCATGTAAAATAGCTGAGCAATTGAGACATCATGAGGAAGAAATATACTACACAAGTCAATCCCCATTAACTAACCCATTTGCCAGCGCACACAGCTTCCTGCAACTCAATCTATTGACAGAGTACGAACGTTTGCATAGCTGGATGAAAGAAATAAAGCCTACTCACATCATTCATACGGCAGCTATGACTCAAGTCAATGCTTGCGAAGAAAACATGGAGGCCTGTGTAGAATTAAACGTAGAAGTTCCGCAAAAGTTAGCGGAATTTTGTGCTGAAAACGATATTCACCTTATTCACTTTTCCACAGATTTTGTTTTTGAGGGCAAGCCAGGAAAAGCCTATACAGAAGATGCAGCTGTTAACCCATGTAATTTATACGGCAAGAGCAAAGCCCTGTCCGAATCTGCAATTATAAGTTCCTCCTGTTCTTTTAGTATCTTACGGATAGTTTTGGTATATGGAAAAGCGATAGGTAGTCAAAAGTCTAATTTTGTGTTGTGGGTAAAAGATACTTTATCTAAAAGGAAAAGCATACAAGCAGTCCATGATCATTACAGAATGCCTACTTGGGTTGACGATATAGCAGAGACTGTAGAGGTTTTAATAACAAGCCCTGTAAAAGGAATTTTTCATATTGTCGGAGAAACCTATTTATCGGTATTTGATTTTGCGAAAGAAATAGCTGCTTTTTGGACATTAGACGAAGACTTGATACAGCCTATCTCTGCAGAGGAAATAGGTCAAAAGGATAACAGGCCTGAAAGTACCAGACTGGACTATAGTTTCACAAAAAATAAAATAGGCTTCACTCCCACTCCACTTAAGAAAGCGTTTAAAAAAATAAAACAGCAACTAAAAGACGAGGAACATGAAAAATGAAAAACGGGTAAAAGATTCGCAAACGACCATGAATGAATTGGTGCTTCCGAATGATACAAATACTTTTGGAGGGTTGATGGGTGGACGTTTGCTTTATTGGATGGATATCTGCGCAGCCATGGCCGCACAAAAACATTGTAATAGTGTCGTAGTCACCGCGTCCGTAGATAATGTCTCTTTCAAAAAGTCCATCAAATTAGGTGAAGTTTTGACTATAGAAGCTCAGGTAACCCGAGCTTTTAACACATCTATAGAGGTCCGTATGGAGGTATATGGCCAAAATTTGCCCGAAGGCACAAAATACAAATCCAATGTAGCTTATTACACTTTTGTGGCTGTAGATCCCGAAGGGAAACCCAGAGCCGTTCCTAAATTAATACCAGAAAGTGAATATGAGAAAAAACTGTATGAAGAAGCCCAGCTCCGTCGGGAACTTCGTTTAATATTGGCTGGAAAAATAAATCCAAAGGATGCCTCTAGTCTTTCAGAACTGATAAGGGCTTCAAATGTTAAATAATAATTGTAATTTATAACACAGAGTAATAATGGGCAAAACAGAATTGTTATGCACATCCTGTTAAAAACTTCCAGGCTCAAGCCCATCATTATTTTTTATACTTTTGTTTACAGACAATAAAATTACTTCAAAAATATGCAGACGTATAACGAAGACAGTATTCGCTCATTAGATTGGAAAGAACATATTCGGTTGCGGCCGGGGATGTACATAGGTAAATTAGGAGATGGATCCGCTTATGACGATGGGATTTATGTATTATTGAAAGAAGTGATTGACAATTCCATTGACGAATTTGTGATGGGTGGCGGGAAGAGCATCGACATCACCGTTAATGAAAACAAAGTCATTGTAAGAGATTACGGCCGTGGAATTCCATTGGGCTCTGTAGTGGATGTGGTTTCTAAAATCAATACAGGGGGAAAATATGACAGCAAAGCTTTCCAAAAATCTGTAGGGTTAAACGGGGTGGGGACCAAAGCGGTAAACGCTTTATCCATTAATTTTACCGTCCAATCATATCGCCAAGGAGAAACCCGAATCGCTCAATTCAAGCAAGGTGTTTTGGAAAAAGATGAACAAAAAACGACCACTCAAAGGAATGGGACTTCGGTTACCTTTTATCCAGACGAAGGAGTCTTCAAAAACTATAAATACCGTTTTGAATTCGTAGAGAATATGATATGGAATTATGTTTTTCTTAATTCTGGCCTTACCATAAATCTCAACGGAGAAAAATATTTTTCTGAACACGGGTTAAAAGACCTTTTAGAACGGAATATTGACACAGAATCTATGCGCTATCCTGTCATTCACCTCAAAGGAGAAGATATTGAAATGGCAATCACACACGGACAGCAGTATGGTGAAGAATATTATTCTTTTGTAAACGGACAGCATACGACGCAAGGAGGAACACACCAAGCCGCTTTTAGAGAAGCGATAGTTCGTACTGTCCGGGATTTTTATAAAAAAGATTTTGATGCTGCCGATGTCAGAGCATCTATCATTGGAGCTATTGCCATCAAAGTACAAGAGCCTGTTTTTGAATCACAAACGAAAACAAAGTTAGGCTCACAAAATATAGGACCGGAAGGGCCAAGTGTCCGTACATTTATCAATGATTTTATTCGTAAAAAATTAGATAACTATCTGCATAAAAGCCCAGATACGGCAGAAGCCTTATTAAAAAGAATTTTACAGTCTGAGCGAGAGCGCAAAGATATAGCCGGTATCAAAAAACTGGCAAATGAAAGAGCGAGAAAAGCCTCTTTGCACAACCGGAAACTGAGAGATTGTAAAATTCATTATGGAGATAAAAATGAACGCAACCAAGAAACTACATTATTCATTACGGAAGGTGATTCAGCAAGTGGTTCGATCACAAAGTCCAGAGATGTGCAGACTCAAGCCGTGTTCAGTCTAAAAGGGAAACCCCTGAATAGTTTTGGGTTAACTAAAAAAGTGGTCTATGAAAACGAAGAGTTTAATCTCTTGCAGCATGCACTCAACATAGAAGATGGATTGGACGGGTTACGGTATAACAACATCGTCATCGCTACGGACGCAGATGTGGACGGCATGCACATCCGTTTGTTGTTGATGACTTTCTTTTTACAGTTTTTCCCTGATTTAGTAAAAGCTGGACATGTGCATATTCTGCAGACACCCTTATTCAGGGTTCGGAATAAAAAAGAAACTATTTATTGTTATAGCGACAAAGAAAGACGTGACGCCATTCAAAAGCTTGGAAAAAACCCTGAAATAACCCGTTTTAAAGGTTTAGGAGAAATCTCCCCTTCTGAATTTGGTCTTTTTATCGGCAAAGAGATGAGATTAGATCCGGTTATTTTGACAAAAGATAATAAGCTCGCACAACTGCTTCAATATTACATGGGAAAAAACACACAAGATCGACAAAAGCATATCATCGAAAACCTACGCATAGAAATAGATTTAGAAGAAGAGTTAACAAAAGAAAAAAGTTTAGAAGAAGCAACTGTATAAATAAAAAACTCCTGAAACGGGTAAACTTACCCTTTGAACAGTATAAAAAATATCAAGGCATACCTTCGCAGGTGTGCCTATAACCTATCCGGAAATTAACATGCATCCAAAAATTTATCATTATATCGTAAGTTTTGTTGAGATAGAGCAGGTTTTTAAACAAATTTCATATCTTTGTTTTTGATTAAAAAAATAAAATTATCATGAAAAAACTATTTATTATACCTGCATTAGCTTTTGCTGTTGCATTTAGCTCATGCGGAGGCGGCGAGAGCTCATCCGACAATGCAGACAATCAAAGCACAGAAGTGATAGAAGA
>JAJYRG010000006.1:31433-55296 GCA_021794195.1 Bacteroidota bacterium
GAAGATTTAGAAATTGACAATACCATCGTCCTTGAAGGCAATGATCAAATGCAATTTGACAAAGACCTTTTCAGAGTGGAATCCGGTGAAGAAATCACTTTAACTTTGAAAAACGTAGGCGAACTTCCTAAAGAATCAATGGGTCATAACGTTGTTGTATTAGTTCCTGGAACTGACATTGCTTCTTTCGGAGCGGACGCAACCGGTGCAAAAGATAATGATTACATTCCAGAAGATGCTGATGATGTTATTGTAGCACACACCGACTTATTGGGTCCGGGAGAAGAAACTACAATCACTTTTACTATTGATGAGCCTGGAGTTTACCCATTCCTTTGTAGCTTCCCAGGACACTTTGGTTCTATGAAAGGTGAGATTGTTGCTGAGTAATTACGCTCCAACAAAAAACATATTTATAAAATAAAAAACGCCACTTCTGAGTGGCGTTTTTTTTTACGCCATGCTTATTCAATTTTCTTCTGAATTATTTCGTATATTCTTTATCTTTGTACAAATATCATAAACTCGAATAATATGCAATATGACGTTATAGTAATTGGCAGTGGTCCGGGCGGATATGTAGGTGCCATCCGTTGCGCACAACTCGGTCTGAAAACAGCCATTATAGAAAAATATCCTACTTTTGGCGGCACCTGTTTAAATGTAGGGTGCATTCCTTCTAAAGCTTTATTAGATTCTTCGGAACACTATCATAACGCTGCAAAAAAATTCCCTGAACACGGCATTCAGTTATCTGATTTAAAGGTAGATATAGAAAAAATGATGGCCCGAAAAACAGATGTCATCAACCAGAATACGGCAGGAATCCAATTTCTATTTAAAAAAAATAAAATAGACAGCTTTCAAGGTGTAGGTTCCTTTGTGGATAAAAACACTATTAAAGTCACGAAAGAAAAAGGAGAAACGGAACAAATAACCGGAAAAAACATCATCATTGCTACAGGCTCTAAGCCTACAGCCCTGCCCTTTTTACCCATAGATAAAAAAAGAATCATCACTTCCACCGAAGCTTTGGAACTAAAAGAAGTTCCAAAAAATTTAATCGTCATCGGGGGAGGAGTAATTGGTCTTGAATTGGGATCAGTTTACGCCCGCTTAGGCGCAAAAGTATCGGTCATAGAGTACGCAAACTCCATCATCAGCACAATGGATGCAGGTTTAGGTAAAGAACTGCAAAGAACCCTAAAAAAAGAATTGGGAATGGAGTTTTTTGTAGGCCATAAAGTCAAAAATGCAAACACCAAAGGGAAAAAAGTGACCGTAACAGCGGAAGATAAAAAAGGAAAAGAGGTCACTTTCGAAGGAGACTATTGTATCGTTTCAGTAGGCAGATCTGCCTACACAGAAAATTTAGAGTTGGATAAGATCGGTATAGAACTGGAAGAGAAAACCCATAAAATTCCGGTAAATGAAAACTTAGAGACATCAGTACCCGGAGTATATGCTATAGGGGATGTAATAAAGGGAGCTATGTTAGCCCACAAAGCGGAAGATGAAGGGGTGTTCGTAGCAGAAAGTATTGCCGGCCAAAAGCCGCACATCAACTATAACCTGATCCCAAGTGTGGTTTATACCTGGCCTGAAGTAGCCTCAGTAGGCAAAACAGAAGAACAGCTTAAAGAAAAGGGCACAAAATATAAAACAGGAAGCTTTTCTTTTAAAGCTTCCGGAAGAGCTAAAGCTTCCGGAGACGCCAATGGATTTGTCAAAGTACTTGCCGATGCGGAAAGTGACGAAGTATTGGGGGTACATATGATAGGTCCCCGCGCAGCGGATTTAATTGCGGAAACTGTAGTAGCTATGGAATACAGAGCGTCGGCAGAAGATATTGCCAGGATATGCCATGCTCACCCAACCTATTCAGAAGCGGTAAAAGAAGCTGCCTTAGCCGCAACAGATAATCGTGCTATCCACGCATAAAAATTATACGGAGTCTTCCCCTAAACGAAGACTCCTTTTTATTACACCTTTAAATGAACATACTATGATACCTATGAATTTTCATACCCGTAAGTGGATAAAACCTGAAGATTTAAATCCTAACGGTACTTTATTTGGAGGTACACTTCTCAGATGGATTGACGAAGAAGCTGTTATATACGCTATCGTACAGTTGGAGAACTCTCATGTCGTCACAAAATATGTATCAGAAATCAACTTTGTTAGCTCCGCTAAAAAAGGAGATATCATTGAGTTGGGGATCCGGGCTACACACTTTGGCAGAACTTCCATCACCATGCGCTGCGAAGTAAGAAACAAAATCACGAAAAAGACTATTTTAAAAATTGATAAATTGGTCTTTGTGAATCTAAACAAGGAGGGAACCCCTACTCCACACGGAAAGACTGAAATTAAATTCGAAACTCCCTTACCTGAAGGAAACAACGAAGAGTAAACGGTATTTTCACATTCAGATATTTCTGATCAGAAAGTGCTTTTTTAATTTTTTTCTTTGCAGAATCTTACTTTTTGTTATCTTTCAGAATGGGGATAACGCAATAATGTATGGTAGAGAAGTCACCCTGTCTCATAGATCTTCGCTCTTATCAAATGGATCTTCTGTCACCGTTTATGTATCGTTTGCCAACCTTTTATAGCTGGATGAGCCACAACACATATCTTTTATCGCCTTCTTTTGTGCAGATCCGGGTGTTTTTCACTGAATATGGTGTCAAATCCATTCAAATCTGTTCCTCATTCGTTTACACTCCATCCCGACGTAATGTTTGTCCTGTCCTTTTTGTTCTGAGAAAAAAAGAAAAAATATAAAAAGTTTATGTGGGAAAGTCCTATCCTGATAAACCTTAGAAGAATGGTAAAAAACCATATATCTTAGAGAATTATTAAAGTTTGTTGTTTAACTTTAGAAAACAAATGATATCAATAAAACCATGACGAAATTTATTTTGTTAATAACAGCCGCATTAACCTTATCAAGCTGTAATCAAGGAAAGCGGTTCAATAATGGAGAAAATACCGAAAATAAAATCGAAACAGAAACCGAAACATTAGCAGATACTGTAACTTTATCCGCAGAACCGAATGAAATTAAACTTTCTGCACTTCCGGATACCCTAAAAGTAATAATGGTAAACCATACACAGGATACGGTCACCACAGGCTTGCATTATCATATCGAATATTATGAAAATAATAAATGGACAAAAATTTCGCCGGATCAGTTCTTTAATGATATAGGCTTTCTTCTCCCTGAAGGAGATTATAAAACCTTTGATATTAAACTTTTAAAAGAACAGATCAATTATAAAGCTGGAAAATATAGAATAGCTAAATATTATTTGAAAAGTGACTATCAAGCAACAAAACAAACTTTTCAAGTATATGCAGATTTTAACATAGGGTAAAGTTAGGTTTAACACGTAAAAAACTGATGTTTATATTGTTATAAAAAGGATGATTATTTTTTAGTTAACTTTAAAACTTAACCCGAAATCAATCCGGGCAGAATCAAACCGAAAAGAGAGGCTCTATTTCTGCCACAGCCGGCAAAAGCCCTCTCTTTTTAAGCAGCGTCCTTAAGGACGAGTAGATAAAATAAATTATAAATAAAAATGAAGAAAATTGACCTGTATGAAATAGCAATAAAGATATTGGGCCTTTATTTGGTAGTTCTTATAATAAGTCAACTTCGGGACGTTTTAATTTATTTAGCGGCTTGGACACAACAAAAGAAGAACCCTGAAATGTTTGTAGGGTTCGAACAGACGCCTGTTTTTATTATAACCGTAATGGGCTTCTTGGCACTTGTTGTACTCTCTTATCTTTTAATTTTCAGGACGAAACCAATGGCCAGACTCATCAGTACAAAAACAGATTTTGAAGAAAACATTCCCCTACTGGCAAGCCGCAAAACAATTTATGAAATATGTTTGGTTCTATTGGGGTTAATCACAGTAGTCTCGGTATTACCGGATTTCATTTTCAAATTAAAAAACCATATTACATCTGTACAGAACAACTCCCCTACAGACAGCTATGATAGGACGTTCCTCGTGACTTCCGGGTTAAAAATGGGTATTGGCATCATTTCAATTATTTACTCTAATCAGCTTGCAGACTTGATAGCGAGAAAGGATAAGGGCAAAAGGCCGAAAAAAAGATAAAAGAGGGCAGCTACCGACCAAACGCAGCCGCAAAAGCAATAAGATACCTTTTCTAAAGTATTCCGGGGGATTGAAAGTCAGGAGTATCTCCTAAAACACCGTTAAGCAAAGTCTTTCGATAAATAATTTAAACTAGACAAGCCCTTGCCGCCTGATTTCTTTTTTCAAATCAATTTCCACCCAAAAAGAAACAATAGGAATCAAAGAAAGAATAAAATATTTGATAACTCTCCCTAAACTCCATTTAAACTCCTGCCAACATAAGACAAGAAGGATAACAAAAGCCACCACCAAAACCCCATGCACAGTTCCCGCAATTCGAACAGCCATAGGCATGTCTGCAAAGTATTTTAAAGGCATGGCCACAAAAAACAAGAGTACCGTAGATATTGCTTCTAACAAAGCAACTTTTTGGAAAATTTTAAGCATATTATTTCTCAATAAAACATTGCAAAAATGGGAATAAAATCACGTACTATCTTATGTAATTATCTTCTTGACAGAAGATTTACAATACAAAGACCTGATAAAAACCACCCAACGGTAAATAAGGTCTAAAAAATTATGTATTTTTGGAGTAATTTAGTTCGAATATTTTTTTACTTCAGAATTTTATAATTTTATGAATTACGACATCATTATTATAGGGAGTGGTCCCGGAGGCTATGTAGCCGCTATCCGTGCTTCTCAGTTAGGCTTTAAAACAGCGATCGTAGAACGTGAATCCTTAGGAGGAATTTGTTTGAACTGGGGATGTATTCCAACAAAAGCCCTCTTAAAAAGTGCTCAGGTATTTGATTATTTAAATAATGCCGAAGACTATGGAATCACTGTAAAAGGCGGGGAAGTAGACTTTGAAGCTGTAGTGAAAAGAAGCAGAGGTGTGGCTAATGGTATGAGTAAAGGTGTTCAGTTTTTGATGAAGAAAAACAAAATTGACGTTATAAACGGCGCCGGAAAAATCAAAAAAGGAAATAAAATTGAAGTAAAGGGCGATGACGGATCAAGCAAAGAATACACAGCTAAGCACACGATATTAGCAACCGGTGCCCGCTCAAGAGAACTACCTAATCTTCCTCAAGACGGCAAGAAAATAATAGGGTACAGACAAGCCATTAATCTTGCCAAGCAGCCCAAATCCATGGTTGTAGTGGGGTCAGGAGCCATAGGAATTGAATTTGCTTATTTTTATAATGCTATCGGCGTAGAGGTTACAATTGTAGAATATATGGACAGGATCGTTCCTGTAGAAGATGAAGATATTTCAAAGCAGTTAGAAAAATCTTTAAAGAAAGCAGGAATTAAGATTTTGACAAAATCTGAAGTAACTGCTGTGGATACCTCCGCCTCTTTATCCAAAGTGAAAATAAAAACAGCCAAAGGAGAAGAAACAATTGAAGCTGAAATTGTACTGTCAGCTGTGGGCGTCACTCCAAATACAGAAAAATTAGGGTTAGAAGAGGTTGGAGTGAAAACAGAGAAAAACGGGAAAGTCGTCGTCGATGAGTTTTACCGCACGAATGTAAAAGGTGTCTATGCTATCGGAGACATAGTAAAAGGACAAGCCTTAGCGCACGTAGCTTCGGCAGAAGGTATTGCCTGTGTAGAAAAAATAAAAGGTTTGGAAGTAGAACCTATAGATTATAACAACATTCCAGGCTGTACCTATTGTGCACCCGAAATTGCTTCTGTAGGATATACCGAGAAGGCCGCAAAAGAAGCAGGCTATGAAATAAAAGTAGGGAATTTCCCATTCTCAGCGTCTGGGAAAGCCGCAGCAGCGGGAGCAAAAGATGGCTTCGTAAAAGTAATTTTCGATGCTAAATATGGAGAGTTTTTAGGAGCTCATTTGATTGGCCAAAATGTAACTGAAATGATTGCTGAAGTAGTCGTCGCCAGAAAACTGGAAACTACAGGGCATGAAATCATCAAGTCAGTGCACCCCCACCCTACACTGAGCGAAGCAATAATGGAAGCTGCAGCCGCAGCCTACGGAGAGGTTATCCATTTATAAACGAGGGATAAAAACTCAAAAAAGAAATAAAAGGTTGTCTTTGCAGACAACCTTTTTTATTACTGAATACTGTAAAACACAAATAAATACGGATCGAACTAGATTAAAACAAATATAAACACGAAATATATTATCATCGGAAAGAGAGGTTCTATCCACGTTATAGTGTTAAAGAAAACCACCGATAAATCAGACAAACATTCAGCATAAAAAAATACCCTACTATCATTACCTCTTTCTTGCGCTGATAAACAAGAACAAAGTTCGTCTCCCTGAAAGAAAAATAAATTCAGAATTATTCAGATTAAATAAAGATATTTTCTCATTTTTATTTATCTTATGTGCTTGATGTTTTCGCTATTAAAATAAAAATAATTTTTTTAGCTTTTCAGTTCAAAAACATTTCTTTCAAATACTTTGGGTAAGTATGAGCTTAATTTCGCTATTCCGCTCATTATTCTTTCTGTTTAAATTACGCAAGCTATTTTTCTTTACAAAAAGAAAATAGAATTATTTAGCAGTGGAAAATAAAGATCTTAGGGAAAGAAGATATAGTGAAAATACACTTAGGATAAAAAAAGATTGGTATAACACTCTTAAAAAGCATCACAAAATGTAATGGAATTAAAAATAGAAATAATCTTATTAGTATTATCGGTACTTTTCTTCTTCAGTATTTTAGCCGGTAAAGCAAGTTCTCGTTTTGGAGTTCCTGCTTTATTATTATTTCTCGCTGTAGGGATGCTGTCCGGAAACGATGGTTTAGGAATTCGTTTTGAGAATATCGGAGTTGCCCAAACTATCGGAACCATAGCCCTATGCATTATCTTATTTTCGGGGGGCTTGGACACCAAAATTTCAGAAATCAAACCTATAATAGGGAAAGGGATCCTCTTAGCCACCATAGGAGTGCTTATCACAGCCCTTATCTCCGGGGTAATGATCTGGTGGATATTGGGCATGACCATAGAAGCTGCGCAAGTGAGTTTACTCACCTCTTTGTTGCTGGCAGCTACCATGTCTTCAACAGACTCTGCTTCCGTATTTTCTATATTGCGCTCTAAAAACCTACATTTAAAAAATAACCTACGGCCTATGCTGGAGCTTGAAAGTGGAAGCAACGATCCCATGGCCTATATTCTCGTTATCACATTGATAGAAATCATCTCTGTCGATTCCGCCCCCAATTACTGGGTAGCTGGAGGATCGGTGTTGCTACAGCTTGGGATTGGTGCTGGGATTGGTTTTCTTCTGGGTAAACTCGCTGTGATTATCATCAATAGAATTAAAATAGACAACGACTCTTTGTATCCTATTTTAGTTTTTACCTTCTGTATTTTTATTTTCTCTATTACGTATTTTACCAAAGGAAATGGATATCTTGCAGCTTATATAGCCGGTTTAGTCATTGGAAACTCCAAATTTATTCAAAAGCGGGCTTCGCTTAGCTTTTTTGATGGCTTAGCCTGGATGTTTCAATTGATCATGTTTCTGACATTGGGTTTACTGGTCAACCCCCACGAACTTATCCCCATTATTATTCCCGGTCTTTTGGTTAGCGTACTCATGATATTCATCGCACGCCCCCTTACTGTATTTTTGTGTTTAGCCCCTTTCAAAAAGATGGCTGTCAAAGATAAAACCTTTGTATCCTGGGTAGGTCTTCGAGGAGCAGTACCTATCATTTTCGCTATTTTCCCTTTGGCCGAACAAGTACCGCATGCAAGACTTATTTTCAACATAGTCTTCTTTTGTACACTTATTTCACTTTTAGTACAAGGCACTTCTATTCCTACTATTGCGCGATGGCTGGGGCTTGCAGAAGATGCTCCTGAACTGAAAAAACTGGAAGAGTTTGACGTAGATTTTCCTAATGAAATCAAATCTATTCTAACAGAAATTGAGATCACTGAAAATACGCTGAAAGACGGAAACAAATTAATTAACCTGGGCATGCCGGATCAAACCCTAGTGGTTATGGTCAAACGGAAGGATCAATACTTTGTACCTACCGGAAAAACAATACTCAGGGACAAAGATAAATTATTGGTTATTACAGACAATCATGAAGCTCTGCTCAAAACCTATGAAAACCTGGGGATACACAGATAGTTTTTCATCAATTTTATTAGGATGTAGAGGAATAAAAAGCTATCTACCCTATTTTGTCTAAACCCCGTACCTGTAACGTCGTATGAAAATAATCATGTAATGGCTTGCCATTTCCATGAACTGTCCATATTTCTTCGGGTTTTACCTCCCGTATATACTGTACAATCTGTTCCCAGTCTGCATGATCGGATATATATAATGTTATTCCATTTTTTTCCTGTAATCGATCCCATCCCGAAGCAAAAGCCCGAATAATATCGATAGCCCGGTAATAATTCTGGAAAGTCATAGGAGGTACTAAATAAACCTTATTACGGCTTCCCTCTTTAAATTCTCTTCTTCGGTAAGGCCTATACTTCAAATCCGCTCTACCCTGCTTCTGATAAATTCGGTGCAGAGCTTCCATATTCCGGTGGATATACACCTCTATCTCCGGACAGTAATGGTTAATCAAAGCCGTTATACTCTGGGCTTTACCTAAGGAATAACACCCTAACAGTATCTTAGCTTTCTGTTCGCGTATCTTTTGAATTTCTTCTCTAGGATCAGGATGGCTCACTGCTGGATTTGCAAAAGTAGTTTCGGTAATCAGCACCTCTGCTTTTACAGACTCTATCGCTTCACAGGTCACATCAGGGGTAAGTTTATAATCTCCGGTGTAAAGATATTTTACACCTTTGTATTGCATTAAAATCTGTGCTGATCCCAGTATATGCCCAGCGGGCAAAAAAGTAATTTCCACTTCCCCTATCTGAAAGCGCTCTTTGTATGTTTTTATAAATGCAGCGGTACCTTGCATTTTCCGGGCATACCGTGCTTGCATAAACAGTACCGTAGCCTCTGTAGAATATATTTCAGAGTGTCCAGGAACTGCATGATCCCCATGAGCATGTGAAATCACAGCCTTCTTTACAGGATATTTAGGGTCTATATAAAAATCACCATACTGACAATAATAGCCGTATTTATTTTCTACTAAGAAATCGGGTAATATCACAGGTTTTTGTTTTTTGACATCATTTTTTGATGGATAGCCTCTATTTGAGGGAGCAGAGGTTCTTGTCCATCATTATTAATAATAAAATCTGCCAATTTTCGTTTTTCCTCGTCGGGCATTTGTTTATCCATACGCTGCAATACTGCTTCGCGACTGATTTTATCCCTTTCTTGAACACGTTTTATACGCAATTCCTTAGGAGCGACAACAAGTATTGTATAATCCAGCTTTTGATAAGAGCCACTTTCAAAAAGCAAAGCAGCTTCCTTGAGAGAATACGGCTTAGTTTGTCTCCTCGCCCAGTCTTCTCCATGTTTTATAACGACAGGATGCACAATGGAGTTGAGCAGTTTAAGTTTTTCAGGATTCTGAAAAACTATTTCTGACAGATAGCCTCTATTTAAAAGTCCCTTTTCTGTATACACCTTTGAACCAAAGTGCTGAATTAAGGCGTTTTTTATTTCCGTATTATTCACCATCAAATCTTTCGCTTCTTTATCAGCATCATAAAAGGGAACACCCCATTCTTTAAATACTTTGGCGACATAGCTCTTACCTGCTCCTATTCCTCCTGTGATGCCTACATGTATACTCATGGTCTTACGAAAAAGTCAATATTTTGAGGATGTATACGGATCACTTTCGTAAAATCAGGCTTTTCCGTTACTATCACGGGAAGACTTCGGTTTTTGTATTTTTCCCACGCTTCTAAATCTACAACCGCTTCAAAGTCACTTGCTGTCCATTTGTGGTAATCTTTAACAGGAAGCGATACGGTCAAACTAACTTTCGAAGGCAAAATACGTACTGAGGTATACTTTTGGCCATTTTCAATTTGTAGGGGTACTTCTAATATTTTTTCCGTAATTTCTCCTACCGGAATAAAAACTTCGGCATAACTCGGATAAATAGTAATATTAGACTTTTTCCCTCGTTTTAAATAACTGAAGGCACGCACATCTGCCTCTACATCTACCCCCTGAATACTGTCCGTTTCTATAGATTCAATTTCTGCCACGTCTTCCAGTGGACCCGTAATAGTGACATATTCCGGATTGGTTTTCACCGGGCCTGCTACATTATATTGTTTTCTATATTTCAAATTCAGATTTGCTTTTATCGGCACCTTCCGTTGAGTTTGTTTCGAAAAATCAAAAAACAAAGTATCCGGCGCTACTTGAACCACCTCATTTCCTGCTTTGAATTGTTTATTTATAAACTCTAGCTGATCTGAAAAGACAATGTAACTCCTATTCTTTAACTCACTGATATCTGCCTTTACACTGACGCTGTCTTTTTTAAAGGCAGACACTAAGATTTCCCAACCGGTCATCCTCACGCCTACTCTTACCGTATCGGTTTGCAGAGGGTGGAAAGCTTTGTTTTCAGGTAAGTTGACGTACTCGATCCCAGCAAAAACAGAATAGGTATACGTATTTGAAATGGCGAAAAGAGCCCAGGCCACGAAAGATATAATAACACATCTAAAAAAGATAGTGAGCTTTCGCCGCTGTATTTTATTCATCCTTCGCAATCTCATAGTCTTACAAAGGTAACATTTGTAAAACAAAAAAAGAGACTATAAAAACAGGCTCTTTTAATTTCAACCCGGATCTTACCCATACATGCATGATCCGGATTAGGATAGCTTTTTGTAAATGTTTTAAGCTTTTGTCTGTCCGTTTGCTGCTTTAGATGCATCTAAAGCAATGGCAGACTTATCGAAACGGATTTTAACGCCGGATCCTACATCAATTAAAAATGTGGTGTCACTTACTTCCACTATTCTTCCGTGAATACCTGCATTGGTTACCACTTTCGCGTTTGTTCCTAATTCTTCGATGTATTTTTTATGCTCTTTTTGTTTTTTCATTTGGGGTCTAATCATAAAGAAATAGAAAACGACCACAATTAAAATTAAGGGCAAAAAGCTCATCAATCCACTTCCACCGGGTGCTGCTTGTAATAGAGTTGTAAAGTTCATATAGAAAATATTTAATGATATGTATTATGTTATTTTTTGTTGACTTCTCCTTTTAATTCTACCGTCATCACACTTTCTTCCGCATTTGACTGAATAGTAATTACTTTTTGTTGTTTGCCGGGTTGTCCTTTGCTGTCAAAGGCTACTTTTATATTGCCTTTTTCGCCGGGCGCCACGGGTGTAGAGGTATAACTCGGTGTGGTACAACCACAACTGGCAATTACCTTGGAAAGAATGATCGGTGCTTCCCCCACATTCGTAAACTCATAGCTATATTCCACTTGCTCACCTTCATCAATAGTCCCAAAATCAAAACTCGTATTGGCAAATTCAATGATTCCTTTTTTCTTTGCTGTATTGACTACTGAATCCGAATGCGAAGGCGTATATTCCGGATCTTCATAAGAAGATTCGTAAGTAGTTGATTTTTCACTATTATTACAGGCGATACCGAATGTCAAAACGGCAAGTATTACAAATATATTCTGTGTGAGTTTCATTGTATTTTTTTAATTAATTAGTCCTCTTCCATGCTTATGTATACGTCCTTTTTCCTTCATCTCCATCAGTATTTTATCCAGCACACCGTTGATAAATGTACTGCTCCGCTTCGAACTATAGGATTTAGCCAGTTCAATATACTCATTCATAGTTACTTTAACCGGAATCGTACTAAAATGTTCAAATTCAACGAGCGCCATGCGCATTATCAAAATATCCATTAAAGCAATCCTTTCCACATCCCAATTTTTTGTTTTATCGGCAATCATCTCCTCATATTCCTCGGCATGCCGGATAGTATGGCTGAAAAGCTCCAATATAAAAATTTTATCTTCCCTCCAATTAGGTGTTAAATCCGCTAATTTATTTTCATGAGGGTTTTCACTACTGAAGTTTTTAAACGTCTTGGTCACTAAAGCTTTTAAGACTTCATTATCTACATACCAATTGATATATTTCGCATCAAAAGCCTGCTCTACTTCTGAGCTCTTCAAAATAATATTCCGGAAAATATAACGAATAATATTTTTCTCTTCTGCAATACTCCTGTCTTCTGTTTGTAAATATTGCATGTATTCTTCAGAGTCTACAAGTTTTAAAAAAATAGAACGGACAATTTCAGGATCATAATTCCAATCTACTTTGTATTTCCTCACCAACCGGTGATAATCATCATTTCTCCGCAGCGACTCGATAAATGTATTTGTATCCAGTTTAGTGGTCATCAATTTATCTTTCTCAGACGGCAAAAACTTTCTTGCCCGATTTTCAGTATCTTCCAATACATGAGCGGCAACCTCATCCAACAAATTCAACATCCAAATATACATCTCCGACACTTCTTCCACATTTTTGAGCAACTGTTTCTCAAAGAATTTTATATTCTTATTATCGGAAACATTATACGCATAAACCGTTTGTAATACTTTCGCTCGAAGACTCCTTCTATTTAACATAAACCACCGTATAAAAGAACACCATTAAATCGTATTGAATCACTTCTATTTTTACTTATAATCCTCAAAAGTAAGCCTTATCTTATATTACTTCTCCCCTGCTCCCCCTCCTCCATTCATCTATTTATCGGTGCAAAAATAAAAATAAAATAGACTATCCCCTATTATATATGGATAATTATCAAAAACACTTTATTCTTTTATCTTCCTTTCCACATAATCAAAGATTTCTTTCTTCTCCGCCGGAGAAAACCATTGTATGCCGGGCATCTTCTTAAACCAGGTAATCTGCCTTTTAGCATAACGTCTCGTATTTTGCTTTACCTTAGCAAGGGCATCATCCAATGAGATCACCTTATCGAAACAAGCAAACAATTCGGAATAGCCAACGGTTTGCAACGCAGGCAGCTCTCTGTAAGGCAAAAGACTTTTCACTTCTTCTACCAAGCCTTGATCCATCATCTCGTCCACTCGCTTATTTATCCGTTCATACAGCACTTCCCTCTCCAGATTCAACCCGATGGGAATCACTTCGAAACCTCTCTCTTTTACTGCATTTTTGCGAAAATGAGAAAAAGGGAGCCCACTGGATTCATATACCTCAATGGCACGGATCACCCGTTGAGGATTTTTCATTTCTCCGGAAGCATAAAAATCGGGATCGATATCCCTAATGTAGTTTTGTAAATAAGAAATTCCCTTTTCTTTCAATACTTTTTTCCACTTTTCTCTGATCCCTTCTTTAATGGGGGGAAAAGAATCCAAACCTTCACACAGCGCTTTAACAAAGAGGCCTGAACCGCCCACAAGAACTACAATAGCGTGCCTTTCAAAAATTGTATCCAACACTTTCAATGCTTCTCTTTCATAGTCTCCTGCTGAAAAATCTTGCTGAATGCTATGCGAATCGATAAAATAATGTACAATCCCCTTTTTTTCTGCCGAAGAAGGCTTTGCCGTGCCTATACTCATCTCCCTGTAAATTTGTCGGGAATCTGCCGAAACAATTTCTGTGCCGTAATGCTGGGCCAGTTGGATAGACAAACTTGTCTTCCCTACAGCTGTGGGACCAACTATGGCAAGCAGTACTTTTTTTTCAAGGGTAGAGGAAGAGTCTACTTTATTCAAAATGCTCTTCTCCCTCCAAGAAATCCAAGTCATCCTCACTTACTCCATATTCTTCATTTAAACCTTCTTCCTTTCCTTCTATATCTTCTATATTGTCCTTTTCTTCGGCCTCTTTAAGTTTTACCTCTGGTTTAACCGTTTTAGGAGCAGTTCCTACTGACTTAAAAATGGAAGGATATGCCGTATCTGGATCTTTTTTTACTATACGTATTAATTCAATTCTAAATGAATAAGGTTCTTCAAAATTATATACATAATAAAATTTTTGGTGAGGATCATCTATACACTTGGCAAGTTTTAAAGTATGAAAACTACTCTGACTTTCTTTTCCCTTGTCTGTTGATAACCGCGAAACAATTTCTTTTCCTTTCTTCCACTTGTCGTTACTTTTATAAAATGCTGCAGACTGTTCTGTGTTATACCCTGTTGATTGGTGTATAATATTATGGAAATCTTCAAAAGTATTTTTCGGAAGCATGTCAATTTCGCGATATACTTCATCATCATCTTCAAAGACGACCTTAAATCTGTAAACTGCCATTTCGTTATGCTTTAAAATTTATTATTTATCAGAATGTGTAACTCTTTCTTCCGAATCGGCGCAAGAGGGCACAGTGTTATTTTTTACGTCCATACCCATCTTCTTTCCTTCTTTCAGCATATACTGAAACGCTTCTTCCCGGGCGTTAGGGATTTCACCTTCTAAAATAGCTTCCCGTATAGCTTTTTTCACAAGACCTACCTGTTTCCCTGGTTTTATCCCAAAAGCGTTCATGATATCGTCTCCACTGATAGGAGGCTGCCAATTGCGGATTTTATCTCTTTCTTCTACATCTTTTAATTTTCGTTTTACTTTTTCAAAGTTCTCCCGATACTTTTTTTTCTTGTATGCATTCTTAGTCGTCACGTCCGCCTGGCACAAAAGCATCAGTTCGTCTACATCATCCCGGGCATCAAAAAGTAACCTGCGGACGGCTGAATCTGTCACAATATCTTTCACCAAAGCGATAGGACGCAAATGTAGCTGTACCATTTTTTGAACGAAACGCATTTTTTCATTCAGGGGCAACTTTAAAGAGGCAAATAATTTAGGAACCATACGGGCTCCTTTGTCTTCATGACCATGAAATGTCCAGCCTACTTTAGGGTTAAAATGTTTGGTCGCAGGTTTGGCAATATCATGCATAATTGCTGCCCATCTCAACCAAAGATTGTCACTCATCTTTGCGACATTGTCCAACACTTCCAACGTATGGTAAAAATTATCTTTATGTCCTTTTCCATTTTTATATTCTACCCCTTGTAATTCCGCTAATGCTGGGAAAATAATAGAAAGCAGTCCTAAATCAAAAAGATATTTAAATCCGATAGAAGGGGTTTTCGCCGCTACTATCTTATTCAATTCATCTGTTATCCTTTCTTTTGAAATTATCCGGATTCTTTCTTTATTATCAACAATAGCCTGGACAGCGTCCATATCTATCTTAAAATTCAATTCCGTAGCAAAGCGAATGGCCCGCATCATCCGAAGCGGATCATCTGAAAAAGTTTGATCCGGAGCCAAAGGTGTACGGATAATACGTTTTTTAATATCCTCTAATCCTTCGAAAGGGTCTAATATCTGACCGAAATTATTTTTATTTAAAGAAACGGCAAGAGCATTAATCGTAAAATCTCTTCTTTTCTGATCATCAGAGAGTGTCCCGTCCTCTACGATAGGTTTACGGGAGTTTGCCCGATAAGATTCCTTTCGCGCCCCTACAAACTCTAAATTAATCCCGTCATGACTAAACATGGCTGTTCCAAAATTTTTAAACACAGAAACCTTTGCCTTAAACTTCTCTCCCAATCCTTTTGCAAACTCAACTCCGCTTCCCAAGACTAAGATATCAATATCATTTTTAAAGGGACGTTCCATAATAGCATCGCGCACATACCCACCTATCACATAACACTCAACGCTATTCTTATCAGCAAATTCTGAAATTAAATCAAGAATGGGATGTTTTAATATTTTTTTCATTTTTTTTCAGACAGTCTTCTTTTCGTCAAAACAGGAACTCAAAAATACGTAAATGTAAAAGGGATAAAAAGTAAATCAAAAGGTCTTTATTGAGCTATAAAGAAAGCAAAAATCCCTTTAATCTCTATCTTTTGATATCTTTTTGAAAGGCAAGGCATTTTCCTTCAGTTCCAAGTGTTCTTTTCTTCGTTTATAAATATGTACAGCTTCAAAAATAGCTTCTAAGAAAGATTCATTGGATGCCAGGTTTTTGCCCGCTATATCATAGCCTGTTCCATGATCCGGAGAGGTACGCACCACCGGCAGCCCCGCTGTAAAATTCACTCCTTTCCGCGCGGCAATCTGCTTAAAAGGGATCAGACCTTGATCATGGTACATAGCGAGTACTGCATCAAATTTTTTATATGTTTTGCTTGTAAAAAAACCATCCGCCGGGTAAGGCCCATAAGCTAATATATTTTTTTCAAAAGCTGTTTTTACCGCCGGCACAATAATTTCCATATCTTCTTTACCTATCAAACCTTTGTCTCCCGCGTGAGGATTTAAACCCAACACGGCAATCTTAGGTTTCTGAACCCAAAAATCCATTTTTAGGCTTTCATTCATCAATTCCAATTTTGACAGAATCTCTTTTTTGGTCACATTTTTAGCCACTTCACTGATGGGAATATGGCCTGTCACTACCCCCACTCTAAGGTGTTCAGACAACATAAACATCAGGGAGTTTTTTGATCGCGTCGCATCTTGCAGATATTCGGTGTGCCCAGGGAAATGGAAACCTTCCTGTTGAATATTATTTTTACTGATAGGAGCTGTCACCAATACATCAATTAAGCCTTTTTGTAAGTCGGAAACTGCCCGTTCCAAAGATCGAAAAGCATATGTCCCTCCTACTTCATTTTCTTCTCCCAAACTGATCTTTACATCTTCTTCCCAGCAGTTGATTATGTTTGCTCGCTTGGGATGAGCCGAATCCGCAGAGTCAATGACATGGAAACTAAAATCGTGCACCCCTATAACTTTGCGGTGATAAGCAGCGACTTTGGAATGTCCGTAAACGATAGGAGTGAAAAAATTAAAAAGCCTATTATTCAAAAGAGATTTAATGATAATTTCTAATCCTACGCCATTCACATCCCCTATAGTAATTCCTACTTTAACTTTTTCGCTCATCTTATTTTAATGCTTTGTGTTAAATCTTCTCTTTGCAATCAAAAATAAACGAATTATCGGCACTTTGCAAATCGAAGAAACTATTTAAATTTTTACTTGACGTTTATATAACTATTTACATTTTTGAAAAAAAGAGATGATTTTTTCAGTTAATACTTCGGCTATTTTCACATAACTCTCAAATGTCCACCCCGCTACATGCGGGCTAAAAATAACATTTTCTCTTTCTTTCAAGTTTTGGAACCAGCTGGCTTCTGCTAATCCCGGGAATCTCTCTATAGGCAAAACGTCAAATGCCGCTCCTAAGATTTTTTTATCGTCCAACGCTCTACATATAGCCGCCATATCCATTATCCCACCTCTTGCACCCATCAATAAAAAAAAAGGTTTATGAAATTTTTTAATAAAACCTTCGTTTATTAGCCCTGAAGTTTCTGCCGTCAGCGGAACGTGAATACTTAAGACATCTACTTCCCGAAACAATTCTTCCATAGTTGACGCTTCCGCATAAGTATCCGAATACTTTTTTTTATACTTATCGTAAGCCAATACCTTAACGCCAAATCCAGATAGTTTTTTTGCCATCGCACTGCCGTTGTTCCCATACCCTATTAATCCTACAGTTTTTCCCATCAACTCGTAACCTCGATTTTCTTCGCGCTGCCAGATTCCGCTTCTAATTTCCCTATCTCCCCTATTCAGGTTATTCAATACATTAAACAACATACCTATCATGTGTTCGCCCACTGCATCCCGATTTCCTTCCGGTGCATTTATCAAGACCACGCCCGCATCCTGAGCAGCTTGCTCATTGATATTATCCACTCCTGCACCTGCCCGTGCAATAAATTTTAACTCCGTAGCCCTTTCGAAAAAATCAGCTTGAATATTGAATTTCGAACGAATAACCAACCCAACATACGGCTCAATACAATTTAACACATCCTGCTCCGTATACTCCGGGCGGTAATCAAAAGCTATATTCTGCTGTTTTAGCTTTTCGAAAAACACTTCATGGATATCATCGACTATCAATATTTTATTTTGCATAATCAGTTACTTTTCATAAAATCTGCGTTCAACAATTTTGCAATAGGTTTTTGAGACCACCGATAGGGTAAAATCTTCATCAAGCTATTCCGGCAAAAGACAGCAAAAGGATGCTCCCACTGCGCTATATCCCCTATCCGTTTGGATTGTCGGATAATATAGCGCGTCCTTGATAATCTACGGTTTTCAAACTCTGTGAATGCATCTGAAACTGTAGAGTTCTTTCTCAAAACCGATAGCATCACCGCAGCGTCTTCGATTGCCTGGCAAGCTCCCTGGCCCATATTCGGTGTGGTGGCATGAGCTGCGTCGCCTATTAGTAAAACCGAACCATAAGCATATCTTTTTAGCGGTTTTATATCCAAAATATCATTCAAAATCAAATCTGAATCTTGCGTTTGCGCCAACACATGTTGGACTTCATCAGGATAACCCACAAAAACATTCTTCAGATCTCTGACGCTATACGCCGCTTTTTCTTTACTGTTTCGTTCTGCATTTATACAAGCATACCAATACAGCCTATCGTTAACCAAAGGAGATAAACCAAACCTCCCTTTCCTTCCCCAGACTTCTATACCTTTATCTATCTTTAATTTGCTATTATCGATCGTAGCCCGCCAGCAAGTATATCCTGCATAGCGAGGTTTCGAATTAGGAATCAATTGTTGTCTCAATGTAGAATGCACACCATCGGCAATAATTAATTTTTCACATTCCGCAGCATGCTGCCTCTCAAAGCCTATTTGAACCCCCTTGTTTTCCATCGAAAAACGGGTCGCCCTGCTGCCTAAACTAATTCTTGAAGATTCTATTTTTGACAATAAAAACGCATGTAAATCTGCTCTGTGAATAACAAAGTTCTCCTGCTTAAAAGTTTGAGCGATTTTTTGCGTATCCGGCTTTAACAAAATCTCCCCTTTCTCATCCCATAAATTAAAAGAAGGTAAATGATGGCCAAGCTGTTCAATCTCTTCCCGCAGACCCATATACTCAAAGGCGTGCATGGCGTTAGCAGCAAGCCCTACCCCTGCGCCTATTCCTTTCAACTCAGGAGCCGATTCATATAACCGATAATCTATGCCTAATCGCTCCAGTGTAATAGCGGCTGTCAATCCTGCTATCCCCCCACCTACTATCGCAAAATCAGAGCGTTTCATCTATCCGTCTTTTTTGCCCGGTCAATTATCTGAGTGAGCTCTACAAAATCACCGACCGACAAACGTTCTGCTCTTTTATCATAGAAAGAATGATCGGACATCCTGTCTTTTGAAATCACGGATGCCAATGCATTTCGTAAAGTCTTTCGGCGTTGATTAAAAGCTGCTTTTACAACTTTTTTAAACAGTTTCTCATCACAGTCTAAATGTTTTATCTCATTCCGGCGAAGTTCAATCACTCCCGACAACACTTTTGGTGGAGGGTTAAAAGCACCGGCTTTCACAGTGAAAAGATATTTCACTTCATAATAAGCTTGAACAAACACTGATAAAATACCATAATCTTTTCCTCCGGGAGAAGCTATACACCTTTCAGCGACCTCCTTCTGAAACATCCCCACCATCTGCAAAACTTTATCTTTTTCTTCCAAAACTTTAAATAAAATCTGAGAAGAAATATTATAAGGAAAATTGCCGATAACTGCACAAGCATTTAATGAGTGTTTCCGAAAATCGAATTTCAAAAAATCCCCATAAAATATTCTTTCTTGATGTTCCGGGTATTGCTCATGCAAAAAATTGATAGACTCTTCGTCAATATCAATCAAATAGGATTGATAGGCATCATTTTTAAATAAGAAATCAGATAAGATACCCATTCCGGGGCCCACCTCCAAAACGGTATCAAAACCTAATTGAGGGTCCAGAGCCGAAACAATCCGCTGCGCAGCCTTTTTATCATGTAAAAAATGCTGGCCCAAATGTTTTTTTGCTCTTACTGTCGTCATAGATACCTTTATTTACTGCAAAGATAAGGTTTAGAAAATGTAATTACGCAATTATATAGAGACTTCGTCTCATACGAAAGGCTAGCGCTATTCATATTTTTTTGATCAGGATGACAAAGCTCTCCCAAGTCTGCGGAGCGGCTTCGCCTTAAGGCCTTTCCCCTCCCACAGTCCCCTCTCTGTGCAGGGCTTCTACCCGACCTTGATAAAACGGGGGGACGCTAGATCGGGATTCACTACTTCAAGTCCCAACTCCTACTTAAAACCAAAAGACATTTCACGAGCCACGCATATTGTCATTCTGAGCAGAGTCGAAGAATCTCAAACCCAAGAAGAAGAAACGTGTTCTACTGTAGTGCGTTAAGGATAGGTACAGTACTGTAGCTTTGAGATCCCTCGACAGGCTCGGCATGACAGCAAAAGGGTAAGGCTCTGCAAGGGTAAAAAAGGGAAATCTCAGACCAATGAACCACAGCACAGCACATTGTCACGAGTCACAAATAACTAGTCACAAAAAAGCACGGGTTTTGCGTATACTTTTGCGGTCAAAAGTATGAAGGATAAGCCCCTATAGGGGCGAAATAACCATAGCATAAGGCGTTGCCCTATGCATATAAATGCCAGTTCCGGTTTAGCTCTGGAAGAGCGGCATATTCTGTTTGCCGTATTATTTTCTTTATGGGCGATCTGCTCATGACCGCTGGGTCAAAGTTTATTATCGCTCTGTGGCCGCTAGGCCATTTCCTTTGTCTTGACACAAAGGAAAACAAAAGTCAAGGCTTAGGGCTCTTTTAGCTAAAAACACGAATAACCGTCGCTGCCAAAAAAACTCACTCTTCGAGCTCAGACAGTTTTTGGCCTGAGTTTTCTGGAAGTATTCGTGTTTTCTTAACGCAAGATCCCTCATGCCGAAAGGCTAGATCGGGATTTAGTAGCCCAATTTTAATCTGTACTTAAAGCCAAAAGACACTTCACAAAACCACGCATATTGTCATTTCGAAAGGAATGAGAAATCTCAGGCTAAAAAGGAAGAAAAGAACATAAAGCAGGGGGGCGACAACAAAATTATAGTTTAGATGAAGTTATTTCAACAAATTAAATTTTAGTAAATTTGGAATAGTTAAAGTTGAAGAAAATGGCTAAAACAATATCAATAGATTATCCAGAGCATCTGGCAAATTCAATGCGGATGAATAAAGACGATTTCGGCAGGCAAATAAAGGAATCCGCACTTGTGAAACTTTTTGAAATCGGAAAAGTTTCCTCAGGAACTGCCGCAAAAGTTTTAGAAATGTCAAGAATTGAGTTTTTAGAATTATTAAATAAATATAAGGTCGGTTTTCTAAATGTTGACGACCTTGAAGAGGATTTGAATAATGCTTAAGGTCGTTTCAAACACAACACCCATAATTTCTCTTTTAAAAATTGATAAACTCTCAATATTAAAAGACTTATATACAGAAATTTATGTCCCCAAAGAAGTATACAATGAATTGGAAAGTGGTAAAAGAAAAGGATATTATACAGATTTATCAAAAATTAATTGGATAAAAATCAAAGAGATAAAAGATAAAAAATCTCTTTCCTATTTTTTGGATTTGGACAAAGGAGAAGCCGAAACAATTGTTTTAGCCAATGAAATAGAAGCGGATTTAACAATCATAGATGAAACTTTGGGAAGATATCACGCAAAGAATGCAAATCTTAAAATAACCGGAACTCTTGGAATATTATTGAAGGCCAAAAAAACCGGGCATATTGAAAAAATCAAACCCCTACTCTTTGATTTAAAGAATAAAGGAGTTTGGCTAAATGAAAAATTAATTGATAATATATTGATTTTAGCGAACGAAAAACAGTAAGAATAAAGATTGTCGCCTCATATTGGCATAGTTACGGCGTCTTCTAAAATACAAAATATAGCCTTCTATTTTATTTACTGAGTTGCACTCAAGTTGTGCCAGTATTTCCTCAATGCTGACGTTTGCTTTTCTAAGCAGTGTCTTTTAAAAATAAAAGTTGTCTTTTTTATTTCTTAATGCTGGCGCTTGCTCTCCTGAGCAGTGCCTTTTGAAAAACAAAATGTAGCTTTTTTTATTAATTTGGTTTCGCTCATGACCTCTGGGTCTAGCCCTTGGAAGTAAACTTATTTCTTAATGCTGGCGCTGGCTTTCCAAAGTTGTACATTTTGAAAAACAAAGTATAACTTTTTCATTAATTGATTATCGCTCCTTGGCCGCTGGGCCACATACTTTTTCTTGATAAAAAGTATGCAAAACCGAACGGAGCGAGCTCATGGATTCCTTAAAAAAACAAACACGCATCCATAAATCAAGGCTTAGGGCTCTTTTAGCTAAAAACACGAATAATCGTCGCTGCCAAAAAAACTCGCTCTAACGAGCTCAGACAGTTTTTGGCCTGAATTTACTGGAAGTATCCGTGTTTTCTTAACGCAAGATCCCTCATGCCGAAAGGCTAGATCGGAATTCGCTAGCCCAATTTTAATATTTGTGCTTAAAGTCAAAAGACGCTTCACGAAACCACGCATATTGTCATTCTGAGCAGAGTCGAAGAATCTCAAACCAAAGAAGAAGAAACGTGTTCTATTGTAGTACGTTAAGGATAGTTACAGCGCTATAGCTCTGAGATCCCTCGACAGGCTCGGGAAGACAGCAAAAGGGTAAAGCTCTGCAGGAAAAAAAGGGAAATTTCAAACTAATGAACCATAACACATTGTCACGAGTCACAAATTACCCCTCACAAAAGAAAGCACAGACCCTTCTTGACCGAAAAGGTCGCCTGACAAATATTTGCCGATAGCAGAAAGAAAGCATACCCACAAGCCGCTAAGGCAAAGATTTTAAGCGACGAGTTTTGCGTATACTTTTGCGGTCAAAAGTATGAAGGATAAGCCCCTATAGGGGCGAAATAACCATAGCATAGGGCGTTGCCCTATGCATATAAATGCCAGTTCCGGTTTAGCTCTGGAAGAGCGGCATATTCTGTTTGCCGTATTATTTTCTTTATGGGGATCTGCTCATGACCGCGGAGGTCTAGTCCTTGGAGGCACCCAAGGACCAAAGTGCTTTTCCCATTTTAAGAGGTCCTGTCGCACTTTGCTCTCCCGCAATTCCTCTCTGTGCAGGACTTCTACCCGACCTTGATAAAACGGGAGGACGCTAGATCGGAATTCGCTAGCCCAATTTTAATATTTGTGCTTGAAGACAAAAGACGCTTCACAAAACCACGCATATTGTCATGTTGAGCGAAGCCGAAACATCTCAGACCCAAGAAGAAGAAATGTGTTCTACTGCAGTGCGCTAAGGATAGCTACAGCACTGTAGCTTTGAGATCCCTCGACAGGCTCGGGATGGACAGTAAAAGGGTAAAGCTCTGCAAGGGAAAAAAAGGGAAATTTCAAACCAAAGAACCACAGCACATTGTCACGAGTCACAAATCACCCCTCACAAAAAAAGCACAGACCTTTCCTGACCGAAAAGGTCGCCTGACAAATATTTGCCGATAGCAGAAAGAAAGCATGCCCACAAGCCGCTAAGGCAAAGATTTTAAGCGACGAGTTTTGCGTATACTTTTGCGGTCAAAAGTATAAACCCTTTTCTTAACGCAAGATCCCTTCAGGCCAAAAGGCTAGATCGGGATGTACTACTTCTAAGTTCCAACTCCTGCTTAAAACCAAAAGACACTTCACAAAAACATAGCATATCTATCGAAAATTATGTATTTTCGCTTATATTTCAACTTTTATGGAAGGAGCCCAAATATCAGGATAGGTTGTCATATACCTTCCTTCAATAATTCGTCAGTTTTGAAA
>JAJYRG010000007.1 GCA_021794195.1 Bacteroidota bacterium
TAAATAATAAGTGTCAATTCCTATTAAAACAAGGGGGAAGGTTTTTAAAATCCTTCCCCCTTGTTTTTTTCTACAATAGAGACTGCTATAGCTAGTATCTTAACATGATTAATTCTCCACTTGGGCTATTTCTTTCTCTTTGGCTTCATCCGCAATGTAATATGTCATTAAACTCAAACTTTCATCCAATACGAGATCGAAATTTATTTTTGGTTTTGGTTCGCCTTCTTTCCAAAGTGGAAGGTTCCGCAGGGCTAATCCTTTATTGATCCGCTCTCTATTTTTAGTTTGATCTTCTTCCCGTTCTTGTTTGAGTTTCTCTTCATTAAGGGATATTTTTCGAATAGTATCAGAACTGTTAAACCTATCAATATCTTCCAAAAGATATTGATACTCTTCAGAATCATTCATTTTTTTATCATGGACCACTTTTAACTTTTCGATTACGTCAGAAAGGTCAGCATATCTAGTAAAAGATGCAGACTCAATTTGATCCCAAGGAAGCGCTGATGGCTCTGAGCTTTCTCCAAATTTTTCTGCCGAAAATTGTGAAGGGAAGTTAATATCCGGTGTGACACCTTTATGCTGAGTGCTACTCCCTGTCACCCGATAAAATTTACCCATAGTTACATTTATCTGGCCAAACTCAGGAGCTCCCGAAGGCGTATCCGGATCTTTTTTTCCGGACGCTTTCATCAGCAGTCTGCTGCTTGGGCTGATAAATCTTGCCATATCTACTGCATTTTGTACCGTTCCCTTTCCAAATGTTTGAGAACCAAATACGATCCCTCTACCATAGTCTTGGATTGCACCAGCGAATATCTCTGATGCAGATGCCGAAAACCGGTTGATTAATACACCAAGAGGACCTTCCCAAGCCGTTTTTTCAGACGGGTTTTTTTCTATATCAACTCTGTTTTTTATGTCTCTTACCTGTACCACGGGACCCTTATCTATAAATAATCCGGTCAATGCTATTGCTTCTTGCAAAGAACCTCCACCATTATTCCGCAAGTCTAAGATTACAGCATCTACTTTTTCTTGTTTTAAGGTATCGAGTATTAACCCCACATCCCGTGTTGTACTTTTATAATTGGGATCGTTATTTCGGAGTGCATTAAAATCTATATAAAATTTGGGCAGTTTAATGATTCCCATTTTGTAATCTTTTCCATCGTCCCCTTTAATCGTTTTGATTTCTTTTCTGGCAGACTCCTCTTCCAGCACAATTTTTTCTCTTTTTAGAGAAACAGTTTTAGGCTGGGCTCCAATTTCTTGGCCTGCCGGTAATATTTTTAAACGTACTATTGTACCTTTTGGTCCTTTTATTTTTGCAACTGCAGCGTCCAACCGCCACCCAATGATATCTTCGAACTCACCTTCTTCTTGTGCCACACCTATTATCCTATCACCGATTTCCAGGCTTTTATCTTTATAAGCGGGACCGCCTGGAATGACTTCATTGACGGTTACCATTTCATTATCCAATTGCAATCTTGCACCGATCCCTTCAAAAGTATTCGACATACTTTCGTTAAAAGCTTGCGCAAAAGACGGGTTGTAATAGGTCGTGTGAGGATCTACCGCATCTGTAAAAGTAGCCATAATGACTTGGAATGCATCATTGGCATTCGTCTTTTTTGCTTGAGAGATTAAGTTTTTATATCTTTTTCGTAATACTTCACGTGGATCTTTTTTCTCTTCTCCTTCGGTTGTGCTATCTGCATCTGCAGCAGAAGCTAATTTCAAATTTAAAAGATCATATTTCACACGTTTCCGCCACTGTTCTTTCAACTCTTCTTTGCTATCAAACCAATCTAATTTTTCCCGGTTACTTGTGTAATATTCATCGGATTCAAATTCGACTTCGTTATCCAACTCTTCTAGTGCATAATTCATGCTTTCCATATACCGCTTGGTATATAGATTAAACATATAAAAAGGAGCCGAAAGATCTCCGTTTTTGAAATCTTGACTGATATGATTGCGAAATTTCTCCATTTCTTCAACATCCTCTTTGAGAAGATATACTTTGCCTTGATCCATAGCTTTCAATAGATTGTCATACACAATGCTTGATAAGCTATCGCTCATAGGGACTTTCTTGTAACTATAAGATTCCAAAATATTGGCAACTTCTTTTGCGATCACTTCGTGCTGTGTGCTTGGTACTACTACACTTTCTTCATCGTTTTCTAAATTCACCCTTGGTTTAGCACCACAGGCAATAATAGAGACGAAGGAAAGTAAAAGGAAGAGATTTCTAAACATGAATTTTATATTAAGCTGATTCATTCGTACTTAACCCAAAAAATATATAGTTGAGCAAAGATACTCATTTAATCGGTTGATGTAAAGATAGATGTGAAATTAACTGAAATAATAATATGATTTTTACTTGATGTATGATTTATTTTTGTGTTTGAAATTAAAAAAGCTGATTTCGTAAATGCCAATAACTTTCCAAATATAACTGTGCTTCACCATATTTTTTTTGCATCAGGTAAACCTCTCCTAATTTATCTTGGATGGCCAATTCTAATATCTTATTATCTTCTTCTTTGGCGAGCTTTTCAGCACGAATAAATTCATTTTTGGCTACTCCATAGTTTTTTTGATGATATTTTGATATGGCAAGTAGGTATTCTATATTGGCGAGCTTTTCATTTAATTGATGTCGATGCGCTAAATTACGTGCTTGCAACAAAAACCATTGAGCTTCAGTGTATTTGTTGTCCATTTGATAAATTTGGGCCAGCTTTTTCCAAGCCCATATTTTTCCCTCTATAGACTTACTTTGATTAAATAATGGAATTGCTTTTCGGATGATTAAGTGTTCTGCTTGTTTGAAGTTTTTGGCGTGTGCAAGTATTGTCGCTTCTTTTACAATTGTTTGAGCATGTTGCGTATTTGTATGGTTTTTGGAAGCCTCAGCTTGGATGGATTTCAAGAAAAATTCTGCCTGGGGTAGATTATTGTTATAGAGATATAAATCAATTAAATTTAATCGAATACAATGCTGGTCTTTAATTTTTAAAAATGCGGGTGGCTGAGATAAGGCTAAATGCAAAGTTTCAATAGCCTCTTCGTTTTTTTTATTGATTATATAGGCTTTTGCTTGCTCTACCAGTAGAGGAATATACAAGAGACTGTTGTTACGTATATTAGGTTTAGCTAATATCGTATCCCATTGCTCAAAATTATTGACGTCATCGGGAAGAATGGAACGGATTTGTTCTTTATTACCTGGATTACAAAAATCTGATAGAAGTTCTTGGTAATGAAGTTCACGTTCAATATTTTCGGTAAATGCAGTTTTTTCTTCATAAGCTTCCACTAAAATTTCCTCTTGGGTCCTTGGCAGGGGTAAGTGGTACACTTTAGGTCCGATTCCGTTGAAATCTGTATCGTAATGGGTAACGTATCTTTCTGAGAGCAAAGAATCTTTGTTTTGTGCATGCGCAAAATTCACATAGCTGCAACTGAAAAATATACCAAAAAAAAATATTAACTTTTTATCCATGCGCTTTTGTGAGTAATTCAAAATTACGTCAGCGTAAAGGTATGTATAAAAACATAAATGAATGAATTGAATTTGAAGTAGAGTTTGAATTTTTTACTTTTGTTAACATATATGGCAAATAAAATACCATTGGCGGAGCGGATGCGCCCGCAAAGCCTTTCTGATTATGTAGGGCAGAAGCATATCATGGGGGAAGGAGCAGTCTTGAGAAATGCAATTGCTCAAAGTTCCATTCCTTCTATGATTCTTTGGGGACCGCCGGGAGTGGGGAAAACTACTTTAGCACTCTTGCTAGCCAAAGAACTAAAACGTACTTTTTTTAATTTGAGCGCGATACAAGCAGGCGTAAAACAGGTTAGGGATGTTTTGACAAAAGCTCAGGAGCTGAAGGATTTTGGACAAGATCAACCTATTTTATTTATCGATGAGATTCATAGATTTTCAAAGTCACAACAAGACTCTCTCTTGGGCGCAGTAGAGAAAGGTTTGGTTACGTTAATCGGAGCCACTACCGAAAACCCTTCTTTTGAGGTTATCTCAGCGCTACTTTCCCGCTGTCAGGTATATGTTTTAGAACATCTCACGAAAGAAGAGCTCATTAGTCTGATTCGAAAAACGTTAAAAGAAGATGAAGTTTTTAAAGGAGTGGAAATAGAAGTAGAGGAATATGAGGCTATGCTAAGATACTCTGGCGGAGATGCGCGGAAATTATTGAATGTGTTTGAGTTAGCAGCTACGAGTGCCATTCAGCAAAAGAAAAAAATCACGAATGCTTTTGTCATGACCCTTGTACAGCAAAATCCAGCTGTTTATGATAAAACAGGCGAACAACATTATGATATTATTTCGGCATTTATTAAATCCATTCGAGGCAGTGACCCAAATGCCGCCGTATATTGGTTGGCGAGAATGATAGAAGGAGGTGAAAACCCATCGTTTATTGCCCGGCGTTTATTGATTTTAGCATCAGAAGACATAGGAAATGCAAACCCAAATGCTTTGCTTTTGGCAAATAATTGTTTTCAAGCTGTAAATGTTATTGGTTGGCCGGAATCCCGTATCATCTTATCCCAAACAGTGACGTATATGGCAAGCTCGGCTAAGAGTAATGCTTCTTACGAAGCTATCAATAAGGCACAAAGTGTAGTGCGCAAAACAGGAGACTTACCCGTTCCTTTGCATTTGCGAAATGCGCCTACCAAGCTGATGAAAGAGTTAGATTACGGTAAAGAATATAAATATAGCCACAGCTATCCTGATAATTTTGTAGAACAAGAATATATGCCTGACGCCCTTTCTAACAAGAAGTTGTATGATCCGGGGTTAAACCCAGCCGAGGAAAAATTAAGAAAACAATTAAAGGCAAAATGGAAGTCTAAATACGGTTATTAAGTTATCTCTGTCAAAACCTGTATATTTGTTTTCAACAATGGATAGCTTTACCGCCATAGATTTTGAATTAGCCAATGCTGATTACAATAGCGTTTGTGCAGTGGGCATTGTCTGTGTAGAAGAAGGGGAGATTGTGAAAGAGTTTTACAGTTTGGTACGCCCCCCCAATAATCAGTATATGTGGCAGGCGACGCGCGTGCACGGCATAAAGCCTAAACATACCGCTGAAGCTCCTTCGTTTGACATCATTTATAAACAAATCGCTCCTTTATTACGTTGCAGAACTATAGTTGCCCACAATGAGCGGTTTGATCGGTCTGTTTTACAAACGACGATGCGTCATTATAATTTAGCGTATTCAGAATTAGGCTTGTCGTCGAAATGGATTTGTACGAGTGAACTCTATAAAACAAAAGGGTTTGTCAAAACGAAGCTAAATATCTGCTGTAAAATAATGGGGATAAGCTTAAATCATCACGACGCACTCTCGGATGCAAGAGCTTGTGCACTATTATATATGCAGAGAGAAAAAGCGAAAGATAAACGTGCGGAGGCCATAAAATCTGCTTTGTAAATGTGTTTTTTAATTCAAAGAAAAAATGTCTAAAATCGTAAATGTAATATTGTCCGGTGGATTCGGCTCAAGATTATGGCCGCTCTCCCGAAAGGCAAAGCCTAAACAATATCTTCCTTTGTTCGGGGGCAAGTCGTTGTTTGAGCAGACACTTGATCGTAATTTGAAAATTGCTGATTCTGCACTGTTAATTGGCAGTGTCGAAAATATAACATTGGCAAAAGAGGTTTTTGATGATTTAACCTATCAGAGCATCGTAGAATCTGTGCCAAGAAACACAGCGGCGGCTATCGCATTTGCTGCATTTGCTGCTGCTCCAAAGGATATATTAATTGTCACACCTTCGGATCATTTGGTGGATCAAGAAGAACGTTATGAAGAAGCAGTAAAAAAAGGAATACAATTTGCTCGGGAAGGGTATATAGTTACTTTTGGTATTCAGCCTACTTATCCGGAAACAGGATATGGGTATATTGAACATCAAGGAAGTGATGTGTTGTCATTTAGGGAAAAACCGAATGCTGGGATCGCAAAAAAGTTTTTGGAAAAAGGAGGTTTTTTATGGAATTCCGGTATTTTTTGTTTTCAAGCAAAAGTGTTTTTGGAAGAATTGAAAAAATATGCTCCTGAAGTTTATTCTCATGCTGCAAAAGCTTACGAAAATCGTGATGGAAATGTGATATCCGAAGAATTGAGTGTAAAGATTCCGTCCATTAGTGTGGATTATGCTGTCATGGAAAAAAGCAAAAAGATTAAGGTTGTGCCTTCTTTTTATGATTGGTCAGATATGGGTTCTTTTGAAGCTTTATATACTTACTTATCAGACAAAGGGCATGAAGTAGATGAAAATGGCAATATGTATATTGGGAAAGAAAAATTCCATCGTTTCTTAGGACTTAAAAATACCATTTTAGTGGAGACAGATGATGCGATTCTTGTTTTAAATAAAGAGATGTCACAAAATGTGAAAGAAGTATATGAAGAGGTAGTAAAGAAATACCCCAGATTTGCTTAATGAATTGATAATTATAAAAATAAAAGGATGAAGAAAACGGTTTTAATTACCGGAGGTGCGGGGTTTATTGGATGTCACGTGGTGAAAAGATTTGTGAGGCAATACCCGGATTATACGATTATTAATGCGGATTCTTTGACATATGCTGGTAACTTGGAGAATTTGCGTGATGTCGAAAATATTTCCAATTACATTTTTGAAAAGGTAGACATTAGTGATGAGAAAGCTGTACAGACACTATTTCAAAAATACCAACCGGAAGGCGTTATTCATTTGGCTGCCGAATCTCATGTAGACCGCTCTATTACAGATCCCTTGGCTTTTGTGAAAACAAATGTGTTAGGGACTGTTAATTTATTAAATGAAGCTAAAAAATGTTGGGGTACGGACTTTTCGAATAAAATATTCCACCATGTTTCTACCGATGAAGTGTATGGAGCTTTAGGAGATACAGGTTTGTTTACTGAAACAACGGCTTATGATCCACATTCGCCATATTCTGCGTCCAAAGCTTCTTCAGATCATTTTGTCCGAGCGTATGCAGATACATACGGCTTGCCTGTCGTTTTATCCAATTGTTCTAATAACTACGGCCCCAATCAATTTCCTGAAAAACTTATCCCCCTCTGTATTTTAAATATTTTGGAAGGTAAACCTTTGCCGATTTATGGAGATGGAAAATACACACGGGATTGGCTGTATGTCATTGATCACGCCGAAGCGATAGATATAATTTTCCATAAAGGAAAGCATCGGGAAAGCTATAATGTAGGTGGTTTTAATGAGTGGAAAAATATTGATTTGGTACATGAACTTTGTGATCAGATGGATCTGAAGTTAAAAAGAGAAGCTGGGGACTCCCGCAAATTAATCACTTTTGTGAAAGATAGACCTGGACATGACCTGAGATATGCCATTGATGCCCGGAAACTTGAAAAAGAATTGGCTTGGCGGCCCAGCCTAACATTTGAAGAAGGTTTGTCGAAAACCATAGATTGGTACTTGGAAAATCAAAAATGGCTGAGGAATGTAGCTTCGGGAGCATACCGCGATTACTATGACAATCAATATAATCAATAATACAGGATGAAAATAAAAGAAACACATATAAAGGACTGCTTTGTACTCGAGCCGACAGTTTTTGAAGATGATAGAGGGTATTTCTTTGAAAGTTTTAATCAGAAGGTTTTTGAAGAACTGAGTGGTCAAAGAGTTTCTTTTGTACAAGACAATCAGTCCTTTTCAAGTAAAGGTGTATTGAGAGGTTTGCATGCACAGGCTGGGGATTATGCACAAGCGAAGTTGGTGCGGGTGCTCAAAGGGAAAGTCCTTGATGTGGCTGTAGATGCCCGGAAAGACTCGGCTACTTTTGGTCAGCATTTTTCGATTATTCTTTCGGATAAGAACCGGAAACAACTTTTTATACCGAGAGGTTTTTATCATGGTTTTGTTGTTTTATCTGAAACTGCGGAGTTTTTTTATAAATGCGATAATTTATATCATAAAGAAAGCGAAAGAGGGGTTATCTATAACGATCCACAATTGGCAATTGATTGGAAAGTGCCCGAACAGGAACTTGTTTTATCTGAAAAGGACAAAGAGCTTCCCCCTTTTCGGGAATTAGTTTAACTTTTACGTTAAGTATTTTATCATGAAACGAATTGTAGTGACCGGAAAGAACGGTCAGTTGGCGTCAGAGCTTCGTATAATATTAAAAAAAGAAGAAAATTTTGAATGTTTCTTCTTAGGAAGAAACGAATTTCCTTTGGAAGAAACGAAGATACTTCATGATGTACTAGGAATGTATCAGCCGGATATTATTATTCATACTGCGGCTTATACGGCAGTCGATCAGGCCGAAGAGGAGCTGGACGCTGTAAATACCATTAACCATTTGGCGTCCGAACAAATAGCAGAATATTGCACTTTACATAATGTGAAACTCATATATATATCCACCGATTATGTATTTGATGGAACATCGGAAGTCCCTCTCACAGAAAACATCAAAACACATCCTATTAACGCATACGGGCATTCAAAGCATAGAGGAGAAATAGCCGTACGGCATTTTGCACCGAGGGCGATAATCCTCCGCACATCTTGGGTGTACTCGTCATTTGGCAACAATTTTGTCAAAACAATGCTGCACTTGATGGAAGAGAAAAAGAAGTTACAAGTAGTAGCTGATCAATGGGGCTTGCCCACTTATGCAAGAGATTTGGCACAAGCGATCTCTATCATTTTGAAAGCAGATAAATGGATGCCGGGTATATACCACTATGCAAATAGGGGGGAGGGGATAACTTGGTTTGATTTTGCCAGCGCTATCCGGGATATAACTAAAAAAGAAGTGCAGATCTTGCCTATTACTACAGAAGAGTTTGTAAGGCCTGCAAACAGGCCGAAGTATTCGGTATTGGATTCGAGTAAAATACAAAAGACTTTTAATTTTGAGATTCCAAGTTGGCAAAAGAGCTTGGAAGAGATGTTAACGTTATTAAAAACAACAAATTAATAGACTTTTATAGATTTAAGAAAGATATAATATATGAAAGGGATTATTCTGGCTGGAGGTACTGGGAGCAGGTTGCATCCTTTGACAGTTTCTGTAAGCAAGCAGCTGATGCCTGTATACGACAAACCTATGATATATTACCCGCTATCCACTCTAATGCTGGCGGGTATTAGAGAAATATTAATCATTACTACACCAGAAGATGAAGTGGCTTTCCGACGCTTGCTGGGTGATGGGAGTCAGCTTGGTTGCACTTTTGAGTATAAAGTGCAAGCAGAACCCAAAGGTTTGGCAGATGCCTTTATTATTGGAAAAGATTTTGTCGGGAAAGAGTCAGTAGCTTTAATTCTCGGTGACAATATTTTTTATGGATCGGGCATGAGTAGTAAGTTACAGGCCTGCACCGAACCCGATGGGGGAATTGTTTTTGCGTATGCTGTGTCAGATCCTTTTCGCTATGGGGTAGTGGAGTTTGATAAAAACTATACAGCTTTATCCATTGAAGAGAAGCCTCAATACCCAAAATCTAAATATGCAGTTCCTGGGCTTTATTTTTATGATAATGAAGTGCTGGATATAGCCAAAGGAATACAGCCTTCTGCTCGGGGAGAACTGGAAATTACAGACATTAATAATAGCTATTTGAAAGAGGGGAAATTGCAAGTGTCTGTGTTTGACAGAGGGGCGGCGTGGTTGGATACTGGAACTTTTCATTCCCTTATGCAAGCAGGTCAGTTTGTACAAGTAATCGAAGAGCGGCAAGGCCTTAAGATTGGAGCTATAGAGGAAGTGGCTTTCCGGATGGGGTACATTGATGCTGCTCAATTGCTCAAACTTGCTAAACCTTTGCTGAAAAGTGGGTATGGGCAATATCTTCAAGAGATTATAGAAGCATAACCCAATAAATTCACATAAACTTCATTGTATTCATCTTAAACGTTTATTGTCAGTGTATTGAGGCTGAGTTTTATAAGATAAACTCTCCCCAAAAGTGAGATTTTTTTTGGGCTATTTGAGCATTCCAGCATAAATAGATTAGCATTGATGAATTTCAGGACCTAGGTTTCCTTTTTTCTAAAAATGCTGCTACACCTTCTTCGAATTCCGAGGTTGAAAACAGCTTTCCGAAATTTTCAATTTCTATTTGAAAACCTTTATTATTTGGAAGTGTCGACGCATGAATAGTTTTGATAGCTGTTGATAAAGCTGTGCGTGAATGCAAAAACATCCGGTTAAGCTTTTCTTTTGTTTTGTGAACCAAATCATTGATTCCCGTTACTTCATTAATTAAACCCCATTGATAAGCATCTTCTGCAGAAATCCTTTCTCCTGTTAAAATCATTTCCATAGCTTTTCCTTTTCCCACGAGAGCAGGTAACCTTTGTGTTCCACCATACCCAGGAATGAGCCCTAAAGAAACTTCTGGGAAGCCCATCTCGGCATTTTTTGATGCGATGCGGAGATGGCAAGCCAAAGCTAACTCTAATCCGCCCCCTAAAGCATAACCATTAATAGCTGCAATTACAGGCTTTTGAAAATTTTCGATTTTATCAAAAACATGTTTTTGCCCCCATTGAGCAATTTCTTGACCTTCCTTTTGACTTTTCCCGTAAAACTCGGAGATATCCGCCCCGGCGGCAAAAGCTTTTTCCCCCATTCCGGTGATAATTAATCCCCAACAATCCCTATCCTCCTCGATATGTATCAGTATATCTGCTAATTCTTTTAATGTTTGAGCATCCAAAGCATTCATCTTATTGGGTCTGCGTATGGAGAGGATTCCTATATTATTTGTACAGGTAAAAGCAATATTTTCAAAATAGTGTGTATCCATAGTAGTAGGATTTTGTCTTTTCTTAAAAATACTCATTTGATTTTATTATTTTGCATTAATATTTAATCAGAATGCTTGTTTTTATAAAAAATAAGTATTCTATATACAACAATTTCAAAACTTCCTTACATTTGTTTTATGACGAAAGAACAGATTCAAGACTTGAGGGATAGAACAGATTCCCTGAGGAGGCATCTTTGACATTGATGTCCGAAAACAAAAGATAAAAGATGGAGAGGCGGCTTCTGCTCAACCTCATTTTTGGGATGACTCTAAAGCGGCGGAAGCATTGTTGCGCGCTGTAAAAAGAGAAAAAGAGTGGACAAATAAATATGATTATTTAGTTTCTCAAGTAGAAGATACTGAAGTATTATTCGAATTTTTTCAAGATAATGAAGCTTCTGAAGAGGAAGTGAACAAGCAGTTTGATAAGGCACTGAGCGTATTAGAAAAATTAGAATTTCAAAATATGCTGAGCGCGGAAGAGGATCAATTAGATGCTATTTTACAAATTACGGCTGGAGCGGGAGGTACCGAAAGCTGTGATTGGGCATCCATTTTAATGCGTATGTATCTTATGTGGGGAGAAAAGCATGGATACAAAGTAACGGAACAAGATCGTTTAGATGGAGATGTAGCCGGTATAAAGTCTGTTACTTTACAAATTTCCGGCGATTTTGCTTACGGGTACCTGAAAGGTGAAAACGGAGTACACCGTTTGGTTCGTATCTCGCCTTTTGATTCTAATGCAAAGCGGCATACCTCTTTTGCATCGGTATATGTATATCCTCTTGTAGATGAAGATATAGATATAGAAATAATAGACAGCGATATTGAATGGGATACCTTTCGTTCGGGAGGTGCTGGTGGACAAAATGTAAATAAAGTAGAAACGGCTGTCAGGTTACACCATAAGCCGAGCGGTATTGTGATTTCCAACCAAGAATCCCGTTCTCAGTTACAAAATAAAGAAAATGCTCTCAGGCTTTTGAAGTCTCAGCTCTATGAAATAGAAATGAGAAAACGACAGGAGTCTACGGAAGCTATTGAAGGCTCAAAGAAGAAAATAGAATGGGGCTCACAAATACGCAATTATGTATTGCACCCTTATAGGATGATTAAAGATTTGCGTACAAATGTAGAAACCTCTAATACACAAGATGTGTTGGACGGAGGAGGGTTAGATCCTTTTTTGAAAGCATATCTAATGGAAAATTAAGGGCACTTTTCTTAGAACTGATTTTTCCACATCATGCTTTCTACAGGTTTAATAGTTTTTTCGATGTACTTAGCATTTTCTTTGGTATTGTAAAAAAATTCAATATCTCCTTCTACGGCAAAGTAAATAAGTTGGCCTACAGGCATTCCTTCGTATATCCTGACGGGCTGAGCGACGGATATTTCTAAAGTCCAGGTATTACAAAAACCTACATCGCCTTTTCCGGCAGTAGCATGTATGTCTATTCCAAGGCGACCTGTGCTTGATTTTCCTTCTAAGAAAGGGACATGGGCATGTGTTTCGGTGTACTCTTTCGTAACACCTAAATACAAAGTATTGGGTTCTAAGACTATGCCTTCTTTGGGAATATCAAAATATTCGACTTCATTGTGTTTACGAGCATCTAAGACACGTGATTTATATACAGCTAAATGCTTGCCAAGATGAACATCATACGAGTTTGTACCCAAACAGCGTCTGTCAAAAGGTTCAATTACAATGTTCCCTTTTTTTATTTCTTCTAAAATACGAATATCCGATAAAATCATGAATTTGTTTTTATATGCATCTTGATGAATGCAATTTCCTCAAAAATACATTATTGCTACAAATAAAAGGAAAATATACTATTTTCTTTCTAAATTAGGGTATGGCTTTAGTATATCACAGGGAACTTGATGAAGATAATTTTTTCTCGATCTGGCAAATAGAAGAGGATCGGGATACATTGCTCCGTAGGTTACAGTTAGACGAGGAAGAAAGAGAAAGATTACATTCATTACGAAAAGGAAAACGCACTTTGCATTGGTTGGCGACACGGGTACTGCTTAGACATATGCTAAAAACTGACGAATTTATAGAATGTCCCTCTGATGAACACGGAAAACCTTACTTAGTTGGCTATCCCTATTCTATTTCTCTTACACATTCCTTTGATTATGCCGCGGTAATGCTGAGCAAAACCAGTGCATGTGGTATCGATATAGAAAAAATAAAAGATACAGTATTACGAATAAAACATAAGTTTTTGAAACCTGAAGAACTAACGTTTATAAACAATGATGAAAACGAAAGAGAAATGTTATATGCTTGCTGGTGTGCAAAAGAAGCAGTCTATAAGCTGCAAGGGAAAAAGGGGGTTTCTTTTCGCAGAGACATGACTATATTGCCATTTAATTACACCAGCCAAGGAACCCTCCGTCTGAGATTAAATCATTTTGAAAATGGAGAGGTGAATTATACGGTTTATTATGAGAGATTTAAAGAGTATATGTTAGGATATGTCCATGAAAACCTGGATTAAAGGTCTTTAACTTCTATTATCCATGTTATATTTACTATCTATATTCCCAAGAATAAGAGGCTTTTCTTATCTTGCGCGAAATTTTATAATAAAAAACCCAATAAATTATTGACTGTATGTTGAAAAAATTACTCTTGTCTGCTTGGTTTTTAGCTTATGCTTTTTCTTATTCCTTTGCCCAGGACGAATTGACTTTTGCTTCTTACCCTACTTTGAGCCCGGATGGAGGAACGTTGGTTTTTAGTTATGATGGAGATTTATGGAAGGCAGGTGTTGAAGGCGGACAGGCATATCGGTTGACTGCTATGTCAGGCAATGAGATAGCACCTCGTATTTCTCCAGATGGTAAATGGCTGGCGTTTTCATCTAATCAAAACGGTAATCCCGATGTATATGTAATGCCCTTAGAAGGAGGAGAAATACGTCAATTGACTCATCACAGCAGTACGGATTTGGTAGACAGTTGGAGTTGGGACAGCAAGGAAATATACTTCACATCGTCAAGGGCTAATAGATTTACGAGCTTTAAGGTAAATGTGGAAGGAGGAACGCCAAAGCGTGTTTTTAAACATTACTTTAACACTATTCATAATGTGGTAGAAACCCCTCAAGGGGATTTACTTTTCAATGATACTTGGGAGAGTTTTTCTGCCGCAAACCGTAAACGGTACAAAGGTGAATTTAACCCTGATATTTTAGCTTATCATCCGAAAACAAAAACATATAAAGAACTCACGCAATATGAAGGAAAAGATTTTTGGGCAAGTGTAGATAAGAAAGCAAATGTTTATTTTGCTTCAGACGAAGGAAATGATGAATACAATTTATATACTTTTCTGAAAGGTGAAAAAACAGCCCTCACTTCGTTTAATACTTCTATAAAAAGACCTTTTGTGTCAGCAAATGGAGAAAAAGTGGTTTTTGAAAAAGATTATGAACTTTATCTCTATGATGTCGAGAGCAAACGAATTCATAAACCCAAGATCCGACTTGGAAAGAATAACATTTTGGGAAAAGAGAGAGAATACAATGTAAAAGATAAAATATCCTACATGGATATTTCTAAAGACGGTAAAAAAATTGCTTTTGTCTCTCGAGGGGAACTGTTTGTCAGCGATATAAAGGGAAAGTTTGTGCGCCAAATGCCAGGTAGTGGAGAGCGTATAGGAGAAGTGAAGTGGTTGGAAGACAATAAAACGTTGTTGTATAATCAGACATATAAAGGTTTTTTCAATTGGTACGTGCGCTCTGCTGATGGTAAAGGAGATGTTAAGCAGTTGACAAAAGATTTGCGGAGTAATAGAGACATGACATTTAACACAGATTACACAAAAGCAGTGTACGCAAGTGGCCGCGATGAGATACGTTTGTTGGATCTGAAGTCATTCGAAAGCACGGCAGTGATCAATGATGAGATCTGGGCATTCCAAAATTCTAAACCTTCTTTTTCTCCGGACGGTAAATATCTTTTATATACTGCAAGGCGGAATTTTGAGGAAGATATTTTTGTTTACCACATCGAATCCGGCGAAACATTAAATTTAACGAACACAGGTGTTTCCGAAACTTCGCCTTATTGGTCGCCAGACGGAAAGTATATTTATTTCGCGAGTAACCGTACAAAACCTTCTTATCCAATCGGAATGCATAATTCCAGTATCTACCGCTTGGCTTTAGATTATTTTGATGAACCGTACCGTAGTGAGAAATTCGATGAAATGTTTGCTGAGAAGGAAGAACAGAAAAAAGAAAAAGCTAAAAAGGATTATAGTGAAAATAAAAGTAAAAAGGACAGTATTACTATCAGTATTGCAAAAGAAGGATTGTACAACAGAATAGAGCAAGTGAGCCCTACGTTTGGAACGCAGCAATATCCTGTCGTATTTGAGGAAGGTTCAAAGACACATGTTGTTTATTTTTCAAATCAGAATGAGGGCAAATCAGCGGTGTACAAAACAACTTATGAGCCCTTTGAAAGTAGAAAAACTGAAAAATTGTTTGATAGTGCTTATACTAATATAGTGAAACGTTCAAGTACGTTTTATGTATTGAGAAGAGGAGGTATCCATAAGCTGAATATCGAAAAGGGAAAGTTAGATAAAATTAATATTTCGTATACTTTCAGACGGAATTTAGAACAAGAATTTAAACAGATGTTTGAAGAAACATGGGCAGGTATAGATGAAAATTTTTATGACCAAAATTTTCATAGTTTAGACTGGACTCAGGTGTATGAGCAGTACTCGTCATATTTATCTGCAGTCAATAGTAGAGCCGATCTCCGTGTATTGCTAAATGATATGCTCGGAGAACTTAACTCTTCGCATTTGGGCTTCAGTAGTTCAGGTAGGGAAGAAAGTACGGGTTTTACAACAGTGAGCAATGAAATAGGGGTGGTCTTCGACAATGGAGATCCTTATAAAGTTTCACACATACTTCAAAATGGTCCGGCAGGGAGAAAAGGAGTGGACATACAAGTAGGGGATATTTTACGAAGTGTAAATAAAGAAAAAGTAAACCCCGAAAAAGACAGAGACGTTTATTTTTCTTTTCCGACTTTAATGGAAGAGCTTACACTAAGTTTTGAGAGAAATGGACAAGTGATAGAAACGCAGGTTCGGCCTCAAACAAATGCTGCTTTTAAAGAGCTTCTATATGATGAATGGATTGAAAATAACCGTATTCGTACAGACGAATTGAGCAATAATAGGATTGCTTATGTACACATGAAAAATATGTCAGGAGGAGAATTAGAGCGTTTTTTGATTAACATGACCCGTTATGAAAACCAAACAGAGGCTACCATATTGGATTTACGTTACAATACGGGAGGGAATGTGCATGATCAAGTGTTACAGTTTCTGTCTCAAAAACCATATCTGAATTGGCAATACAGAGAGGGGAAGCGTTCTCCACAGAGCAATTTTTCGCCTGCAGGTAAGCCTATTGTGCTATTGGTTAACCAACAATCTTTAAGTGATGCCGAGATGACGGCGGCAGGGTTTAAATCTCTTAAACTGGGTAAAATTATCGGTACAGAAACATACCGTTGGATTATCTTTACATCAGCCAAAAGTTTGGTGGATGGTTCGTCTTATCGGGTGCCGGCGTGGGGAGTGTATACTTTGGAAGGAGATGATCTGGAATTGACGGGAGTCCGCCCCGATATTTATGTAAAAAATACTTTTATAAATAAGTTAAAAGGGGAGGATCCTCAGCTGGAGACAGCTGTCGAGGAGATATTGAAAGAAATAGGGAAAGAATAAAATCTATCTATCAAAGAGATATGGCAATAAAAGAGTTTGATGTTTTTGTAATTGGTACAGGGAATGCCGGAAAGAATGTTGCTTTTGCTTGTGCAGAAGCAGGGTTGAAGGTGGCCATAGCCGACAATCGCAGATATGGTGGAACCTGTGCCAATCGGGGCTGTGATCCTAAGAAAGTACTCGTAGGCATTACTGAAATAAAACAATCTGCTGATCATTTACGAGGGAAAGGGCTTGATAGCAATTTGCTTATCAACTGGTCGGATTTACAAAAATTCAAGGCTACGTTTACAGACGCAGTTCCAGCTGTACATGAAAAAAGATTAAAAAATGCAGGGGTAACTTTGTATCATCAATCTCCCCGGTTCTTGGACGAAAATAGTCTTTCAGTAGAAGGAAAGACCGTTTTAGTAAAGAAAGTTGTGATAGCCACAGGGCTTATTCCTTTAGAGCTGAAAATTCAAGGACGTGAGCACCTACTGATCAGCGATGATTTTTTATCTCTATCCCAGCTGCCGAAAGAAATGACTTTTGTGGGGGGAGGGCTTATCGGGATGGAATTTGCACATGTTGCCGCTCGTTGTGGAGTGAAAGTGACGATTATTCAATCGGGAAAATTACCCTTGGAAAAATTTGATAAAGATCTTACTGCGCAACTTATCGAAGTTTCAGACAAGTTAGGAATTAACTTTATCCTTAATGCAAGAGTGAATAAAGTAGAAAAACTTCAAAAAAACTATCGGGTTTTTTACAAAAAAAATGGAGAAATTAAGTCATTAGTTACGGAAATGGTTTTTAATACAGCTGGGCGGATCCCTGCAATTGAGAGTCTCGGCTTAAAAAAAGGGAATGTAGCATACGAAAAGGAGGGAGTGAGCGTGAACGAGTATTTGCAAAGCCCAACTAACTCTAATGTTTATGCTTGTGGTGATGTATCGGCAAGTGGAACCGAACCTCTGACACCGACTTCGCATTTGGAATCCCGGGTAGTAACAGAAAATATATTAAAAGAAAAATCTAAAACATTGATCATTCCGCCTACACCTTCTGTCGTCTATACTATTCCGCAGTTAGCTAAAGTGGGGCTGTCAGAAGAGGAAGCTAATGCCGAAGGTTATGATTTTACAATAAAGTATAAAAGTATTCCAAAATGGTTTAGTGCAAAACACAAAAATGAAGAAGTCTATGCTTATAAAGTATTGATAGACAATAAAAGCAATCAGATTTTGGGAGCGCATATAATTGCTTCAGAAGCGGGTGGACTTATCAACTTGTTTGCTATGGCTATGCAGGGCAAGCTCACGGCAAACCAAGTCAAAGATATGGTATTAGCATACCCTACCCGAAGTTATGAGATAAAAGGGATGCTTTAAGATTTTAAAAGGAAATATCACGCCGTTTTCACCTCTATTTTCACCCATTTTCTGACGCTGTTTATTAACCAGCATTGGGTGGCGGTCTGTAATTCATTTTTAAATATTTTCCGTTCTATGATCTCTCCTTTTTTTAATAAAAACTCACGAAATGTCCCTGCTAACAAACCGCTTGAAACAGGTGGGGTGTATAGCTTTCCTTCCATTTCTATGACTATATTTCCGAGGGTACACTCGGTGATTTCATTGTCCTCATTCCATAATAATACATCAAAATAATTTTCAAATGGCTTTTTAAAATTTTCATAGAGTGCCCGGTTCGTAGTTTTATGGTAGTAGAAAATGTTTTCTTTTTGGATGGGGGATTTTGCCAAAGCGACTTTTTGTGTTTCATTATTGTTTTTTGGCAAAGGAACTGTTTCTATTTCGCTATTTCCTCCTTTTGAAACTGTCATGCGTACACGCAGGTTGTCTTTTGGATGAGATTCTCTGATTTTTTGAAGCTTATGTTTTATTTCTTGTAAAGGAAAAGGGAAATCAAAATAAGTTGCCGATTTTTTTAAACGTTTTATATGTTTTTCCAATAAGAAAAATTCTCCTTCATAGAGTGCCATGGTTTCCAACAGCTGAAAATCGGGCTGTTTCCAAGTTATGACCTTCGCTTTCGTCAGAATTTCTTCATACTCTTCGTTTGCATGTGAGTATTGTGTGACTGCGCCACCTGCGTTGTAATGTGCTCTTTTTTGAACCTGATCAATCCATACCGTACGGATGGGGACATTAAACACAGCATTTTTGTCGGGAGTAATATAACCGATAGTGCCGCAATATACCTCACGGGGGGTGTTTTCTATCTGGCTAATGAGGTGTATTCCTTTTTCTTTTGGAACCCCTGCTATGGAAATGCAGGGAAATAGAGTTTTTATAACCTCCATTGTATGTATGGAAGGATTTATTTCACCTTTTGCAGCAGAAGTCATTTGATACAGTGTCGGATACTTTTCTATAGAAAAAGAATCGTAGGTAGAGATAGAGTGGGGAACGGTTATAGATTCCAGCTCTTGCATCATCGCAGCTATGGTTAGGCTGTTTTCATATTTGTTTTTTGATGAGTTTTCCAACCATTTTTTTTGCTGGACATCTTGTTCGTATGTCAATCCCCGATGCACCGTACCTTTCATGGGACGGATATGAATCTCGTTTTGATCTATTTCTAAAAATAATTCTGGAGAAACCGACAGAATATCAAAACCGTATATAGAAAGAAAAGCAGAGTATCGGGAGTTTTGGGCGGCTTTCAATTGTTGGTAGTAAGCAAAACTATTTCCTTTAAAATGAGTATAAAAAGGCGCTGTGTAATTTATTTCTTTAACCTCTTCTTTATGAATTGCCGCCATGATTTTATCAAAATCCTGTTTGTATTGTGATTTTGAAACGCCTATTTCCCATTTCCCTATTTCAAAAGGTTCATGCGTATCCGGAGCATGGTTTTTCGAAGGATTTTTGAACAACCCGAACCAAATTAAAGGCATGCGGTTTTTTAAGGAAGTTTTTTTTTCTTTTGAAAAAGCATAGATAGCTTCATAGCTTATATAACCTGCGGCATAATAACCTTTGTCTACAGCAATGTCTATTTCTTCCAAGCAATCGTTTATTCTAGACAGTTCGTTAGTTGTGATAATACTTTCCGGATTTGAAAATGAAAGATTATTTGTATTGCCTTCTCCTGTCTTGAAGTCAAAATTTAAAAATATAGGGCTTTTTTTCGTCATTCGATGTTTTTATCGTGTTTTCGTAACGATGTGATCTGTTGTGCCAAATAGGTGTTCATGTACCTCTCCTAAATTATAAAATAACGCATCAGCTTCTTTAAGTTGTTTGCGTAAAGCTTCAAAGATATTAATACCGAATACTTTTAACCCGGCATTTTTTGCTGCAGTTACCCCAGCAAAAGAATCTTCTAATGCCCATATATTTTCTTTAGGTAAGCCGATCCGCTTTTGAGCTAATAAATAAGGTTCAGGATTGGGCTTTGGGTTTTGGACGTCATCCACTGTGATGAAAAAATCAAAGTAGTCAAAAACATCATTCGCTTTCAGTGTAATTTCGGCAAAATCAAATGGGCTGGAAGTCACCACTGCCATTTTTATGTTTTTAGAAGCTAATGTATGGATGAGTTTTCTGGCATGCGGCATTAAACGAATCTGTTTGATGTCATATTTCAGAGCTTCTTCGGTCATGTATCTTTCCATGACTTCTTCCGTAGTTTCGATATCCCAGCGTTCTTTGAGCATGATTACATTTTGGGACAGGGTGTGGCCTACGAAATAAGCTACCCAATCATTCATCGTAATATCTAAATCAAACTGTTCTTTGAGCACAGGTGCGCAGCAATCAAAATAATAGCTTTCTGAATCAATTAAAGTTCCATCCAGATCAAATAATATAGCTTTTGTTTTTTTCATAGTGCCGAGAATATACAAAGTATTCTATGAAAAGCTAATTTACAAAAACATCTATGAAAATGGTTGACCGAAGTTTTAATATCTACTTCGGGGTCTTCCCCGTCCACCTTCACTATTTCCTCCTCCTCCTCCGAATTTGCGTAAATTGTATGTGAAAGTCAACATAAAGTACCGGTTCAATGTGTTCGAAGATAAGTAGGTTACGGCTGATTCATTTACTTGGCGGTTAATGTTTTGGGCATTGTTTAAAAGATCAAAACCTTTCACCGCAATTTCTCCATTATTTCTATCAAATATTTTATAACCTAAAGAAGCGTTGAGTAGTGTCGTTGAGATACCCTCTTGCTGATTCACACCCCCGTTATAAAAATAAACTGCATTCGATGTAAGTACAAAATTTTTCAAAAATTCTACATGGATATTTCCCGATAGATTGTGATTTATTACTTTATAATGTGAGATAGTCGAAGAGGGATTATCTGTAAAGTTTGCATTTAAACGATAATTGACACCGAAAATATATTTTCGGCCAAACCGGGAGTTTAAGCCTATGGCTTGAGAAAAGCCATACCGGGTACTTTTTATCTTTTCTTGGTTTATTTCAGCATAATTTCTATTGTAAAATAAGTTTGTTCGGAGATTTAGATTGCTTTTAATGAGGTCAATAGGTACTCCGTAGTTATTGTTTACCCTCAAGCCATATACCCCGTCTATATTAATCGGGACTGAATACTGACCTCCAGCACCTAATATTATATCATCAAATAGGATGAGGGTGGTATCTGTCATTAAGACTGAATTGATAATTTTGTTGTTCGTATAATCAAAGGAAACATTACTATTCAGGCTTCGGCCGGTTTCTCGGTTAATATCTCTATACCGCAAGCTGAAAGAATGATTGTACTCTTGTTTTAATTCTGGATTTCCGTTCGTAATGCGTAATTCATTTTCATTATTGACAAAATCTTGTAATTGATTAATATTAGGTGCATTCGTATTGGTATTATAGTTGAATTCCAGACTTTGAGCCGGCGTAAAATAATAAGCAGCGGTGAAGCTGGGTAAAAAGCTGCCAAAATCAGCTACAGTCTTTAAGTCTAAAGGAACAGTCCGGTGGTTATTTCGGATGCCGTGTTGATAGTTAAGGCCGACTTGAATACGTAGAGTGTCCCTTTTGTTATACAAATACGATAATCCTCCGCTATGATAGTTGTAATGGTTGTTAAAAGTGTTCGATAGCCTATCCCGAAGTTCGCCTATTTGATTGGTTTCTGCCAGAAATTCAAATGTTTCGCGACTGGAGTAAGAGTTTGTATTCCGAAAACTGTAATTTGCCTGTAAACGACTGTATGGGCCGATTTTATCACTGAATGTCGCGCGTGAATTGAAACCAGAGCCGTACCCATTGGTATAACTCCTGTTGTTGTTGGTGTCTATCCTGTCCAATGCAGCGTCAAGATAGTATTCGGTAGTAGCTAAGTTTAAGCCTTCTCTGTCATTGCTGTTTTTATTTCCATTGATATCGACAGTAAAGGTTCTTCCCTCTTTTTTAAACCTGTGCATATAATTTAGTGATCCTCCTACGCTGAAAGAAGTGTTTTCGCTTTCGCTGGAACGCCGTGACTCATTGATAGGATCACTTTCCCCTTTGTTCGTATTTCCGAAGGAGGAGTTTCCATTTTTATTAATGTTAAATGAAAAGTTCGGTTGAAAGTTTAATCTATTCACTGAGTCGATATCCCATTTTATTCTTGCACTGGCATTATTTCGTGTTTGTTTAGCATTCGATTCCATATCCATACGCATGAATTGATTAGCTCGTGCACCCAGTAAATATTCTATATCGGAGCCGATTTCGGTAAGTGTATTGGAATTATTAAAGTTGAAATTTGCACTTACTTCCATTTTTTCTTCTAAGTAGCTGTTATTGAAATTGCCTGCAAAAGCGTACGTGTTGGATAAGCCATTTTGTACATTGGCATTTCCTCTTCGCGAGCGGCCTCTCCCTTGCTGATGAAGACCTGTTTCATTCACATTATTCGCCATTATGTTAAAAGAATAACGTTTATCACCGTTAAAAGCATTAAAATGAGCTCCGCCGCTGTATTTGTTTCCATCTCCTTTCCCCATCAATGTTCTGCCAAAATAGCCATGACGACGATCGGGTTTTGTCTTAATGTTAATAACTTTATCCCGTTGCCCATCATCAAACCCGCTAAATCGTGCTGCTTCCGATTTCTCGTCAATAATTTGTACTTTCTCTATAATTTCTGCAGGTAAATTTTTGAGTGCAATGCGTGGATCTGTGCTGAAAAACTCTTTGCCGTCTACAATAATTTTTTTTACGTCTTCGCCTTGGGCTTTCACATTGCCTTCTTCGTCTATTTCCACTCCGGGGATTTGAGCGACTAACTCGTCTGCATCTGCGTATTCAGAAGTTTCAAATTGAGAAGCATCAAACTCTGTAGTATCTCCTCTTATAGAAACAGCAGGCGTATGCTGAACAACTATTTCATCCAGTTTTATTTCAATAAGAGAGAGTTGATAAGCTAATTGTAAAGGCTCTTTTTTTACTTCTATATTATGTTTTTCTTTTTGATACCCCAAATAAGCTAGTTCGAGCGTGTATTTTCCTTCTGGAACTTTCTTGATTTCAAACTTTCCGGTACTATCTGTGGTTACGCTTACGTGTAATGAATCTTTACTGTTCAATAAGTGTATGGTGCCTCCCGCCAAATCTCTTTCGTTTTTGTCAGAAATATGTCCATTAATAGTTGTTTGTGCAACCGCTAAAAAAGCAGATAACACTCCTACAAGTAAGATGATATATCGTTTGTACATTTTAATTCCCAACAGTAGTATTTATAATACGCTATTTTACATATAGTTTTGTAAATAAGTGTAAACGGAGGGATTAAAAATTTATATGCAGGCTCAATCTGATTTTATCATGAAGAGCAGAAGGTGAGTTTAAGTAGTTAAATCTCTTGATGTATTGTACTCTCAATATTTTCAAAATATTGTCTATACCTACATATCCTTCTGTATAAGGTTTTTGACTTAATGAACGGGTCATCGTATTGCCTTCATCATCTTTCTCAAATTCAATTACCTTATCACTTAATGCAGGGTTGTTATGAGCAGACAAGCTGCCCGCAAAGGCACTGAAGCCCCATATTTCACGGAGTTTTAACTTTTTTAAGAGGGGAATCTTATTTAGGATGAATCCTTCGAGCTGATGCTCAAGGGCAATTTTAGCATAGCGATCAGCCACAAACTCCATAGGGTTAATGAGGTCGTATGAAACGGTATATCTTTCGTTCTCTTCACTAAATGTAGGGATTTCGAGTAATGGATAAGGTAAACGTCCCCAATAATTTCCTATTTCGGCAGCTACATCAAAAAAACCGAACTGATTTAAGAAAAATCTATTACCTATAGCAAAAGCTAACTTGTCATACGCATAATCCCCATCCCAAAAACCATCTAATCCTCTACTATAAGTCAGAGCTAAAACCGGAAATTTGTCAACTATAGTTTTACGCGTGAGATTTCTGAAATAAAATTTTTCATAAGGCGCCCATCTCAGCATAAATTCCGCTTCGTTAGTATGCATATCCTGCATTATAGAATGTGCTGGATCACTGCTTACGAATTGCAAATCTCCTATAGGGTACCGGCGTTGATGCGTAAAGGAAGAGTGAAAACTGAAGTGATTTCCAAATTCTATAACATGGCGCAGACGATAGGCTTCTGTGTCAATCCATTTTGTAGGTTTGTTTTTTTTGAAAGATTGAAAGAAACTATCACCTTTTAGAAAGCCTAAGTTTTTCCCGGGTTCAAAAATATCTTTTTGGATGGTTCCTTCGATATAATGAGCTGGAAAATGCGTTATATTTTTCTTGTTTAATGAGACAGCGGTCTTGAGATTGTATTTTATAGACTCATCTCTAAAACCATAAGCTGTATACCCTTCTATGTATACTTTGTCAGACAAAAGAGGAGTGCTTCGTCCCCCGATCCGAATGCGTTGTCCTTCTATATTATTTTGACTGTAAGCATATTCTAAAGGACCTATTTCAAATAAATTTACGGGAAAATATCCTTGTCCGAGCAAATAACCTGCCGCTAATAAGCTTCGGAAGCTTTTCATATTATTTAAACTGTCTATATTTTTATAGGTTTTTTGTTCGGTTTCCGTAAGCGGAACAGGACGTTCAAATTCCTTTCCTATTGTATCGGCATTTTTAGAGGTTTCGACTGGAGGCCCTGAGAATATTTCGGAGTTTATTTTTGTGTCTAAATCATAATCGGAATGGAGAGCAAGCCGATCGCCAAAAAAAGTATTCGATTTTCCAAGACCGAAAACTGCGTACACATGTGTACGGCTAGGTAGCATGACTCCATCTTTATTAGGAGAATAGTCAATTTGAATCTTTACATTATTGACAAAGTTTATATTAGCACTTTCGCTTAATTTAAAATCAGCATTTCGCACAGCGTAACGGCCGTCTGTACTGATTTGAAGAGTACCTTGGAGCAATAAATCGGTGGAGTTTCGGGGCTTGAAAAGAAGCTCTGTGTAAGACTTTCCTTCAATTTCAAGGGTGTCTTGGATATAAAACTTGTAATATAAAGGGGCATTGTCTGAGATCGGACTTAGGAAAAGTTTTCGAACGATGTAAATACTTTCATCATAAACATCTACGGGCTGAAAAATATCATCAATAAATGCTTGAATATTGGGATTATTGACATATCGGGAGTCAAAAAGTGTCTCCTTTTCTTGCTCAATGATCTTTTTAGACCTTTTTGGTTTTTTTTGAGAGAATATTTGTGCATTACTCTCTTTTAAAAAAACCGGGAGAGAAGCTTCTTCTGCATTCGAAAGTGTGTCTGCATTATCAAAGAAAAAATCAAATGCACCCTTCTTAATCTTTCGTTCAGAAGGAGACAGCAGCATACCAACTTTTAGTTTTTCGTATTCTTGGTATTGCAACTGTTGTTTTGTGCTGAGCCTGTTGTCTTTTTTATATTTGATAACCTGTTTTATTAGCTCAACAGCAGGGTTGTTTTTGTTTTTATATTTTTGTTTTCCTTGTATCTCTACACTTTCAATTTGCTTTTCATCTGGCTTTAGCTCAATTTTTACAAATTCAGAGTGGATAAAGAGTTTGATTTTTTGTGTTTCATATCCTAAAGCCCGGCATTCCGCCCAAATAGAATCTTTGTTAGAAGGAAGGGGGATTGAAAAATATCCGTTGTTATCGGTGGACGTACCCCAACTTAAAGAATCATTGCTTAATGTGGCCTGTGGAATAGGTTTCTGGAGTTCCTTATCGATAAATTGACCCTTTATCATTCTCTGCCCACAGACGGTCTGGAGTGAGAATAAAAATATTCCAATGACAATGCTAAACTTCCAATCTATCCCTTTCCAACCGTTCACAATCAGATAAATATATACCAATTTACTTTAACAATGTGTGAAAATAGAAAATAATTTTACAATACAGAAGGCAATTTGGAAAATTTCATATTGAAATAGAATTTTTAGACAATATGGAAGAGTGAAATTACAGAAATTGTTGTATTTTGTTGTTACTAAAGTAAAAGAAAATGTTTGACAGATTCATATTGTCCCCAGCGAAAACAGATGAAGCTCCTGTTATATGGCAGCTTCTACAAAGTGCTATACAAAAACGAAAGGAAGAAGGAAGTCAGCAATGGCAAGATGGCTACCCTAACCTTCAAGTCGTGCAGGAAGATATAAAAAATGAATATGCTTATGTCGCAAAAAATGAGGAAGGTAACATCTGCGGATATATGGCCATTATTACCGAAAAAGAACCTGCTTATGAAAAGGAGGGTGTAAGGTGGTTGACCCAAAGACCGTATGTTGTTATTCACCGCTTGGCAACCGACCAACGTAATCCCATAAAAGGATTAGCGACCTGGATGATGAAATCTCTGGAAAATATTAGCCTTAAAAAAGGGTGCTTGAGTATTAAAGCAGATACAGATTTTGACAATGTGGGGATGCTAAGAGTTTTTGATAAAATGGGTTACACATACTGCGGAATTGTTATTCTACGCGGAGCAGAACGAAAAGCATTTGAAAAACGATTGGATTAGAAGAACAAATTGCTGGCTTTATAGAGTTTGCACAAAGGAAAAGAAGTCTTGAGAAAGTTGTTGTTGTGATGAGACAGCATAGAAAAAAGAAGTTTTGTTCATGTTTTCCGCGGAAAATATGTATTATTATCTTTTCATAAAAAGATAACTTGCCAATATGGATAGGAGAACTGCTGTAAAAAATATGTTGATTGTGGCTGGAGGGATGGTACTCATTCCGTCTTGTTTGCGAGAGGAAGGAGGTGCATCTATTGAGTTGAGCCGAATTAATGTAAGTGCAAAGCAGGAAGATTTGCTCGCTGACTTAGTGGAAGCATTAATTCCCAAAACGGATACTCCCGGTGCAAAAGATTTAAATTTACATCTTTTTGTTATGAAAATGGTAGATGATTGCCATAGCCCGGAAGATCAAGAAGTGTTTTTACAAGGATTAACGCAAATGAACGAAGGAAAAAAAGATTTTGAGGCGTTTTGGCAAAAAGAGACAGAAGAAGGACTTTCAGACTTTGCTAAACTAGTTAAAAATCGAGCAATTCAAGGGTACATGAATTCGGAGTATGTTATGAAAAATGAATTGATATACGAATTGATTCCCGGGAGATATAATGGAGCGTATAAAATAGAGGAGATAAATGGCTAATATCGCAAATACAAAGGAAGAACGCAGTTATGACGCTATAGTTATCGGTTCGGGGATTAGTGGAGGTTGGTCGGCTAAAGAATTATGTGAGAAAGGGTTAAAAACATTGGTTTTGGAACGGGGAAGGCAAGTTGAACATATAAAGGACTATCCGACTACAAATATGTATCCTTGGGAGTTTGAACATAGAAATGAATTGCCTTATCAAATACAAAAAGACAATCCGATAGTTAATCGGTGTTATGCTTTCCATGAAGATTCCGCTCATTTTTTTGTGAAAGATGATGAGCAGCCTTATGGGCAAACTAAACCATTTGATTGGATTCGGGGATATCAAGTAGGAGGAAAGTCTTTACTTTGGGCCCGGCAAACGCAAAGATGGTCGGACTTTGATTTTGAAGGCCCGTTGCGGGATGGGTTTGCGGTAGATTGGCCCATTCGCTATGCTGATCTCAAACCATGGTATGATTATGTGGAACGGTTTGCAGGAATTGCAGGGGATAAAGATGGGTTACCGGAATTACCTGATGGAGAGTTTTTGCCGGCTTATCCCTTGAATGTGGTTGAAAAGTATTTTAAACAGACAGTGGAGAATGGGTTTTCTCCTGCTAAAGTTATATCGGCTCGTTGCGCACATTTGTCACAGCCAAAACAAATACACTTGGATCAAGGCAGGGTTCAGTGTCAAAATCGGACGCTTTGCCAAAGAGGATGTCCGTTCGGAGGGTACTTTAGTTCAAATGCCTCTACCTTGCCTTGGGCGGCGAAGACAGGAAACATGACGCTCAGACCGGATTCGGTTGTACATTCGATTTTATATGATGAGAATAAACAAAAAGCGATAGGGGTAAAGGTCATAGACAATAAAACCAAAGATGAAATTAATTTTTATGCGGATATAATCTTTGTGAATGCAGGTGCTATTGCTACTAATTTGTTGTTGCTCAATTCAATTTCTTCCCGTTTTCCGAATGGATTGGGAAATGATAGCGATACACTGGGTAAGTATGTAGCATTTCATAATTATAGTGCACGTATTTATGCGGAATATGAAGGCTTTCAAGAGTATAGAACAGATGGTCGTAATCCTGCGGGCGGAGCTTATATACCCCGTTTTAGAAATTTACATAAACAGGAAATGGACTATTTACGGGGATATGCGGCAGGTTTTGGGGCTAATAGAATGCGTAGCTCCGATCAGAGCTCTTATGGAATAGACTTGAAAGAATCTTTGTTAGAACCAAAATGGGGAGCTTGGGGAGTGAGCTCACATATGATGGGAGAGACGATTCCTAAGAAAGAAAATCAGGTAACTTTGGATAAAAGCCAAAAAGATAAATGGGGAGTCCCATTGTTGAATTTTGATATCGACTATGATGAAAATGATGAGAAAATGAAGGAGGATTATATAGATGTAATGACAGAAATGTTTACCGAAGCAGGCTTTATAAATATACGTCCGGATACACGATGGCAAGCACCCGGTTTGGATATACATGAGATGGGTGGAGCACGTATGGGACATGATCCTAAAACTTCTATACTGAATAAGTGGAATCAAATACATGACTGCCCGAATGTGTTTGTTACAGACGGAGCCTGCATGACTTCCACCTCCACACAAAACCCATCTTTAACTTACATGGCATTTTCAGCACGCTCTGTCGATTTTGCTGTGCAAGAATTGAAAAAAAGGAACTTATGAAAATAAAAAATGGGTTTTAGAAATATAAAGCCGTTTTTTATTTTACATTTCTATCCTGATTATAGGACATCTATTCTTTTGCCGTCCCATCCCACAGCTTTTACAGAAGTCGATCCTTCAGGAGTGTGAACAATAGTCGTTTGCCCGGTATTTGAACCTGCGCCCCTAAAAGCAATTTTTGTTAATTTATCTCCTGAATAAGTTTCATAAGCGACTGCATTCTCCCATTGGCCATTGTCGATGATGATTTTATTTTCCGCTTTACTAAAACCTTTGTTTGTTTTACCGTTTACTTCCCCTTTGTTTTTGTATATATCTACGTTATTTGCCGTAAGGTAATGTAATACTGGAGTAGTTGGTTTTGGATACTTGGCAGCATATTTTTTTACTTCCATTATATCTTCTTCCGAAATCGTCATTTGAGCAACAGAATAATCATCTACTAATAGGTCAATAGGCCGTAATAAACCAGAATATTCGAAAAAATCTGTTAGGTCTAATTTAGCCGCGTCGCAAGCATTTTTTATAAAGTTTAACTGATAGTAGGCATCTTTTTTATCTTTTGCAATGGGAGTATCTATCGCTTTTGTATAAACCTGACTGTAGAAATCCTTATTTCCCCATTTATTCCCTTCTCCGGCGACCGCAAAATATAATTGTAATTGCCATAATGGTACTAATTTTACAAAGTGATCGCCTCCCCAATCTCTTGGGCGCTCTCTGTCCCATCTATCCGGCCCTGCTTGGGTTAACCAAGGCTGTTCGTGTACAAAAGCAGATTCCATATAAGCAGTAATCCGACCGCCTATTTTATCTTCGTCGTAGTCTTTGAGCTTTTCTCGTTCTAATTTTGGTTCATCAGGATTGAACAGATATTGTGTCCAGACGGAATAAATATTATTCGTTACTTCCGTAGTTCCTACCCATTTCATATCGGGCCGTACTTGATTGACATGGCCAAATTCATGAGCGATTCCCCAGGAGTTTTTTCTGGCTTTTTCTACATTTGCCAAAGTATTCATCGTGTTGTCATGAAAAGCAGCTCCTATTCCATCAGCATGCATGAAACCTTGCCAGATTACACGTGCAAACATCCGGTTTTTGGGAACCCTATTTGTTTTCTTTAAACCCATTATTTCATGCTGGATACTGACAATAGAGTCATAAAGCTGCACAAGTTCCACACCTTCGTTATTTGTGTACTCTTGCAAGGATTTAACGGAATAAGCTAATTGCACATGACTGCCCACTAAATCTATTACTGTGCCATAGGCGTTTTCTAGTATTTCTTCCCAATCTTTATTTGTATGCTTACTTATATCAAACACACCATTGATTTTGCCCGAAAAAATATGTATTGCCATATTAGGTAAATCAGCGCTTTTTTCGCGGGTGAAGTATTGAATATAAGAGTTTCCTTTGTTTTCTATAGGAATCGTATTGTATCCGTTTTTTAAAGGGTAGTTTTTTTCTTCAAAATTTTCATCATCCCAGTTTGTAACACGTAAGCTGATTTTTGCTTTCTCAGGATTATGAATCCAGAGTCGAGCTTTATCTCCTTTTTCAAAATAGATTCCAGTAGGATTTTCATATTGTGAATAAGAGCTTGTTTTTATTTTTTTAGCTAATACCTCGGGATGGAGAAAGGCTTCATATTCTTTATAGCGGTTTGCAGAATCATACGTGTCGTTTAACAAATCTTTGGCGAGAGCTTTAAGTCCGGACTCTTTGATACTGCTAATTTGATGTTCTGATACATTTTGTCTGAGAGTAAGCAGTTTATCATCATTGAAAATTTTTGGATATGGATTTTGAGCAGATAATATATGTATTGTGTGTGTTAATAAAAAAGTTAAAAATATACGTGTCATAAATTGTATACAGATTAAAGAAAATCGAATATAACAGAAAAAACAAGGTTTTGTTAAGGCTTTTTTAGAACAATCGATTGTTTTTCTTGGAAAGAAACCACAGACAATGCAGAGAACTGCCGATATCAATGTGAGTAAAATTTGTGAACTGTGGCGGCTAGATCAAAACCAACGGGGAGATAAGGTAAGAAGAAAATGAAAATACAGTCTTTCTCTGTCGGATCTTAGAGAAAGACTGCATCTCAGTAATCAAAATATATCTTTAATGGTTGACGACCCCTATATAGTAAGATTCCGCTTCTTTATCAAGGTTTTCAACAGTAGAGTCATTTCGTTTAGAAGCATCTGCGTCAGCATTGTCATTGATTAATATAACAGAGTAATACTGGTTTCTTTTAAAAGAATACTCTGATCTTTTTGCTATTACTTCTCCATTTTTGTTTTTTATTTGAATATCAAATACCCCTTCTCCGAAGCTATTAAAACTTTGAAAGTCGCCTATAGAAGAAGGCTGATCTTCTTCTCTATTTTCCCATGCTTCGATGCCCGATTTATTGTTGATTTCCAAAGTGACCGCACCGACCTCTTCTGCTAAGTTAAAAAAACGAATGCCCGCTTGATTTTCAGCCAAGGCATCTGTCCCGTGATCTTCTACAATGCCTAATTTAGGGTTTTTTTGATTGCCAAATATAAAAGCACTGTATAATACACTGTCTTTTACTTCAAAGCTTGTGTCTACCAATTTAAGTTGCTGCCCACTTTCAGGACTTCCTAATTCTCTTACACTTAACCTTTGCTTGCCGGCATGTAAAGACATATAATTGCCGGAAACTTCTTTGAATTTTAAACCGCGGGGGGAAAGAGCCATACCATCAGTATAAAACATAACAGCCGGGCTGTTTTTGTATGCATTTATAGTTAATAATCCGCCAATGGGAACCGGGTTTGTTTCATTGTCTTTAAGACAAGAACTTAACAACAACAAGGCAGCTACAAAAACAACGGGTATAAATTTCACCAAATATTTTTTCATTTTTCTATCGTCTTTGTTCTGTAAACGGAAACTGCTATGAAAAAGCTACAGCCTGAAATAAAATTTTCTTCATTTTTGAGAAGATGTATTACATCTCAATAACCCTATAATAAAAGACGTGGAAAAAGTTACTCTAAGCAAAAAATCATAAGTTTTTTATCTAAAGAGTCTTGTCATGCGACGAGACTCTTTGTAAGTAAATATTTGTTTTAACTGTGTGCTAATATGGATAGTTCTTGAGCTACCTTTTCGGCAAGTGTCTTGAAATGCACTGCTCCGATCTCGATATCATCTAACATTACTGGAAAACCATTGTCTCCAGAGTCGGATATAGATTTAATGAGCGGGATTTCACCTAGGAAAGTAACGCCATTTTCTGTAGCAAGCTGAGCGCCACCGCCTTTTCCAAAGATATAATATTTATTATCTGGAAGTTCTGCTGGCGTGAAATAAGCCATGTTTTCAACTACTCCTAGTATAGGGATGTTTATGCCTTCCATTTTGTACATGGCAATTCCTTTGAGAGCATCAGCTACAGCAACATTTTGGGGGGTAGTCACAATGATAGAACCGGCGATAGGAAATCCTTGAGCTACAGTAATGTGTATGTCTCCGGTACCGGGTGGCATATCCACTACCAAATAATCCAAATTTCCCCAATCTGCATCGTTAAAGAGTTGTTTAATAGCCGCAGTGGCCATCGGGCCCCGCCAAGGAATAGGTTGGGAAGGATCTGTAAAAAAACCAATGGATAGTAGCTTCAATCCGAAACGTTCTATGGGTAAGATTTTGTTTTTGCCGTTTTCATCTTTTGTGGTCAGTGGTTTTGCATTTTCCACGCCAAACATAATAGGAATGGAGGGGCCATAAATGTCTGCATCCAATAACCCCACTTTTGCACCGCTATCAGCTAAGGCTAGAGCAAGATTCGCAGATACTGTCGATTTCCCTACGCCGCCTTTTCCTGAACTGACCAGAATAATGTTTTTGATGTTTTCGAGTTGGCTATTTGACGAACTGGTCACTCTCGAAGTCATATGGATATCCACTTCTATATCCTTATCTACAAAGTGGGCGATTGCATTTTTACAAGTACGTTCCAGCAAATCTTTAAGCGGACACGCCGGAGTGGTTAATACTAAGTCAAATTTTATTTTATTAGGTGTGATTTCAATATTTTGAATCATGTTAAGAGTAACCAGATCTTTTTTTAAATCCGGATCGTCAACATGACTTAAAGCATGAAGCACCTGATCTTTAGTAATCATATTGATAATGAATAAAATGTAATATTTATGCGAAGTTAATAATACTATTAAACAAAACTGTCATAAGTATGTTTGTAATATTTTTTATCGGAAGTCACAAGAAATCAGATGATCATTGACCATACCTATAGCCTGCATATAAGCGTAGCATATTGTGGGACCAATAAATTTCATCCCCCTTTTTTTTAAATCTTTTGAAAGTTTTATAGATATTTCATTTTGGGCAGGAATGTCTTTTTCACTTTCAAAAGTGTTTATTATAGGCGCTTTATTTGGCAGGAAAGAATAGAGATAAGTATGGAATGTGCCAAATTCTTTTTGAATTTTCAAAAATACGGAAGCATTGATTATTGCCGATTTTATTTTATTTTTATTTCGGACTATACCTTTAAAATGCAATAGCTCATGTATTTTTTGCTCATCGAACCCCGCAACTTTTTGAGGGTTAAAGTCCGCAAAGGCTTGCCGGTAATATTCCCGCTTACGCAAAATTGTGATCCAGCTGAGTCCGGCTTGGGCAGATTCTAAAACTAAAAACTCGAACAAAACATTTTCTTCCTGAGTAGGTTTGCCCCACTCTTTATCGTGGTATGTAACATATAAAGGATCAGTTCCACACCAATCGCAACGTATTAAGGATTCCTTGCTTTTCATTAAGCTATGATCTAAAAAATATTTTAACTTTACAAACAAATTTATCGGCGAAGAATATGGTTTCGACTATTCATTATATATATATATCGTTCATCTTGATCGGTTGTGGGACGCTTAATGCCGTAGGCCAAACCTCATCTTCTGTTTCTTCCAGTGAATTTTCAGCTATTTCGGATACAGTGGATTCTGTAAGTTATATTCCACAAAAAAGTTTAGAATATATATACCCCGATCCGAACCGTGTAAATAAGCTTGCTGAAAATTTGCGTAGAGAATTAATTGTAACAAACGGTGATTTCACTACATGGCTTAATTTCTCGGGCAAGCGGTATGAAAAAACACATATGGATGTAAGTATTCCTTCTATAAAGACAAGCCGCCCTACATGGATTTTAATCGTAACAGGAATTTTGTTTTTATCTATATCATTAGTGAGGGTGGTTTTTTTAATAGATTTTAAGTATTTAGCCCGGGCTTTATACGACAGTAGAGCGTTAGAACACTTCGTTAAAGAGGGGAATATAACTACGGCGTGGGCATATATTTTTCTTTTTTGGATATCGTGTTTTAGTTTAGGTCTTTTTTTAACTATTATTTTTGGTTTAGGTGGTTTAGCCGAGCTGTCAGTATTTACTTTTTTGAAAACATCAATCCTTATTATAGCTGTTTTAACCGCTAAATTACTATTGATCCGTTTTGTTTCGATGGTATTTGATTTGGGGAATTTTATTGCAGAATATATAACTGTGTTGTATATTCTGTACTTCAATATAGGCGTTGTTTTAATTCCTTTTTTGTTGGCTGTTACATTGTTGCCATTTAAATACTTTTCTTTGATTATCGCCTTATTTACTGTATTAGTTGTTTTACTCTTGATTTATACCCTTTTTAAAACGGCTTTACATCTATTTAAACTTGTGCGATTTTCAATATTTTATTTAATTATTTATCTTTGCACCTTTGAAATCGCACCATTTCTAATTTTAGTGAAAGTACTATAGTGTTAGTTATTAATAGATAATTATGCAAATTGACTTAGAGCGGGCAAAAAAGGTAAAGAGTATTTTAGTTACTCTCCCGAGACCGGAAAATGACAAATCCCCATACTTTGATTTGGCTGAAAAGCACAATTTAAAGCTGGACTTTCGTTCATTTATTCACGTAGAAGGTGTTTCAGTGAATGATGTACGAAAGCAGAAAATTGACTTTGGGGAATATTCAGCCGTGATTTTTACAAGCCGTAATGCAGTAGATCACTTTTTCAGGATATGCGAAGAAATGAGGTTTGAGGTTTCTTCAGATTTAAAATATTTCTGCAGGTCAGAAACCATTGCCCTTTATTTGCAGAAATATATTCAATACCGAAAACGTAAGATATTTTTTGCAAACCAAACTTTAAAGAGCCTGCACGACTTGTTGAAGAAGCATAAGAGTGAAAAATTCTTGTTTCCTTGTTCGGATGTAGCGAATGAGCGCACACAAAATTGGATGAGCAAAAATGGATATGATTTTGCTCCTGCAGTTTTGTTTAAGACTGTCATGAGCGATATTACCGATCTGGAAGAGGTTTTTTATGATATTATTGTGTTTTTTAGCCCTTCGAGTGTAGAGTCCTTGTACAAGAACTTTCCGGATTTTAAGCAGAATGATACGCGGATCGCTGCTTTTGGAAACTCTACACAAAAAGCATTATTAGAACATGATTTAATTTTGGATATACCTGCTCCTACTACGGATGCGCCGAGCATGACGATGGCGGTAGAACAGTATATTTTGAAAGTAAATAAATAAAAACTGAGAGGAAAGACATTGTTGGCAGTGTTTTTGTGAGACTTCCTTTTTAGTTAAAGGATGTTAAATCGCCTCTGTTTTTGTTGCGGTTTTGGTATCATCGTTGAAATCGAATTGTTAAATCTAACTTTATCTATTACTTTTATGCTCAATAAAGAAGAATATGTTTTTTACAGAAGGGAAATAAGTAAGGGGTGGGTAGATTAAACCGTTTCAAAATAATGGCTCCAAAAAATATTATATACTTTATTACAATTGCTTTTTTTGTTACTGTGTTTTCGGGTTGCGGCTCTTCTAACTCAGGAGAACTTGTAGGAGCACGGATAGGAAAACTGAAGAAAAACAAGACGCCTTACGGAATGGTACTTATTCCTGGGGGAACGTTCATTATGGGCCAATCTGATGAAGATATCACACATTCCCAAGTCGCACAAAACCGACAGGTAACCATTTCTCCTTTTTATATGGATGAAACTGAAATTTCAAATAATGAATATCGTCAATTCGTACATTGGGTACGGGATTCTATATTGATTTATAATTATTTGGGGGATGATAGTTATTTTGTTGATTCTGAAAATGGAGAACGTCACATAAATTGGGATAGAGTAGAGAAAAGTTCGCCATGGCAATCGCAGGATCCCGCTGTAAAAGAACGTTTGGGTAGTATGTACTACCAAGGAGAGGATCGTATTTTTGGCAGGGATGAGTTAGATGCACGTCTTCTTAAGTATCATTATGAATGGTATGATTTACGTGGAGCTGTTTCGGCTAAACATGACGATTCAAAAAGCCGATCGGATTTCATTATGAGGGATACCCTATTAATATATCCGGATACTACTGTTTGGTTGGCCGACTTTAGCTACGCACAAAACGAGCCGATGGTTGAAGGATATTTTTCGCACCCTTCCTATGGAGAGTATCCTGTTGTAGGGGTTACGTGGAGACAAGCACAAGCTTTTAATACGTGGCGTACTCAGCTTTTTAATACCAGCGATGCGGTCAAGTCACAAAATCCAAGACTTCCTTACGAACTGCCTACAGAAGCGGAATGGGAGTATGCGGCAAGGGCAGGGAAGGTAGGAACTCAATATCCTTGGGGCGGGCCCACGGCCCGAAATGCAAAAGGCTGCTTAATGGCTAATTTTAAACCAGGAAGGGGTGATTATATAGAAGATGGAGTCAGCTATACCGCACCGGTATATTCATATTGGCCAAATGATTTTGGGCTTTATAATATGGCAGGGAATGTATCAGAATGGACACAATCTACTTATGACGAATCTTCCTATTCTTTTGTAGATGATATGAATCCTACATATAATTATTATGCCAAACCCGAAGAGTCAGATGTTGCTAAAAGGAAAGTGGTAAGAGGAGGCTCCTGGAAAGATGTGGGATATTTTTTACAAAATTCAGTACGACAATATGAATATCAGGACACGGCTAAATCGTATATAGGCTTTCGTTCCGTTACACGGTATGCCGGTGTGCCTTCAAAACAATAAAATAAAATTTTAAATAATAATTTTATTAAATATGTCTAAAAACAAAAAACGCAGATTTGGGCTTGAAAGTTTAATCAACTGGGGAGCGACAATAGTTATCATTGGTTTAATGTTTAAAATTTTAAGCTTCAAAGGAGGGGAATGGATGATTGGAGTGGGCTTGGCAGTGGAAGCTGTTCTGTTTTTCATTATGGGCTTCGTACATGCTGAAGAAGCTCCCGATTGGACCCGTGTATTCCCAGAATTAAACACAGACTATGAGGGAGAACTGCCTAAAGCTTCCCCCAAGTTTTCTGCAGCTGCAGAGACACCTTCAGCTCAAAATGCGGCAGCTTTGGACAAAATGCTGCAGGATGCTGAAGTCACACCCGAATTGGTGGATCGCTTAGGACAGGGACTCCGGGCTTTTGGAGATAAGGTTGAAGCTATTTCCAAAGTGTCAGATACAGCAGCAGTTACGAATGAATTTGCCGACAAATTAAACCAAGCTTCAAGTGGAGTTTCGCAGTTAAGTTCAGCGTTTGAACGTACAGCAGCTGATTTGAAAACTTTCAATGAATCCTCTACAGATATGCAACATTTTAAAGAACAGATAAATACATTTAATAAAAATTTGACTTCGTTAAATGCTGTGTATGGAAATATGCTTTCTGCTATGAATGCAAACCGTTCGTAATCATTGTTTTATTGTTGAATTTTTAATTTAATCCATGGCTGGACAAGCACAAAAAGTAAGACAAAGGATGATCGGTATCCTGTATTTGGTCTTGCTGGGTTTAGTAGCATTGAATGTAAGTGACTCCCTTTTGGATGCTTTCAAAAATTTAGGAGACAGTTTGAATACTTCTACGCAGAATACGCAAACGGGAATAGACAATATGTTTGATACTTTTCGCGAAACCAAAATGAAAGAAAATCCGGAAAGAGCAAAGCCTATTTTAGAAAATGCTGAAAAAGCACAGAATCTTACCTCAAACTTAACGGATAAGGTCACTGAATATAAAAAGTTATTAATTGAAGAAGGAGGTGGGATTGACACAGAGACCGGAGATGTGAGCAAAAGAAGCAATACGAATATATCTGTTCGCACAATGATAAGAGGAGGAAGAGCGGCAGAATTAAAACAGCTAATTACAGATACAAAAAAAGAATTGGAGAAGCTCACAAACAACGAGGTTCCTTTAACGTTAGATGCTGTGGATCCGCCAGCCAGAGGAGGAGTTAAAAAATCTTGGGAAGAAGCTACTTTTGGAGATGGTATTCCCCTCACAGCTGCTATTACCGGATTAGAAAAAATAATAGCCGATGCCAAAAACGCTGAATCAGCATCGGTCAAACATATTTTTGGGAAAATGGATCAAGCGGTTGTTAATTTAGACAGATTTTCAGCTGTTGCGGTAGCTCCTACCTCTTATTTGATTCAGGGGCAACCTTATACGGCAAAAGTGTTTTTGACGGCGTATGATTCTAAAGCTACTCCTACTATTACCGTAAACGGATCGAGATTGCCCGTTGAAAACGGACAAGGAACGTACTCAGTAAACACGACATCGGAAGGTGTATTTGACTGGCAGGGAGAAATTGAAGTTCAACAAACAGATGGTAGCGTAAAAACATATAAAACTGAACCCATGTCCTATCAAGTGGCCCGTCCTTCAGCTGTAGTATCACCGGACGCGATGAATGTATTGTATATTGGTGTGGATAATCCGATTTCTGTTTCGGCGCCTGGAGTTCCTAAAGAAGATATTTCCGTTTCGGGAGATGGAGTAAGTATTTCCGGATCGCAAGGGAAATATATAGCCCGGGTTAAAAGTACCGGAGAAGCTTCTATTCATGTGTCTGCTAAGATTGGCGATAAAACACAATCTTTAGGATCAAGTGCTTTTCGGATCAAGAGAATTCCGAAACCTACAGCTCGGGTAGCAGGAAAAACAGGAGGGCGTATTTCAGCTGCCCAATTAAAAGGACAGTCTGTTGTTTCTGCGGCATTAGACAACTTTGAATTCGACGCTAAGTTTTCGATTTCAAAATTTAACATGTACATAGCGAAACCAAGAGTTGACCCTATAGGTCCGTATCAAGCTTCAGGCTCTTCATTCTCGCAGCAAATGAAAACAGCAATAGGAGGTGTGAGTTCAGGATCAGTCGTGATGATTTATGATATTGTGGGAGTGGGACCGGATGGAGTCTCTCAAAACTTAGATCCCATCACATTTCAAGTAACGAACTAAGCCCTGAGATACAGGGGAAGAAAGGAGTAAGGTCATGAGAAAAATACTTTTAAGTGTGTTTATATTAGGCTTAACCAGCGGGGTGTTTGCCCAGCAAGAAAATCTATCAAACAGTACCGAACCGATTCAAGCTGAAGATCCTCCAATAGATGGATATATGGATAAGTCTGATATCGAAAACAGAAAGGTGGTACCTTACGCAAATATAAGAGCAACAGATGTAGCGTATAGCAAAAGAGTATGGAGAGAGATAGATTTGAGAGAGCGGTTGAATAAAGCTTTCGCTTCGCCAAAATCAAGGTTAATAGATATTTTGATAGAAGCGGTAATGGCAGGCGAATTAACTGCTTACGATCCGACCCCAACTGAAAATGATCCCACTGGAGATAGTTTTAAAAATATTTTACCGCCTGATCAGGTGATGGCTCGATTTGGAGGGGACAGTACATTGGTAGAAGTATATGATGAAAATAATGAAGTAGTTTCTTCTCATTATGAAGCTACGTCTTTTGACGGGGAAGAGATTGTTAAATTTCGTATTAAAGAAGATTGGATTTTTGACAAACAAAGATCTGTATTTGAACCTCGGATCATTGGTATTGCGCCTTTAATTACTCCACATATTCCAGGTATGGAATCCACTATTGGCCTCCCTGGCGAAAATGATGATGATACAGAAATAGGTGCAGATCCCTTCGATCCCTTTGCTGTATCTGCAGAACCGGAGGAAGATAATATTGAAGATGAAGGGATAGAAAGTGAAGAGATAGAAAATGAAAATATTCCGATGGCAGGAATGCCAAAGGTGGATCCTACGCCGGCATTTTGGGTGTATTTTCCAGAAGCACGGCATGTTCTCGTGAATAAAGAAGTCATGGATTATAGTAATGATGCAACAGGTCTTAGCTATGACGATATCTTTATTCAAAGAAAATTCAGAAGTTATATTATTAAAGAATCTAATCCGGAAGATGTACGGATTAAAGATTATATTGAAGATGATATGGACAGGTTGTTAGAATCTGAAAGGATAAAAAAATCCTTGGTTGACTTCGAACAAGATCTTTGGTCATATTAAAAAGTGATGTTAATTACAAATAGCCGTTAATTTTAAAGTTTTAAAAAAACATGATTATTTAAGCATAAATATTTGTGTATAAATCAACGGATTTATTTATGTTTGTTTACATTTAATTTTTAAACACAAAGTTGTGCAGTTATCAAAGGTTGACATAGTTTCTGACATAACACCGGAAGAGTTTATCCAAAACTACTTGAAAAAGAACAAACCCGTATTGCTTAAAAACTTTATACGGAAAGATAGCCCTTGCTGGGACAAATGGAGTTATGAATACTTTAAAGAGATAGCAGGGGATGAGGTGGTGTCTATTTATGGTAAAGAAGATGAACATCAGGACCGTGCGGCGAGTGCGCCTATTGGGAAGATGACTTTCGGTGAATACTTAGATCTTATACAAGAGAAACCGGTAGATATAAGGTTGTTTTTATTTAACCTCATGAAAATCCGCCCGGAACTTAAGAAAGATGTGTTGTTTAATGATGTGACCGGAGGGAAAGTATTACAGTGGCTGCCTCTGATGTTTTTTGGGGGAGAAGGATCCGCGACGCGTAATCATTTTGATATTGACATGTCACATGTTTTTATCTCTCAGTTTGAAGGTATTAAACGGATTTGGCTGTTCCCTAACGATCAGTCAGACTTGATGTATAAATTGCCCTATAATTTTCACAGTATCGCTAATTTAAAAACTTCAGACCCACAAGAGTATCCGGCATTAAAGCATTTAAAAGGTATAGAAGGAATAATTGACAAGGGAGATACGCTATATATGCCCGCAGGGTGGTGGCATTATATTCAATATGAGACGCATGGCTATTCTATTTCGGTAAGAGCTTTGCCGTCCACTTTTAATGAGAAGTTTAAAGGTGCCAGAAACTTATTCGTCACCCGATATTTTGATGACGCCATGCGCAGGTTGTTTAAAGATCGCTGGTTTGATTACAAAATAAAAGTGGCAAAAAATAGAGCCGATCGTGCTTTGAAGAAAATTTAACAATACTTTCTTTGAAAAGTAATAAAAAAGCTGTTTTAGATTATATCTATAAACAGCTTTTTTTATTAGGTATAAAAAAATGTTTTCGATGTTGCTTGGCAAGAATGAAGTTTGTTTTTGACAGATATGAGGCTTCACAATAAAAACGCTAAGAATGAATTTAAATAATGCCAAAAACAAATAAGGTAAAATCCATTTTATGGAACTAATATTTAAGAGATTGATAACGATGGGATAATGTGGTTTTAAGGAGGTGGAGGGTAAGTTCAGGTTAATCAAGATATTATATAGAGTAGTAGCAAATCTCTATTGAATGGCATACGATAACAATAACAATTCAAGAATCATTTTTTGTAATCGCTTACAAGTTACTGTTCTGAAGGCTGTGCGTAAATAAATAACCCCAAAATTGAAGCTAATACCTTTTAATTTTGGGGTTATGGATTATTTCCGCAGTTCATTAGAGTTCAGCGGAGATTATCTTATCAGCATTTTTTATGAGGTAGTGGCTATGCTATACGGCAAAAGAATCCCCACATCCACAAGTATCTGAGGCGTTTGGGTTTTCAAAAGTAAAACCGCGGGCATCGAGTCCGCTTTTAAAATCGACCACCATTCCGGCTAAATATAAAGTGTGTGATTTATTCATAAAAACACGGATTCCTTCTACTTCATATTCAACATCGCCGTCTTGCTCGCGATCAAAACCTAACATATAACTCATACCGGAGCAGCCCCCTGCTTGCACTCCTAAACGAAGACCAAACTCCTCTGTAAGTTCTTGTTGGTCAATGAGCTTTTTAAGTTCAGCTATTGCACCCTCTGTAATTTTTACCGGACTTTTTGTTGTTTTTGTTTCTGTGTTCATAAACTTGCTCCTAATCTTTATTCGATTATATAACAAAAATACATATTTTTAGCAAAAGAAGAGGCGAATCCTTAGTTTTGACATTTAATAAACATAACGGAATGGATATTATTCAATTTTTTGGAAATCTTTTTCTCCTTACGTTTTCCATATTTGCGGGCTTGGTTATTGCTTTTCGTCTATTATGGCCGGTAATAAAAGCTCAAATGTTGCGCATGCAATCCTTGCAGTCTTCGAGAAGCCTGACGAAAGATACGTTGCAATTAAAATTAACAGCTTATGAACGTCTGTTATTATTTAGCCATCGTATTTCACCTGAACAGATTCTAAAAAGAAATCAAGATGAACTAAAAAGAGCAAATGTACAATTACTTAGTCAAATTCTTTTGGCAGATATCGATGCGGAGTTTCAACATAACTTTGCACAACAACTGTATATAAGTGATGAGGCTTGGGCAGCCGTCATTACTTTAAAGGATAATACGAAAGCCCTTTACAGAAATTTAGCTACTCAAATGGAGGATGAAAGTGATTGCCAAGGATATATGTCTTCAATATTCACTCAGATAGAAGGAATAAAACCGAATCCTTATTCTGAGGTTCAGCAGATTTTAAAAAAGGAAATGAACTTTTTATCCTAAAAAAAGAAGGAATATAGAAAAACAGAAAAATAAATGAACGATTTTCAAAGAAGAGAACATTTATATTCTATATTTGCATGTACAACTAAATACAGGGAAAAATACATAAGAACTCCTTAAAATTACAGGTAAAATGAAAAGAGACCACAGTGTTTTTAATCTTATATCAGAAGAACTCAATCGTCAGGAAGAGGGCATAGAACTAATTGCTTCAGAAAATTTTGTGAGTAAGCAAGTCATGGAAGCTGCAGGTTCGGTATTAACAAATAAATATGCCGAAGGCCTTCCGGGAAAGCGTTATTATGGAGGCTGTGAAGTCGTCGATCAGATTGAGACTTTGGCTATCGATAGAGCGAAACAACTTTTTGGGGCGGAATGGGTCAATGTACAACCGCATTCTGGAGCCCAGGCGAATGCAGCTGCATTTTTGGCAATATTGAATCCAGGAGATAAAATATTAGGTTTTGATCTCTCTCACGGAGGCCACTTAACGCATGGTTCGCATGCTAATTTTTCGGGAAAGTTATACGAACCTCATTTTTATGGAGTTGAAAAAGAAACCGGATTGGTAGATTATAAGCAACTGGAAGAAACAGCACTGAAAGAAAAACCGAAGGTGATTATTGCAGGAGCATCTGCTTATTCCAGAGATTGGGATTACGAACGGATCCGAAAGGTGGCAGATGAGATTGGGGCATTGGTTTTAGCGGATATATCACACCCTGCAGGATTGATTGCTCGTGGTTTATTGGCCGATCCCATGAAGCATTGTCATATAGTAACCACCACTACGCACAAAACTTTGAGGGGTCCCAGAGGAGGGATGATCATGGTAGGAAAAGATTTTGAAAATCCGTGGGGTATTAAAAATGCTAAAGGGGAGTTAAGAACATTGACACAGTTATTGGATTTAGCTGTATTTCCCGGTACTCAAGGAGGGCCTTTAGAACATATTATTGCCGCTAAAGCGATCGCTTTTGGAGAAGCTTTGAGTGATGAATATAAAGAGTATATCACTCAAGTTAAATCAAACGCGTCAACTTTAGCAAACTATTTTGTTGAGAATGGGTATGATATCATTTCTAAAGGAACGGATAATCATTTAATATTGATTGACCTAAGAAACAAAGATATTTCAGGGAAAAAAGCAGAAGCTGTCTTGGGTAAAGCTGGTATCACAACGAATAAAAATATGGTTCCTTTTGATACACGTTCCCCTTTTGTGACTTCTGGCGTACGTTTCGGAACCGCAGCTATCACTACCCGTGGGATGAAAGAAGAGGACATGGTACAAGTGGGAGAGTTTATCGATAGAGCTTTAAAAGCTGGTGATGATGAACGGATTTTAACAGGAATAAAGGAGGAAGTAAAAAATATTATGGGTAAATTTCCTCTTTATCAATAAAAAAAATAAGCATTTATTATACTGCTAAAAGGGAAGCTCCGTCTGGTTAAATGCCAAAGATGGAGCTTTTTTATTTTGTTATTCTACTGAAAAAATATTATTTTTATAAAGCATATAATGCGTTGTAAAATAGCGGAAATCTCAATTAAGTAAATATATTGTGAATTTTTGTTAAAAAACAAAGCATAAATTTGAATCATAATTTATTTTTATTCTCTTTGGTATAGATAGTCACACATAAAAAAAAGAAAAGCGTATAAAGAAACAATTACTCTTATTTTAAGACAAACGAATTTTTAGAATTAAAAACCAAGTTACTTTAGGGGGACTTACAAATGTTAGCAGATAAAAAGAGTGATCAAGAACTTATACAGGCCTACATTGAAGGCGATGAAAAAGCATTAGAAGCACTGTTGTATCAATATAAAGATAAAATATATACATCTATTTACATTCGTCTGAAAGACCACTTCATTGCAGAGGATGTGTTTCAAGAGACTTTTATCAAAATCATTAACACACTTAAATCAGGTAAATATAATCACGAAGGTAAATTTTTACCTTGGGCGATGCGCATTGCTTATAATCTTGTGATGGATCATTTTAGAAAAATGAAGCGTACCCCTCCCGTGGTAAATAATGAAGGATTTGATATTTTTGAAATACTGAATTTTTCCGAAGATGATGCAGAGGTACAACTCATAAAACAACAGAGAGACAGAGATTTAAAGAAAGTTATTCAGATGTTGCCCGATGAACAAAAAGAGGTTTTGATAATGCGGCATTACTGTGAAATGAGTTTTAAAGAAATTGCCGACATAACGGATGTCAGTATCAATACTGCTTTGGGGCGGATGAGATATGCACTGAGCAATATGCGTAAGTTAATCGAAGAGAATAATTTAGTCCTTCAAAGTTGAACGAACTTTGAAGTTTATTAAAAAGAGGTTTCATAAAAGACAAAATGGCATGTATTCATGCCATTTTTTTATTTTTAAAGGGTTTTATTCTAATTTTCGCCTATCTTTGCGGTAAAATCATCAGATATGTGACGGTGGTATAGACTTTGGAGACTGGAAATAGGAACCATAATTTGGTTTGTGAAAATATAAATGATAAAAAAAGATAAGCCTCTAAACGAGGTGGTATATGTTACGTGTTTTTAGGGTTTTAGAGAAAAACCTTCATTAAAATAAAAAGATTTATATGATTGGATTTTATTGGATATTGTTTATTGGAATAATGGTGATCAGTATGATCGTCCAAGCTCGGTTTAAAAACCGTTTTAAAAAATATTCAGAAATGGCTCTTTCTTCCGGTTTAACGGGAGCAGAAGTAGCAGAAAAAATGCTTCAGGAAAATGGAATTTACGATGTGCAGGTTACGTCTATTGAAGGACGGTTGGGTGATCATTATAACCCTACTAACCGTACTGTTAATTTAAGTCCAGAAGTGTATCATGGAAGAAGTGTTGCCGCTGCCGCTGTATCTTCTCATGAGTGCGGTCACGCTATACAGCATGCCAATGCTTATTCTTGGTTACAATTTCGTTCAGCTATGGTACCCATGGTGAGTTTTGCTTCTAAAATAACCACGTTTGTGTTGATGATTGGTGTATTCTTGGCGTTTTCCGGCAACTATATTCTGTTGGCTATAGGCGTAGGAGCTTTAGCCATCACCACTGTTTTTAGTTTCATAACTCTGCCTGTAGAGTTCGATGCTTCAAAACGGGCGCTCGCCTGGTTAGACACTGCAGGCATTACCCATAGCTCTCAAGAACATGATGGGGCAAAAGACGCTTTAAAATGGGCAGCAATGACCTACGTGGTAGCAGCTTTATCTTCGCTGGTTACTCTATTGTATTATGCCAGTATATTGCTCGGCAGAAGAGATTAAGTGAATAGCACCGATATATAAAGCGCGTTTATCGCGCTTTTTTTATATACTAACTTTTTATTTATCGTCCTCTCTAGGGTAATGGCCCATGCAGCATTTTATTACCTCCATTCATGATAAATATCCACCTTTTTTGCCTGAAAAATCAATCTATTTCACGGAAATCCCAGTTAGCTTACCTTTTATTCGTATTCCTGCTCATTACAAGCCGTCCTACTGCAGCTTTTATTAATTAATACGGAAAACTGTTTTCAAGTTAAGTCAAAACCTTAAGACCTTTTCATGTTCCTCTGATTTTTATTAATTTGGTTGTATATTTAACTTTCGATGAAGGCCTCCATGGAATATGAAGAAAAGTTGTTCAACGAATTGCGGGAAGGAAGTAAATCAGCTTTTGAGCAATTGTACAAAAGGTATTATGGGAAATTATACCTTCATGCTTATATCCGTGTCAAAGACGAAGAGGTTGCTAAAGATCTTGTCCATGATCTATTTATGGTAATTTGGCAAAATCGAAAAGAGATTGTAATAAAAACTAAATTTTCATCCTATATATATGCCTCTATACGGAATCGAGTGATTGATCATATATCGAAAGAGCAATCTCAACAAAGATATCTGAATAGTTTGCATGACTATATGAAAGTGAATTCTTTTAAAACCGATTGCCTCGTTAGAGAAAAAATGCTCGCTGAACAAATAGAGCAGGTATTAGAGAGTTTTTCACCGCGTACTAAAGAGGTTTTTGATTTGAGTAGAAAAAAATTTCTTACTCATAAAGAAATAGCCAAGGAATTAAATCTTTCTGAACATACTGTCAGAGGGTATATAAAGACAGTTTTGCGGGTATTGCGAACAAAGTTTGGGAATATCCCTTGGGGTATTTTATTTTTGTTTTGGGGGAATTTTTAATATTTCACCCCCCCTCTTCCATGTTTATCCGTCATAGGGATAGTAAATCGAATAAAGCGTGGAAAACTTATCTGAGAAAAGAGCACAAAACCTTCTAAGAAAATACCTTCGAGGCCAATGTACAGGACCTGAAAAAGCTATCGTAGAGGAATGGTATCTTTCTTTACAATCTGAAGAAGAAGTCATTGATGAAGATGTTTTTTTAGAAAATTTAGTTGAACTGAACAAAAGATTACATGAAATTACGGTTAGCCAAAAAGTTAGGCGGTTGAAATATATATCCGTTGCAGCTGCCGTTCTGCTGTTTTTCTTAGGGGTAAACTTATTATGGAAAAAAGAAGATTTTTCGGAACACGAAAAAACGATTACAGTTCCTGCCGGGAATATACCGCCTGGAAGTAACAAGGCAATTCTTTCCGTTGACGGCATAGAGAACATGGAATTAAGCGGATCTCAAGAGGCACTGGTGTCAAATGACTCTTCTCTTGAATACGAAGATGGTACCCTCGTCAAAAATTTAGACAAAGCACGATTCATAACACTTACTACACCTGCTGCAGGGCAATATAGAGCAGTTTTACCCGACGGTACGAAAGTGTGGTTAAATGCGCTTTCGTCTATCAAATACCCAGCGGTATTTGACAAGAAAAGGCGAATTGTGGAAGTCACAGGGGAGGTGTACTTTGAAGTAAAAAACAATCCGGATAAAACTTTTATTGTACATGCTAATCATCAAGAAATTGAAGTTTTAGGAACCTCTTTTAATATCCATGAATATGAAGATGAAAGTCAAGGGTATACTTCTCTTATTGAAGGCAGTCTTAAAGTAACGAATGAAAATGCGAAGAACGTTATTTTAACCCCAGGTCAGCAGGCTGTTGTGTCAAAAGAGAACGTTATCGAGGTGAAAAATGTAGATGTAGAAGAAGTAAGTGCATGGAAAGATGGATTATATATTTTACAAGATGCCCGCTTGGATAAGTTTGTGAAGAATATAGAGCGGTGGTATGATGTCCAAATAGATATGGGGGAACATGGAAATAAAAGACTATCTGCAATTATTCCAAGAGACGCTAAATTATCCGATGTGTTAAAGACAATAGCATTAAAAACAAAAATCCAGTTTAAAATGAAGGGAAGGAGGTTAAAGGTGATAAACTAATATTTACTTAGGCAATGCGTGATTTATCAGCAGGGCCTCCTAAGGGTTTAACCGACAGATTAATAGCGTTATGATCGAATTATAAATTATTATATAAACCAAAAAACACATTCTTAGCATTGATTTTTAAGCCTGTGTTTTTAATTAATAAACTATGAGAAAAAAGAAAAACAAAGCGTTTAAACAAAGTTTTTTGTCTCCGCAAACTTTGTGGGTACCTAAATTTACCATGATGATTTTGTTAATAAATACCGTTATTGCTTTTGGGTATGCAAATAGTCAAAGTATTACATTAGATCAGAACAAAGCTTCGCTTAGAAAGGTTTTGATAGATATAAGTACACAGTCAGGGTATGCTTTTATCTATGAGGATAAAGACGTAGAGGCTGTTAAATCTGTTTCGATTAAAATAAAAGATGCAAGCATTGATGAGGCTTTAAAAACTTTATTCAGTGATCAATCTTTACATTATTCTATACAAGGTAAATCCATCGCTATTATGCGCGATAATAGTTCTCTTAGAAATCAGTTAAAAGAAGAAAGCTCGTATTTAGTTCAACAGAATACAATAACAGGTCAAGTAGTTGATAAGGAAAGACTGCCTTTGTCCGGTGTGAGTGTGATTATTAAAGGCACGGATAAAGGGGCAAGCACCGATGAAGAAGGCAGATTCTCTATTGACGGAGTTTCGGAAACGGATGTTTTAGTTTTTAGCTATATAGGATTCGAAACACAAGAGCTTCCGGTCGGTGACCAGAATAATATTTCGGTGGAATTAGAAGTATCCAGTAGCGATTTAGAAGAGGTTGTAGTAGTAGGGTATGGTACTCAAAAGCGAGAAAACTTGACGGGAGCAGTAGATGCGGTCGGAAGTGAAGTGTTTGAAAACCGATCGACAGCAAATGCGACTCAGGCATTACAAGGAGCAATACCAAATTTAAATTTATCACTTGAGGATGGCAAACCTGCCCGGTCGGCTTCTTATAATATTCGTGGGACTACTTCTATAGGCCAAGGAGGAAGTGCTTTAGTTTTAATTGACGGGGTGGAAGGTGATCCTTCATTTTTGAACCCTAATGATATAGAAAGTGTCAGCGTTTTAAAAGATGCAGCCTCGGCAGCTATTTATGGCGCCAGAGGTTCTTTTGGGGTTGTGCTAATAACGACTAAAAGTCCGGACAAGACAAAAACTACTATTAATTATACCGGAAATGCCTCCATTCAATCATTGGCCAAAAAACCTGAGTTTGTCACAGATGCCGTTACGTGGGTAGAACATTTTAGAGAGTCTTATTACAATAACCAGAGAACAGTGCCCACTTCTATTAATAATAATACTCAGTATTACAGCGATGATTGGCTTGAACGCTTAAGAGAGTGGAAAGAATCTGGAGAAGGTCCGAAAACAGAAGTTTTGTCTAATGGAAATTATGAATATTATGCAAATACGGACTGGATGGGGCTTTTATTTAAAGATCATACTTTAGCACAAGATCATAACTTGACAGTATCCGGGGGGAATGATAAAACGGATTTTTATGTATCTGGACGTTTTTATGACTTTGATGGGATGTATAATTTTAACTCAGATACCTACCGTTCCTATAACCTTAGAGCGAAAGGATCTTTGATTGCCACCGATTGGCTAAAAGTATCGAATAATATGGAGTATTCAAGTAATACATACCATATGCCATACTCAGCCCAAGGAAGGAGCGCAACTGTGCAGCGTTATATAGAAGTAAATGCTTTTCCGAGTATGCCTATGTATAACCCTGACGGATCCTATACCCGTGGAGGAGCGGGTACTTTAGGAGGATTTGAAGACGGAAATAATTATCAATATAATACTTTAAGTTTGTTTAAAAATACTATAGGGCTTAATTCAAACTTTTTTGACGATACTTTCCGTATTAATGGTGATTTTACTTTTCGATATAATGATCGAGATTATTTTTGGAAAAGAGTAAAGGTACCTTATTATCAAAATGCTGAAGCTGATGCTCCTTCTTATATGGGTGATATGAGTGGTATTATCTATGAGTGGTTAGGGCATACTTTATACACTGCGTCCAATATCTATGGAGAGTATGAAAATAATTTCAACGAAAAGCATGACTTTAAAGCGATGGCAGGCTGGAATTATGAAACTTCTTCTTATAAAGCGAACAGTATCCAGCGTAATCAGCTGTTATTTGACGATGCGGAGAGTGTTGAGTTGGCGACAGGGACATCCATTACCCCAGGAGCTAGTGTGACAAGGTGGAAAACTGCTGGGCTTTTCTTCCGGTTAAATTATGGTTTCCAAGATAGATATCTATTGGAAGTAAATGGTCGGTATGATGGTTCTACACGTTTCCCGATTGACCAACAGTGGGGATTCTTTCCTTCGATTTCAGGGGGGTGGAGAATTTCTGAAGAACCATTTTGGAGTATAAACGAAAATATTTTTTCAGATTTTAAAATACGTGCTTCTTACGGTTCTTTAGGGAATGGTAATATCGATCCTTACCAATTTTTAGAGCTATTGAGCATTGGGACTTCGAACCGTGTGCTCGATGGAGAATTAAATAAAAAAACTTCTGCAGCCGATCCCATCCCAACGGGGCTAACATGGGAAAAAGCTACCACCACGAACGTTGGGCTTGATTTTGGTATGATACGTGGCAAGTTGCGTTTTAATGGTGATTATTATATTCGAAAGACTACGGATATGTATGTAGTCGGCCCCACTTTACCGGCGATTTTTGGAGCGGATCCTCCAAAAGGAAATTTTGCGGACATGACTACAAAAGGATTTGAGCTCTCATTAACTTGGAATGATCAGTTTAACATCGCCGAAAAGCCTTTCAATTACCAAATCCGAGGTACGCTATCTGATTATGTTTCTACGATTGATAAATTCTATAACCCTACAAAAAAAATCACCGATCATTATGCAGGAGAGACTATCGGAGAACTATGGGGCTTTGAGACTGATGGATTATTTCAGGAAGATCCGGACCCGGACGAATATATCAATACAATTTTCCAATCTTCCGCAGATGCGGTATGGAGAGCAGGAGATTTGAAAATCCGTAATCTTGATGGAAGCACCGATAATATGATAACCAAAGGGGAGCAAACGGTAGATAACCCCGGCGATATGACGATTATCGGAAACACAGAGCCTCGTTATCATTATAGTTTTACATTAGGCGCTGAATGGAATGGTATTTCAGTATCTGCATTTTTTCATGGAGTGGGAAAACAAGACTGGTATCCCGAAACAGAATCAGCATTTTGGGGGCAATATAATCGCGGATATAACCAAATGCCGGCATGGCACTTAGGTAATTATTGGACAGAAGATAACCGGGATGCTTATTTACCTAGATATTCTCAGTATAATGGCGCATTAGGGTATTCCAATTATGTAGCCAATGATAGGTATCTTCAGAAAGTATCATTTTTACGATTGAAAAACCTACAGGTCGGTTATACGCTTCCAACGTCTTGGATTTCAAAAGCAGGTTTAGGAAATGCCCGGATTTATGTTACAGGCGAAAATCTGGCGAGTTGGTCGCCTTTGTATAAACATGCAAAAAACTTTATGGATGTATCTACTGCGACAGGAAATACAGATTCAGACCTTGATAAAAATTACAAGCAAGGGTCAGGAAACAGCTATCCTTTATTGAAATCGATTACGTTCGGACTTTCTCTTACTTATTAATGACAAAAATATAGGAAAATGAAATTATATATATGGTTTATAACGATTGGTGCTTTACTGGTTTCGAGTTGTAAAATGGATGAGCCAGCTATTACTTCTGCCGAAAGAGAAGCTGTCTTTAACTCGGAAGATGGCTTGAAAGCTTATTCAATGTCTTTTTATGACATGTTGCCCGATGCTACCGCACAAGCAATAGTTGAGCAATCTTTAGTAGATTATGGAGCAACAAACACATTGAGCGGTTTTACATTACGTAACTCTTATAGTGAAAATAATGCTTCAGGATGGGAATGGGAGGATTTGAGGAATATTAATTACTTTATTGCCAATAATGTAGACCCAGCTATTCCAGAAGACATACGAAACAACTATACGGGACTTGCTCGCTTTTTTCGAGCTTGGTTTTATTATGAAAAAGTACGTAGGTTTGGAGATGTCCCTTGGGTAGATCACCCTTTGGACCCTAGTGAAGAAGATATTCTTTATGGAACTCGGGATTCAAGAGAATTAGTGATGGAAAAGGTATATGAAGATCTAATGTTTGCCGCCGAAAATATTACTAGGACAGCTGACGCTACCCAAAAATCTCTTGTAACGAAATGGGTCGCACACGCATTTGCTTCTCGAGTAGCTTTATTTGAAGGTACTTTTCGGAAATACCATAATCTTGATCTTGAAACTAAGCCTGAGACATGGTTGAAAAGAGCAGAAGAAGCAGCTCGAAAAGTAATGGAAGAATCTGGGAAAACATTACACGATGATTACCGGGAGTTGTTTACAAGTGACGATCCACCTTCTTCAGAAACTTTGTTGGCTATAGCCTCAGATGCATCCCTCAATCGGAAACATAATGCAAACTGGCGATGGGCTTCAGAAACGTATGGTACAGGCTTAAACTTAATTCGATCTTTTGTAAATACCTATCTGCAAAAAGATGGTACACCATATACCGAGCGAGCAAATTGGAAGTATGAGGATTTTTTTGAAGAGTTTCAAGATAGAGATGACAGATTAAAAGCCACCCTTCGATATCCAGGCTATACACGAGAAGGAAAATTAGCCTTGCCTGTGTTCAGTGGCTATGCACGTTTAGGATATCAGCCTATTAAATTGATGGTGGATGAAACCATTGGAGATGATAAGTCGGAGAGTACACACGCATTGCAGTTAGTTAGGTATGGTGAAATACTTTTAAATTATGCAGAAGCGAAAGCCGAACAAGATAATTTGACCGATGAGGAATGGGCCGAAACGATTGGAGCTCTGAGAGCTCGAGCAGGAATCACGGGCGGTCTTGATGCAAAACCTACAATTATTGATGAATATTTTAGAGAAACTTATTTTCCCAATATTAACGATGCGGTTCTGTTAGAAATAAGGAGAGAAAGAGCTATTGAACTGGTATTTGAAGGTTTCCGCTTTGATGATTTGAGACGATGGAAGCAAGGAGATTTGTTAAAAATGAGCTGGACCGGAATGTATATTTCGGATGTTAATAAGCCACTGGATGTGGATCATGATGGTACTGATGACGTAATTTATTATACGGATCAAGAAGGGCTTGAAGCAGCTAGGAAACTTTCCAATAACCCGGATATTTCGAGGGTAGAAGTAAGTACAAATTCAAATTCGGAAATCATCCAAGTTCACCCAGCGGGAGATAATAAAGGTTATTATCTTGCCTGGTATACAAATAATGACTCAAAAAAGGTTTGGGGGCCTAAGCAATATTACTATCCTATCCCAATTGAAGCGTTAAATGAAAACCCTGAACTTAAGCAAAACAAGGGTTGGGAAAATGGCGCAACAAATGACGGGAATTAAATTGTTATTATTAAGAAAGGATATTCAAGAGTGGCCTGTTCCCGTTTTTATATCAAAAAAGAAGGAAAGGACTCTATGGGTATTCCTTTCTGTTTTTATCATTATAAATAACTATATAATACTATGCAACAAATAAAACACTCTATCTTAAGTTTTCTATTGATTTCTTGTTTCTCTTTTTCTGCTTTATCTGATGTGTCGGATAGATCAGATAACCCCAAACAATTAAAAGTGCTTTCCTATAATTTAAGGTTCGGCGAATTGGCTTCATTAGAGGAACTGGCAGATTTTATAAAAGAACAAGATCCGGATGTGGTAGCACTACAAGAAGTAGATAGCCGAACTTTTAGAGAGCGGGCTCCTCTTCAAAATGATAAAGATTTTGCTACTGAACTGGGCTATCTTACAGGAATGTTTGCAGCTTATGGAAAAACGATACCTTATAAAAAAGGATATTATGGAATCGCTATATTATCAAAATATCCCATGGCAAAAATTGAAAGAAAATATTTGCCAAAGACTGAAAATGGAAAGGAACAAAGAGCTGTCTTAGTAGCAGATATTGAATATAAAGAAAACCAGTACTTCACCTTTGCCTCAACACACTTAGACTATACAAATAGTGAGGAACGCCAGGTACAAGTTGAAAAACTTAATGACATATTATTTAAAAGTAATTATCCCGTCATTGTAGGAGGAGATTTCAATGCGAAGCCGGAGTCTATAGAGATTAAAGAAGGTATGAAAGACTGGGAAAGAATATCCAGCTTGGATCCTACAATTCCAGCAAAAAAACCTCGGAGCACTATAGATTATATTTTTGCTTATCCTAAAAACAAATGGGGTAAAATTGATTCAAAAACTTATAAGGTAAGTCTATCCGATCACTTACCCATAAGTTCGACAGTAGAAATGAAATTCTAACTTGTACCCTATTTTAAGAATTAGGTTAATAGGTTTTTTTATCCAATTCGTATTTTGAGGAGTATTTACTCCTCAAAATTTGCTATGTATCGGGAAACCCTAGAAACCTCCAAGTGTGGGGAAAGAAAACAAGCTAATAATCGTTTAGCTCTTCTTCAGTAAAAGGATCTTTGCGATC
>JAJYRG010000078.1 GCA_021794195.1 Bacteroidota bacterium
GAAATTCGTGAGATACAGCTGCCTGAGTAAATCCTGTAGCTTCCAATCCAGGTACATTTTCTACTACATACCCTGCCTGTCCTTCTATTTGCACATTATATTGTCCGGAAAACAAAATCATTAAAGCTGTGGCTGTACAAACGAACAAGGTGTCTATATACACGGAGAAACCTTGAACCAATCCTTGTTGTACGGGATGCGACACTTCAGCTGCAGCAGCCGGGTGCGGGGCAGTACCTTGCCCCGCTTCGTTAGTGTAAATAGAACGCCTGACACCCCATGAAATAGCATAACCTACGATTCCTCCAAAAGTAGCATCCGTACTTATAGCTGAGTCAACAATAAGTTTAAGCATAATGGGTATCTCCTTATAGTTCAATATCAATATACTTAATGCGACTAAAATATAAGCACCTGCCATAAAAGGAACCACTAATTCGGCAGCCCGGGCTATGCGTTTAACCCCTCCAAAAATAATCAACCCCAAAAGTACAATGACAAAAATACCTACTACATATTGTGGAATATTAAATGCATTATTTGCTGATTCCGCAATGCTATTGCTCTGTACGCCCGGAAGTAAAACCCCAGCAGCTATAATAGTAATCACTGCAAATAGCAATGCATACCATCGGACTCCTAGACCTTTTTCGATATAATACGCCGGTCCTCCCCTATAAGCTCCATTAATTTCTTTTTTATAGACTTGGGCTAGAGTAGCCTCAACAAAAGCTGAAGATGCTCCTAGAAAAGCGATTAACCACATCCAAAACACAGCTCCCGGTCCGCCATAGGCAATAGCAGTCGCTACCCCTACAATATTCCCAGTACCTACTCTTCCGGAAATCGACAGCGCAAAAGCTTGAAAAGAAGATATACCTTTATCAGAACTTTGACGGCGGAATATCAACCGAAGCATTTCTTTTAAATAAGTGATTTGTAGAAAGCCCGTTCGAATGGAAAAATAAACTCCCACCCCTAAACACAAAAATATCAAACAATAATCCCACAGTACATCTTTAAATTCATTCAGTATTTGCTCCATTATATCTTTAATGATTTTTAGTTCATAATTGATGCTAAATAACAAAATTTATATAGAAATCATAGATTTTACAGCATATAATTCTATTTTTTGTTTCTTATTGGTATAGTATGGGTTTCTATGGAATAAATAGAATACCCTAGAATGTGAACAGTCCCCAAATACTTGAATATTTAGGGACTGCTTACTATTATGATAACGCATCATTTTAAGAAATTATATCTCTTCCGATTGCGAAAGTATTTCTTTATGATTACTGGCGTTTGTCCTTGTTTTCGTTTTATGTTTATTGATTTGTCTCCGAAGTGACTCTACTGCCAAGTCTGTAGCTTCTTCAAAACTTTTGGCCTGTGCTTTAGCAAATAATTGGTTGCCTGGAATATTGAGTTTAAGCTCTACAATTTTGTTATTAACAGTATCTCCATTTGCTACTTTCAAATAACATTCACTTTCAATAATGTTGTCAAGATACTGTTGTAGTTTTCCTGTTTTCTTTTTAATAAAGTCAACGAGTTTTTGGTCTGCATCAAATTTAATAGACTGAACAGTCATATTCATATATCCTCCTTTTTTTAAGCCTTTGGATGGGCTTGTTTATAAATAGATTTAAGTCTTTCGACTGAATTATGTGTATAAATTTGCGTGGCTGCTAAACCAGCATGTCCTAATAGTTCTTTAATGGCATTCAAGTCAGCGCCTTCGTTTAATAAAGACGTTGCAAAGCTGTGTCTTAGTATATGAGGACTTCTGTTTTTTTGTGAAGTCACTATTTCTAAATGATTTTTCACAATGTTATAAATCATTTTTGGATAAGCTTCTTTGCCTTTATTCGTCACAATTAATTTATTTGTTACACCTTCAAAATTCTGTTTTTGTTTTAGCTCTTCATATTCTTCTACTGCTTTTACCAATGTAGGATAAAGAGGTACGTAGCGTTGTTTGTTCCTCTTTCCTAAAATAAGAATTTTTTTACCTAAAAAATCAAAATCCGTATACTTTAATTGCAATAATTCTGACAAACGGATCCCCGTTCCGAAAAGTAATTCGAGTACCACATAATTTCTTTTACTGGCAAAATCCGTCTTATCCGAAAAATGATCTAAAAGAGCAACCATCTTTTCTTTTTCGATGATTACAGGTAGCTTTTTAGGTTCTTTTAAAGCCTTTATCTGTGCAAAAGGATTTTTTTCTACAAAACCTTCCCTTTGCAAAAAACGATAAAAACTGCGTAGTGAAGAAGTCATTCTATTGATCGAAGTAACGCTTCGTCCTTTTTCTCTTAATGAGGATAAGAAAAACCGTGCTTCTCTATACTTCACTTCTTTGTCCTCAAGCTCGATTTCTTGCAAAAAAGTATAATACATAGACAGGTCATTGGCATAAGCTGTCAGAGTATGTTTAGAATACCGCTTTTCAAATTCTAGATAGGAGTAAAATTTTCTTCTCAGCATAGAATATATCTATATGATGTTAAGATAAAGAAAATTCTCAGATATAACACAAAAAAGCCGCCCAAAAAGCATATCATTTTTTTACAACCTGCAAAAGAAAATGATAGATTGCTTTTAGGCGGCTCTTATTATAATTTTATAATAAATATTTTACAACTTGTCGTTTATATCTATTGCATTTAACTCTTCAAAGCTGCGGGTTAACCTTTTTACAAAAGCCTCTTCCCCTTTTCTGAGCCATGTTCGAGGATCGTAATACTTTTTATTCGGAGCCTCATCGCTTTCTGGGTTTCCTATTTGCCCTTGCAGAAACCCTCTGTTTTTCTCTTCATAATCCCTTACTCCGTCCCAAAATGCCCATTGCATATCTGTATCCAGATTCATTTTCACAGCTCCATAAGAAACTGCTTCAGTGATTTGCTCCGGGGAAGAGCCCGAGCCACCGTGAAACACAAAGTTAATGGGTTTTTCAGCCTCTATATTGTATTTTTCACGAATATATTCTTGCGAATTTTTTAAAATCTTAGGCTCTAATTTAACATTTCCTGGTTTATAAACCCCATGTACATTCCCAAATGCTGCGGCAATTGTAAATCGCTCTGAAACTTTAGAAAGCTCTTCGTAAGCATAAGCCACTTCTTCAGGCTGAGTATATAATCTAGAAACATCCACATCTGTATTATCCACCCCATCTTCTTCCCCTCCGGTAATGCCCAACTCAATCTCTAAAGTCATGCCTAAAGGAGCCATACGTTTCAGATACTCTTTGGATATAGCAATATTCTCTTCCAAAGACTCTTCTGATAAGTCAATCATATGAGAAGAAAACAGCGGGATTCCATGTTCTTTATAAAATTTCTCTCCATGATCCAGCAATCCGTCTATCCAAGGCAATAAGTTTTTGGCCGCATGATCAGTGTGCAAAAGAACAGCTATTCCATATTCTTTTGCAAGAAGATGTACATGTCGAGCTGCTGACACTGCTCCTATTATGCTTGCCTGCTGTTTATCGTTAGGTAAAGATTTACCTGCATAGAAACTTGCTCCTCCGTTAGACAACTGCACCATAACCGGCGAGTTAACCGCTTTCGCTGTTTCTAACACCGAATTGATAGAGTTTGTTCCAATAACATTGACTCCCGGCAAAGCAAATTGATGTTTTTTTGCTATTTCAAAAATTTCCTGTACTTGATCTCCTGTAAGTACACCTTTAAAATTCCTTAGGCTCATACCTTATTTTTATTGTGAAATAATCATTTTTACCCAATAAAGGTAAGAATAATATTTTAATTAATAAAAGGGCTAAGTGTAATAATTACACTTAGCCCTTTTATCCATTTTAGTTTAGCACAAAAGGCAAAGAAAACTTTCTTTTTTTTACGCGATATTGCTCACATTAACGTTTGATACTCGCTATATGATCGCCTAAAATAGCATACAGCCGTGTGTTCTTTTCTTTCTTCAAAATGTTTAAAGATGTCCACTTTCCATAAGAAGGCATTACCAGCACATTATTACTAACTTTAAAACAAGGCATACGGTACATTTGGCCTCCGCTCCCTGAAACAATACAACCGGGCAATTCTCCACCTGCAATACACAAAAAATCTTCTGATGTTAAAACATCCAAGTTGTATGAAAAACATATTTTATGATCTAGTATATATTGAAGCACAAAACGAAAGTTAGGCAACCGGCCAAATTTTTGCGCAATTTCTTTAGGGTAATCTTTTTGTGTGAAGACAAATTCTATGTCTGTATATTTTTCAGCAAAATCATAAAGCAATTGCCAGTCGGCATCCCAGTTCGGGTGAAAAGTATTACCTAATAAAACTACCCTTTGGGGTTCATATTCATCCACCAGTTCTCCAAACTGATCCAATTCTTCTTTATCGAAATCTGCACCTTTTTTTCCATACTCTGTATTGTCATCCAATTTATTTAAGTGCCAATCCGACACCGCCATTGTCTTATAACTTGGCAAATACGCTGCCCGCTTAGTTAAAAGATGAATAGGAATATTTTTTACTTTTATCCGTTTGTACATTTTTGTAAAAGCAAATCGTAAAACTCAAAACTATTCTACAGAACTTCCTTCTCGATTGAGGAGTTTTTAAATTTTAACCGACTTGCGTAGCAATAATTTGTCGTTTTTTCTAATATAAAAGAAAAAATGCAATGTTTAGGCCTTTTCATCAAAAGATTTGCGTCATCTTTATTTATCAAATCGATTAGACAAAGACAACATTGGTTTGATTTATACATCATTACACAAAAAATTCAATGATTTAAATTTTAAAAAATTGACCGTTTTTTGATGTATAGCCTCGTGTAAATAAAACGAATTAGTAAAATAAATTGTACATCTTTGGTAGGCATATGAATAATCATTTACTTTGTTTTCAAAGATTGATTAAATATGAGCAAAAAAGCATTTAATTTATTAAGTCTACTATTTCTTTTATGGTTTTCTGTTTCTGGTCAAAACGAAGTTGACAGCAGTGCATATCTCAAGCCTGTCAATATTAATGCTTACTTTTCGACTCAACCTTTACTATCTTTAACTTCATCCGCTAAAGTAATTTCTTCCTCTACTTTGAATGAGCAAGTACCTGGCGATTATTTGTCGGCGATGAATATGACACCCGGATTAAGAATGGAAGAACGCTCTCCAGGTAGTTATAGACTGGCTATCCGTGGAAGTATGATCCGGTCCCCTTTTGGTATCCGAAACATTAAAATATTTATGGATGACTTTCCCATTACAGATGCTGGAGGAAATACTTACTTAAACTTATTCGATCCCAGCGGAAGTCACTCCATACACGTCATAAAAGGCCCTGACGGTTCGATATATGGGCCGAACTCAGGCGGAATAGTCCGTTTTACACCCAACGGCCTGCAAAACGAACTGTCAGACAAACTCGCCGTGCTGTTTACAGGTGGATCTTTTGGGCATATCTATCAAAGTGCACAAATAAGTAAAAAAATAAATAAGGACTACCAATTCTCTATCGATCAATCTTTTAGCCGCAGTGATGGGTATAGAGAAAATTCAGATTTAAACAAAAAAAGTCTTCAGACTGCCCATCGGTGGAATTACTCCGATCGCGGTACTTTAAAAGGGTTTGCTTTATTCACAGATTTGCGTTACCAAACACCTGGTGGTTTAACACCAGAGCAATACGAAGAAAATCCAGCAAGTGCCCGTCCTGCCGCAGGCCCAGTGCCCGGCGCAAAAGAACAGAAAGCGGGAATAATTAATAAAACTATTTTCTCGGGACTATCAAACACCTACAACATTCATTCTAAATTAAAACATCATATCAGTGTATTTGGTTCTTATACAGATTTTGAAAATCCCTTTATCACTAATTATGAATTTAGAAAAGAGAAAAATATAGGAGTGCGAACTTATATCTCTTACCAACCTTTATCTACGGCAAAACTCCACTGGAAAACCTATATAGGAGCAGAAGGTCAAAAAGGAAAATACGATATAAAAAATTATGATAACGAAGGAGGAGTCTCTGCTGATCCTCAAGCTTTCGATCTGCTCTCCAACGCTCAAAACACTTTATTTTTAAAAAATGAGTTTCAATGGAATGAAAAACTATTTTTAGATGCTTCTATAGGCTGGAACAAACAAAATATAACTTTTAAAGAGCAATATCCGGAGGAAACAGCTAAGGAAAAAATCAACATCCCGAATAGTTGGATGCCACGGATTGGGTTGTCTTACCAACAGAATGACAATATAGCTTGGCGAGCTTCTCTTTCTAAAGGTTTCTCCCCTCCTACAATTGCAGAAATACGGGGCTCAGACAATGTAATCAATACTGATTTGCACCCCGAGGAAGGCACTAATTATGAAGCGGGATGGAGATGGCAGGCTTCAAACAGGCGTATTATTGCTGATCTTTCCGCTTATCTATATAGAATGAATAATGGGATCGTAAAACAGTTAAATGAAATCGGAGCTGATTTTTATAGAAATGCGGGAATTATAGAACAAAAAGGGTTAGAAGCTGCTCTCATGGCACACGTAATCAAGCCTAATTCAAATGCTTTTATCAATAGTTTATTAGTGGACGCTAACTTTACCCTGCAAAGGTACAGATTTGAAGAGTATACAGTAGAGGAAAAAGATTATGCGGGCAATAAAGTAACAGCAGTTCCTGATTATATATATGCTTTATCTTTTGTGATGCAGTTCCACCAAGATTTTCATTTAAACTTACGGTATAATCATACCAGCAGTCTTCCATTAAATGATGCAAACACATATTTTGCAGATGCTTATCACCTACTGCAAGCGAAACTCAACTATAGATTTGAAATCGGAAATCACAAAATAAATACTTTTATCGGCGGGGATAACTTATTAGATCAAAAATACAGCTTGGGAAATGATATTAACGCGTTTGGAAATAGATTTTACAATGCAGCTGCTCCCGCAAATATTTATGGAGGGCTGGGAATAGAATTGTAAGTGTTTAAACGAGAAAGGGCAATTTTTTATGGCTGTGGCAAGTCTTCCGGATCTTCAACACTAATGATATAAATATCTTCGTTCTTCCGCTTCATCTTAAATTTTTCTCTGGCCACTCTTTGGATTTCATCAGGGTTAAATTGCATATCGTGTATAGATGTATTTATACGTTCTATTTCTGATTCGTAAAACAGTTTTTCTCTTTCCAATCCTTTTTTTTGTTGGTAGTAATTATACTGTGTGGATACATCATAACGATCAAAAAAACACATCCATACTATAAAAGCTATGCTCGCTAACAAATATTTATTTTTTGCAATTTGAATCAGCCTATTCATAATACGAGATAAATTTCTTCCATAAAGATAGAATATTTTTCCCAAATAGAAAAGGGGCTTCCGCCCCTATTTTTAAATAATATTATTCTTTATGTTTTTTATTTTTTTGGAGCAAATTTAAAGTCTCTCCCGATAAACCTTGCATTGTTACCTAACTCTTCTTCTATTCTCAGCAGTTGATTGTATTTAGCAATTCTATCCGAACGAGAAGCAGAGCCCGTTTTAATCTGTCCACAATTAAGAGCTACTGCTAAATCGGCAATAGTATCGTCTTCTGTTTCACCGGAGCGGTGAGACATCACCGAAGTATAACTGTTAGACTGCGCTAGATTCACCGCATCTATCGTTTCTGTTAATGTACCGATCTGATTTACTTTCACCAAGATAGAGTTAGCTGTATCGCTATCTATTCCTTTTTGTAAGAAATCTGTATTGGTCACGAAGAGATCATCTCCGACCAACTGAACAGAATTTCCAATCTTTTCAGTTAGCAATTTCCATCCTTCCCAATCCCCTTCATCCATACCGTCTTCTATCGATATAATTGGATATTTCTTCGTCAGTTCTACCAAAAAATCAACTTGCTGGTCCACAGTACGGACAGCTGCATCTTTTCCTTCGAAAAGCGTGTAATCATATTTCCCATTTTTGTAAAACTCCGAAGCAGCACAATCTAATGCCAGACATATTTCCTCTCCGGGCTTATATCCAGCTTTTTCAATCGCTTTGAGGACAGTTTCTACCGCGTCTTCTGTTCCTTCAAATTCAGGAGCAAAACCTCCTTCGTCTCCTACTGCTGTTGAAAGATTTCTCTCATGCAAAAGGCTTTTCAGATTATGAAAGACTTCTGTTCCCCACCTTAAAGCTTCTGAAAAAGAAGGCGCTCCGATCGGCATAATCATAAATTCCTGAAAAGCAATAGGCGCATCGGAGTGCGACCCGCCATTAACAATATTCATCATAGGGATAGGTAAAATATTAGCATTTACACCTCCTACATAACGGTACAAGGGCTGACGGCTTTCTTGAGCAGCAGCCTTTGCTACGGCTAATGAAACTCCTAAAATAGCATTCGCCCCTAATTTTCCTTTGTTTTTTGTGCCATCTAACTCGATCATCAATTGATCGATTTTATTTTGCTCAAACACATCGACACCTTCCAACGCTTTAGCAATTACATTATTGACATTTTCTACAGCTTTCAATACACCTTTGCCCATATACCTCTCTTTATCACCATCTCTAAGCTCTACCGCTTCATTCGCTCCAGTAGAAGCTCCCGATGGAACAGCTGCTCTTCCTACGAAACCATTTTGTGTAACTACATCTACTTCAACAGTAGGGTTCCCGCGCGAATCCAATATTTGACGCGCTTTGATATCAATAATAAGACTCATATAATTTTATTTTCAATGTTAAACACTTTGTGCCTTTAAAGCACATTAAATTAATATACACATTTAATCACCGTATTCCAACTAAATAAATTTCTACTGACAAAGGGAATACAATTTTCTTTTTTAAGATTTGATCATAGCAATAAACTCATCAAAAAGATATTTTGAATCGTTAGGTCCCGGAGCAGCCTCTGGGTTATATTGCACTGAGAATGCTTTTTTATTTTTCATCCGAAGTCCTTCGACCGATCCATCGTTTAAATTAATATGCGTGATTTCTACATCAGGATGTTTTTCTACATCTTCTTTGCGCACATTAAATATATGATTTTGGGAAGTAATTTCACTTTTCCCAGTTTGAAGATTTTTAACGGGATGATTGATTCCTTTATGTCCGCTTTTCATCTGCTCCAATCCTATTCCAATGGCCTGAGCTAGTACCTGATGCCCTAAACACACAGCAAACACAGGTCTATCTGCATTTAATATTTCCTTCACTGTATTGACAGCATAATCAAGGGTGGCGGGATTTCCAGGGCCACTTGAAATAAAGTATCCATCTGCTTCCCATTCTTCCATTTCTTTAAAGCTTGTTCTCGCCGGAAAAACCTTTGTATATACCTGACGATCTTCAAAACTTTTCAATACACTCTTTTTCAATCCTAAATCTAAAACAGCAATCCGCGTAGAGCTGTCATCTTCCCCATGGTAATAAGCTTTAGGAGTCGAGACTTTTGAAGAAACTTCCTGCTCTAATAGTTTGGGCGCTTTTTTCAAATCTTTCTTCAACTGCTCTACATCTTCATTTTCTGAAGATATAATAGCGTGCATGATTCCCTTTCCACGAATGTGCCTCACCAATGCACGTGTATCAATATCCGAAATACCGATAATATCTTGCTCGACAAAATAATCCTGTAAAGAAGATTGAGCCATATCCCGGCTATAGCCTGTGTTAAAACTTTTACAAACAAGTCCCGCTATTTGTATTCTCTCAGATTCATTATCTTGTCTTGCCACACCATAATTACCAATATGAGGGCTGGTGGCAATCATTATTTGACCATATGAAGAGGGATCCGTTAAAGCTTCTTGATAACCGGTCATGCTGGTATTAAAACCAATTTCTCCTACTGCAGTGCCGATCTTGCCAGCGGCTTTGCCTCGATATACTGTACCGTCGTCTAAAACTAAAACTGCGGGTAAATTATTGTAATTCGTCATTTTAATTTTTTAGTTAATATAAACCTCATAAAAAAAGCCCGAAAAGGGCTTATTTAATTCTATTTATATGAAAAGCAAGAATCATCTCCACAAGAGGCAATCATCCGAATTTCAAAAAATGAATTATCTGTCATAAGTGATAAAAACAAAAATATAAAATTATCTTTTGGAACGAACAAAAATGTACTTTTTATTTTTGTTCGTATACAATTTGTTATTCATTATCTAGCGATTTTCAAAATATCATTTCCAAATACAAAAATCATCAACACCACCAATATGACAAAACCTATAATCTGTGCTGTTTCCAAAAATTTATCACTCAATGGCTTCCCTTGGATCATTTCCACTAATAGAAACAAAACATGTCCTCCGTCCAGGGCAGGAATAGGCACCAAGTTAATAAAAGCCAAAGCCATGGAAAGCATTCCCACTAAAGACCAAAACCGGATCCAATCCACTTCTTTTCCAAACATAGTAGCAATGCCCACAGGACCCGATAAAGCTTTGTCTGCACGAATCTCCCCTTTAAATATTTTCCCAAACCCTTTGATATTATCTGTAATAACTGTGAAAGCTTTTTTTGCTCCTAAGGGAAAAGCTTCGGCCAAACTGTATTGCATCTGTACTAAAGGTAAAGATGTATCTGCGCCTGGGCTAAAACCTAAAAGACCTTCTTCTGAAACAGTACCAGCAAGAGAAAGCGTATCCCGATCGCGTATAACAGAAAGGCTCACTTCTTTTCCTGCATTTTTAGAGATAATGTCTTTAAATTCATCAAAAAACAAAATATCCTGGCCATTTACTGCTATGATGCTGTCATTAACAGCCAAACCCATTTTTTCAGCTTCCATGTCTGGCTGAATCATGGCCACAGAACGCATTTTCACACGGGGCTGAACAAACTCCAATATCCCTAAATCCGACACCTTATTCAAAATGTCCTTAGGCACATAAATATCTTTTTTTTCATCTCCGCGTTCTATTCCAAGAGTCACATCGCCCATGAGAACTTTCGAACTTAGCAATTCTGCTTGAAACAAATGGATAGACTTTCCATCTATACTTATAACCCTGTCTCCAGCCTCTATGCCCAGTTCTTTACCTATTTCTCCCGGTACTACTCCGTTTGTTAATTTCGTATTGTCAATATCACCTTCTCCTAATTTAAAAATCAATAACCAAAAAACGATGATCCCCACAATGACGTTAACAATAACGCCGCCCAGCATCACAATTAATCTCTGCCAAGCCGGTTTGGAACGAAACTCCCAAGGCTGTGGTTCTCCCTGTAATTGCTCCGTATCCATGGACTCATCTATCATACCCGCAATCTTCACATAACCACCCAAAGGAAGCCAGCCGATCCCGTATTCACAACCTTTGTAATTAAAGCTCAGCAGTTTTCCTCCCCATGCATCGAAGAATAAATAAAACTTCTCCACCCGGATACCAAAAGCTTTTGCTGCTACATAATGTCCTAACTCGTGTAGTATGACTAAAATAGACAAGCCTAACAAAACCTGTCCTATCATTATGATTACTCCCATTTCAATATTATATCTTATTTTTTTACCTTCTGATTCTAAATTGGATATTCCCAATATCTCTTCTTAAAAATCTTCCAAAGGTAATAATAATTGTTTACTTAATTAACTCTACCTACCTCCCAAAATATACATAAGCTGCAGTTTTCAATAAGCTGTAAAAACATATAATATAACCCCCTTATACGCTAAAATTGAAGAGCAAACTAAACCCCTCTTTTTGTTTTTAGAACTCTTTAGTTTTGGTAATCATCTGTCTATATATCACTGTAACGGTCACCACGTATAAGGGCGTAACGAAAAAAGCATTCAATACACTAATCACTCCGCTCATATATACGTTTAACCGAATGCTTGCATAAGCTTGCAACAGATGTATGAAAACAAAAACAATTACCATGGAGAAAAGTTTAATCACATTCCCTTTGGTAATCATATAGCTTTGTTGGATAGCCTGTAGGGCCGTTTTCTCTCTATCTAAAATAAAAAACGGATAAAAAGCAACCCGTAAAAAAAACAAAAAAGTAAGCAAAGCTGAAAGGATAATAGACAACCCTACTACCGTTCCTATTTTACCTCCTAAATAAACAAAAGGTAAGCAAACGAGAGATGTACCTGCTAAAATCAATAGAGAAATCAAAAAAATAAGAAATACAGCTGTGAGGTAGCGCAGCAACTCTCTCGTA
>JAJYRG010000079.1 GCA_021794195.1 Bacteroidota bacterium
ATGCTTTTTGTTAGGGATGAAATAGCTATTCCAAATTTAGGACATAAGTATGAACGGTTTATGCCTTACCTTTTGACGGTCTTTTTCTTTATTTGGATGAATAATATGTTAGGATTGTTTCCCTTCTTTCCGGGGTCAACGAATGTTACCGGTAACATTGCGATCACAGGGGTTTTAGCGGTTTTCACATTATTGATTACTGTGTTTAATGGAAACAAATATTATTGGGGACATATATTTAACCCACCGGTACCTTGGTGGATTAAGCCTATTATTATTCCCGTGGAAATTATCGGTATTTTCACCAAACCTTTTGCATTGGCAATACGTTTATTCGCTAATATTACAGCGGGGCATATTTTGGTTTTATCCTTATTGAGCCTCCCTTTTATTTTTGCGACAAATGCTGTGGCGCCAGGCTCGGTGTTATTTATGCTTTTTATAGGCTTAATAAAATTTTTGGTGGCCTTTATTCAAGCTTTTATTTTCACGATACTTTCAGCTGTTTTTATTGGAATGGCTGTAGAAGCTCAATATGATTAAAGAGATAGACAATTGAATTTTTTTAACTTTACATATATATAAATTTCAAAACAATGACTGGAACATTAGCAGCAATCGGAGCCGGAATCGCAACAATCGGTGCAGGCTTAGGAATTGGGAAAATCGGTTCTTCGGCGATGGAAGCCATCGCTCGTCAACCGGAAGCCTCTTCCAAAATTCAAACCGCAATGTTAATTGCAGCTGCCTTTATTGAAGGGGTCGCTCTATTTGCGGTAGTTGTTTCTTTGATCGCTTAAGAATCGCAGAGACATTGTCATAAAGAATCTACTTTTGGGATTGCCACTTGTAGATTCTTTATTTACTTTTATGTAAAAGGAGATTACACATTAATTAAAGTTTAGCATATGGATTTGTTAATTCCTGAAATTGGTTTGGTGTTTTGGCAAACGCTGTCTTTCCTGATACTTTTGTTTTTGCTTACAAAGTTCGCTTGGAAACCGGTGATGAAAGCCATTAAAGATCGAGAAACAAATATAGAATCAGCGCTGGCTGCGGCAGAAAAGGCAAAGCTGGAAATGACGCGCCTGACAAATGAAAATGAATTGCTTATCAAAGAAGCTCGTCAAGAAAGAGATGAGCTATTGAAAGAAGCTAAAATATTGAAAGGGAAAATTATCCAAGAAGCACAGCAAGAAGCAAAAGCAGAAGGTGAAAAGTTGATAGCACAGGCTAAAAAAGAGATAGAAGACCAAAAGCACAAAGCACTTTCTGAAGTGAAATCACAAGTTTCCGCGTTGTCATTGGATATCGCCAGAAAAGTATTGCAAGGAGAGTTTGAAGACAATAAAAAACAAGAAGACTTTGTGTCTAACTTGTTGAAAGATGTAAAGTTGAATTAATCCGCATAAATCGGTAGTATTATGTCAGTATTTAAGGTTGTATCGAGATATGCTAATGCCCTTTTGGAGCTTTCACAAGAACAGGGTGTTTTGGAAGAGGTGAAGGAGGATATGGAAGTTTTTTTGGGGATTTTAAAGTCAAATTCTGAGTTTCGTGTGGTCTTGGCAAATCCGATTATCAGCATGGATAGAAAAATCAATATATTAAAAGCGATTTTTGAGGACAAAATAAATCCCATTATCCTTAAGTTTTTTACTTTGATGATTACAAAGGGAAGAGGTGGGGTCATTTCTTCTACGGTAGAAGAGTTTTCACGGATATATAATGAGTTAAAGGGGGTACAACAAGCAACGGTAACTTCTGCCAATCCGCTCACAGAAGAAAATGCAGAAAAGCTTAAAAATCTTCTTGAAGAAGAAACAAAATCAACTATTGTACTCCATAATAAAGTGAATACTAAACTGATTGGTGGTTTTGTAGTAACCATAGGTGATAGACGATTGGATGCGAGTATAGCAGGTAAATTGAATAAACTTGAAAGATATTTTAACGCTCAAGGCATATAGCTCTTGATAGACGGTTTAAAAGATAATATAAAAACCCTTATATAATTAAAAAGATGATAGAGGTAAGACCAGACGAAGTTTCTGCAATTATTAGAGAACAATTATCAGGCTTTAAGTCTGAAGCGCAACTTGAAGAAGTAGGAACTGTTCTTAACGTAGGTGACGGTATTGCGCGTATCTACGGTTTAACCAAGGTTCAATCAGGAGAACTGGTTGAGTTTGAAAACGGCTTACAAGGTATTGTACTGAACCTTGAAGAAGATAATGTGGGTGTAGTACTCTTAGGTCCGTCAGACGAAATTAAAGAAGGAGACACCATCAAACGTACCAATAGAATTGCTTCCCTCAAAGTAGGAGAAGGAATGCTTGGGCGTGTGGTTAACACTTTGGGACAACCTATTGATGGGAAAGGTCCTATAACAGGGAAAACTTATGAGATGCCCATTGAGCGAAAAGCTCCAGGTGTGATTTACAGACAACCGGTCACAGAACCTTTACAGACAGGTATCAAAGCGATAGACTCCATGATACCTATTGGAAGAGGTCAGCGTGAACTTGTTATTGGTGACAGGCAGACAGGAAAAACGGCGGTTTGTGTAGATACTATTCTTAATCAAAAAGAATTTTACGATGCAGGCGAACCTGTGTATTGTATATATGTAGCTGTAGGGCAAAAAAACTCAACGGTTGCAAACATCGTCCGCACTTTAGAAGAAAAAGGAGCGATGGCTTATACCATTGTCGTGTCTGCTTCTGCAGCTGATCCAGCTCCCTTACAGTTTTACGCACCTATGGCGGGCGCAGCTATCGGAGAATTTTTCAGGGATACCGGAAGACCAGCGTTGATTGTTTTTGACGACTTGTCAAAACAGGCTGTAGCTTACCGCGAAGTGTCTCTTCTTTTGAGAAGACCTCCAGGCCGTGAAGCTTATCCAGGTGACGTATTTTATCTACACAGTAGGCTGTTAGAACGGGCGGCAAAAATACACTCTTCGGATGAAATAGCGAAGAATATGAATGATCTCCCGGATTCTTTGAAAGGAATCGTAAAAGGTGGAGGGTCATTGACAGCTCTTCCTATTATTGAAACTCAAGCGGGAGACGTATCGGCGTATATTCCGACTAACGTAATTTCGATTACCGACGGACAGATATTCTTGGAGTCAGATCTCTTTAATGCGGGTATCCGTCCGGCTATCAACGTGGGTATTTCTGTTTCCCGCGTAGGAGGGAATGCTCAGGTGAAATCAATGAGAAAGGTTTCCGGTACCCTCAAATTAGATCAAGCACAATATAGAGAGTTAGAAGCGTTTGCTAAATTCGGCTCTGATTTAGATGCTGCCACGAAAGCTGTCATTGATAAAGGGGTACGAAATGTCGAAATTTTAAAACAAGGGCAATATTCGCCTGTGAAAGTTGAAAACCAAGTAGCTATTATCTATGCAGGTACAAAAGGCTTGTTAGGAAATATACCGGCAAATAAAGTTATTGAGTTTGAAGAGGAATACCTTACTCAGTTAGAGCATAGATATCCAGAAGTATTAAAAGCTTTGAAAGAAGGTAAATATTCAGACGAGCAAACATCTGTTTTGGAAAAAGTAGCAAAGGAGATTGCTTCCAAATACGATTAATACAGGTAATGATTAGCAAAGTCTAAATATTACGAATTAAATTTTTTTGAATGGCAAATCTTAAAGAAGTAAGAAATAGAATTGTATCTGTTACTTCAACGCAACAGATAACAAATGCGATGAAGATGGTATCTGCCGCAAAGCTTAAAAGAGCTACGAATGCGATAGTACAGTTACGGCCTTATGCCAAAAAGCTAACGGAAATTTTGGGTAATGTAGCTTCTTCTGTTCAGGAGAATCATTCTCCTCTTACTGTTGAAAGAGAACCGGATAAAATCTTGATTGTAATAGTAACGTCTAATAGGGGGTTGGCAGGAGCATTTAATGCGAATATAATAAAAACGACAAGCCAGCTTATAGAAGAGAAATACAGCACTCAGTTGGCAAAAGGGAATGTTTCGCTACTCGCTATTGGGAAGAAAGGAAATGATTATTTTGCACGGAGAGACTTTAAGATCGTAGAAGATCAAAGTGAACTTTTCTCGGATTTGACTTTTGATAATACCACTACTATCGCCGAGTATATCATGACTCAATTTGCTAATGAGAAATTCGATAGGGTGGATGTAGTGTATAATGAATTTAAGAATGCCGTATTGCAAATCCCTGTCGTAGAACAACTTTTACCGCTACTTCCTCCTAATGCTAAGGAAGAGACCGAACGCGAAGAGTTGGATTATATCATTGAGCCTTCGAAAGATGAGATTATCCATGTGTTGATTCCAAAAGCTATACGCATCCAATTATTCAAGGCTGTTTTAGACTCTTTTGCTGCTGAGCATGGGGCAAGAATGACTGCGATGGATAAGGCTACCGAAAATGCGGATGAGTTGATAAAAGAATTGAAGCTTTCTTATAACCAAGCCCGTCAGGCAGCTATTACTACTGAACTTACTGAAATTGTTTCAGGAGCGGCTGCACTATCCGGCGCATAAAAAAATATTATCCGCAAATAAAAACTTTGTTTTTTAATTTGAAAAAGCCAGTTCCCCGATTGTGAGGGATTTGGCTTTTTCTTTTTTAATCTGAATAATTCAAGAGTTGATTGTCCGGCCGCTTACTGTTTTGTAGTGTTTTTCCTGCGCTTTTTTTGATTTTACTTATCCGGGAAGCCAAAATATACTTCCCGCAGCTACTTTCGCTGTCATTGTAGACGGAGTGAAGGATCTCAAACCCAAGAGAAGGGAAAACTTCAATTACCCAAAAAATTGAGGCTTGAAAATAAACTTCCATACAAGCAAAGATAGTTTTATAGCAGTATTATTACTATTTTCTTTTTGCTAACAATAACCCGCCAATAGCTATAAAGCCAACTGCAGTCCATACAGGAGGTTGGAGCTCACTCTTAAAACCAAGATATAATAAAAATAAAGTTGCTATAAGGAGAACGGTCCATAATATGATTTTGTACATTATTCTGTATTTTACTTACCATCTGATTAAAGCAGATCCCCAAGTAAATCCGGCGCCAAAGGCTGCCAAACATACTAGATCGCCGTCTTTGATTTTACCTTCCTCCCAAGCTTCACAAAGGGCGATAGGGATAGAAGCTGCAGTAGTATTTCCATATTTTTGTATATTATTGAATACTTGCCCGTCTTTAAGCCCTAAAGATTTTTGTACGAATTTAGAGATACGTAGATTAGCTTGATGAGGGACTAATAAATCGATGTCTTCTTTCTTTAGGTTGTTTTTTTCTAAAGCCTCCATTATTACTTCCGGAAACTTGACTATTGCTTTTTTGAAAACCTCTTGTCCATTCATGTAAGGATATAATGCCCCGTTTTCTAACATTTCGGGGGTGACAAACATGCCGCCAAGTTCTTGCTCGGACCAATTCGGTTTGTTCTCTAACCATTTACCCCCTGATGTGCCGGGATAATGCATAGCTAATTCTTCTGCATAGCTGCCGTCCGAATGAAGATGTGAGCTTAGAATTCCTGAAGAGCCATCCGTGGCCGGCTGAATTAAGGCAGCTCCGGCTCCGTCACCAAAAATAACGGATACATTTCTTCCGCGAGTAGAGAAATCCATTGCAAAAGAATGTTTTTCGGAACCTACGACTAAAATGTTTTTATACATTCCGGTTTTTATAAACTGATCGGCTATTGAAAGTGCATATATAAAACCAGAACATTGATTTCGAATGTCTAAAGCGCCTACTTCTTTCATCTTTAACTCCCGCTGCAAAAGCACACCGCTTCCTGGGAAATAATAATCTGGCGAAAGAGTTGCAAAAATGATGAAATCAACATCTTCTACAGAAATATTAGCACGTTCTATAGCAGTTACGGAGGCTGAGACAGCCATTGTCGTTGTGGTTTCGCCTTTTCGATCGGCAAATCTTCTTTCTTTGATACCGGTTCGTTCTTGGATCCAGGCATCGCTCGTATCCATAAACTTGGTCAGATCTTCATTTGTATAAACGTTTTTGGGTACGTAATATCCTAGACCTGCTATTTTAGAACTCTTCATTTTTTAAGATAGGAATTATCCATTAAATACAAAAAAATAAAAGATAGGATTTTCTTATATTTGTAATATGAGTGTTGAAACGAAAACAGAAACCTTTACTTTAGAAGAGGTTTTAGCCTCTGCCAAATCTACTAATTGTCTTATTTTATGGAATGACGATATCAATACCTTTGATCATGTTATTCACTGCCTTGTAAAGCATTTGCAATATACAGAAAAACAAGCCGGACAAATTGCCTGGAAAGTTCATACTGAAGGGAAGTGTACCGTATTAGAAGGATCCTACTATGAGATGGAAGTATATAGGAAAATTTTGAAATCGGAAGGCCTGACTGTGTCCGTTGAATGACTGCGGAAATAGTAATAATATGGTTACGATAAGTGTTTTTAAGGCATTATTTCCCATTTTTGCGGGATGAACGCTATTTTTCACTCTAAATTTTTTATAATTTTTTATTTTTTAATTTCTACTCCTTGTCTGCTATTAGCCCAAAGCGGTGGCATAAAAGTGAAAGTAGTAGATGGATCTAATGGCGAGCCGGTGTCGGCTGCAAGTGCTGCTTTGTTAAATCAAAATACACAAGCGTACGTACACGGTACCTCTGCAGATGAGACAGGAGTGATACTTTTTGAAGAAATCAGTGAAGGAACCTATGCCCTACGAATATCTTTTGTAGGTTATCAGACTAAGTTGGTCGAAAACTTGAAGGTAGAAAAAGATATTCAAGATTTAGGAACTATAGAAATGGAGCTTGACGAAACGTTACTGGAAGAAATAACTGTGGAAGGACAAGTGCCGGGTATGCGTTTGGATATTGATAGAAAAGTTTTTGATGTTTCCCAAAGTACAATAAGTGTGGGAGGTTCGGCTACTGATCTGCTGACGAATGTTCCTACATTAGATGTGGATGCAGACGGAAATGTTTCATTGCGGGGATCGAGTGATGTGAAGATTTTAATAGATGGAAAAGAATCGGCTGTAGCCGGCGATGACATAGCAGCCTATTTACAATCTTTACCGGCTGATATTATCGATAAAGTAGAACTGATTACTAACCCTTCTTCCCGTTATGACGCTGAAGGACAGTCCGGTATTATTAATATAGTGTTGAAAAGAAACACGAGGACGGATTTGAACGGTTCGGTTAATGTGTCAGCAGGGACTTACGGGAATTATATGGCCGGTGCTACTTTTAATTACCGCGACAAAAAACTGAACTATAATTTTGGATACAATTTTAATCGCAGGCACAGTGTAGGGAATACAATCAATGACAATCAACGGCTATCGAATGGTGTAATTACCGATGATAGCCCGCGTACGGTTAGTTTAAGTGAAAATGACCGAACGATGCAAAGCCATACCGTACGGTTCGGCGTGGATTATTATGTTGCAGAAAATTCCACTTTGAGTTTTGGCTCAAATTTAAGCTTTAGAAAACGTAACAGTGCTTCAGAGATAGATTACGACTATTATAATATTCCTGATTATGGAGCAAACAGTTTTAGGCACTCTTTACAAAATGGCAGTGGTAATGGAGGTGATTTTACTTTGGACTTCGTGCAAAAGCTAAAAAGAGAGGGTGAAGAATTAGCAGCGAATGTATCTTTTGGGATTAATGATAGAAAAGGTGATAATGATTATAGACAGGAGTATCAAGGACCAAAAGCGGACTTAATTAGAGATAACAACACTTCTGGAAAAAGAAATCACTGGAATTTTCAAATAGATTATGTACTGCCCTTAGGGGAAGATCATAAATTTGAAGCGGGCTATCGTTCTATTATCCAAAATTCAGATGAATCACAGTTTTCTTACCTTCAAGATTCAATTTCCCATGAGATGGAGCCCGATTATAATTTGAGCAATGATTTTGATATGAATGATGATATTCATGCTTTGTATGTAAACTATCAACGGAAACTCAGCGAAAAAATAGGGATGCAAGTAGGCCTTAGGGGCGAGCAGGCCACTCTTAATACGACATATTTGGCTATAGATCCAGATTTAAGTGAAGAGGAGAGAGTTACTCCCGGGAAAATAGATTATTTTAGGTTGTATCCAAGTGTGTTTTTAAGTTATGATGTTGGAAGCTCGGGAGATAAAGTACAGCTTAATTATTCCCGGAGAGTCCGCAGACCAAGAGGCTGGCAGGTAAATCCTTTTTTGAATATTTCGGATGAAACGAATTTTAGCCAAGGAAACCCCAATCTTCTGCCTCAGGATATCCATTCTTTAGAATTGGGCTATTCTAAGTTTTTCAGTCGTTGGAACTTCATTTCTTCTCTCTACTACCGAAGAGAAAATGACATGACCTCCCGCTTTATGCATAATCCTTCTGAGTTGGGAGATTTAGTGTCCGATACTACAAATATTACTTTCAGCCGTTGGGAAAATGTCGGTGATCGGGATGTTTTAGGGGTAGAGCTCATCGGACGTGTTGATTTGACTTCTTGGTGGGACGCTACTGTAAATGGAAATTTAAATTATAACACTACGCATCCTTTTGAGGACTTTGATGTGCAACAGGTAGAGAACTTTTCTTGGGATGCCAACCTTACTTCCAACACAAAGTTCTTAAATGACTATTCACTGCAATTAAGAGGTTTTTACCGGGCGCCTATGAAAACTTTACAAGGAAAAATGGAAGCTATGTATGGTATGGATTTAGCTTTGAAAAAAGAGGTGCTAAATAAAAGAGGGAGCGTTGTGTTTAATGTGAGGGATGTATTTGACTCCCGCAGTTTTAGAATGAACAATTACTTACCTCAAAGTACCGTTTATATGAAAAGTCGTTGGATGCCACGAATATTTTCACTATCCCTTACCTATAGAATAGGCTCTCAAAATAATTTTAGAAAAGAAAGACAGTCTGATTATGAAGGTGACGGAATGGGAGAGGAAATGCAATTTTAAGGAATAAAAATAATTTTAGTACATTTGGTACTACACTGTAATTATTGTTAAATTAAATTAAATCAACGCAGAATGAAATTTCATTACAACATGGTAGTTGGCTTTATAATGAGCGGCTTTTTTTTGGCAAGTTGTGGAAGCAAATCAAAAATGAGTTCAGATGTTCCTGAGCATGAATATTTGAATTTGCCTAAGGTCAACATTAAAGAGTTTTCTAAAAATGATGAAGGAGCGTATGTTATTTTTGACGGAAGCTCATTAGAGGGGTGGAGAGGCTATGGTAAAGAGTATTTGCCGAATAAATGGTCCTTGGAAGGCGAAACCTTAAAGTTTACGGCCTCACCGGAAGGAATAAATGATCCTGAAGGGGGCGATATCATATTTGCGCATGATTTTAAGAATTTTGAATTGGAATTTGAGTGGAAAATTTCGCATGCGGGAAATTCAGGTACTTTTTTCTTAGCGAAAGAAATTAAAGATCAACCTATTTATATTTCAAGTCCGGAATATCAATTGCTGGATAATGAAAATCATCCTGATGCTAAACAAGGGGTAGACGGGAACCGTAAATCTGGTTCTTTATATGATATGATTCCTGCGAAACCTCAAAATGCAAATCCTGTAGGAGAATGGAATAAAGCAAAGATTGTTGTTAATAAAGGGAAAGTTACCCATTACCAAAATGATGAAGTAGTAGTGGAGTATGAGTTTTGGACACCCGAATGGACAGCCCTTTTGCAGGAGAGTAAATTTAGTGAAGAAAATTGGCCTTTAGCTTTTGCTCTGTTAAATAATGTAGGAGGGAAAAGTAAATCTGGAGTCATAGGATTCCAAGATCATGGGGATGATGTTTGGCTTAAAAATATTACTGTGAAAGTACTATAAAATCAAGTAGAGTGAAGGATTAAAAACTGAGAGGATCGCCAAAGGGAGGGAGAGAAGAATAAACTTTTAAACATGCTTTCGTTTCTGTTATTATGTAACTTGATACGGAAGCTTTGCTTTATGAGGTGCTTTATAAAAATATATCTTGATCCCTTTTTGTTTTTTTAAGCTATGATAAAAATAAGAAATGACTATAGAAGAATTTAAACAAGATTTAGGAAATCCTAAGCCTAGCCCGGGGTTGTCTGTCTATTTAGAAGCCTTGTGGTGGGATGCCAAAGGGGATTGGCAACAAGCTCATGATTTAGTAGATCAAAATACAGATAAAGGTTCGGCGCATATCCACGCTTATTTACATAGAGTGGAAGGGGATCTTTGGAATGCCCGATATTGGTATAATAGAGCTGAAGAATCTGTTTTTGAAGGATCTTTGGAAGAAGAATGGGAGAGTCTATTTCATAAATTCAAAAATAAATAATCTAAAAGAATATCTAATTTTGGGAGAGAAACCTCTCAAACTGTATGATATTTTATTATAAATCAACACTATATTTTTACCGTTTAGGATTGGAAGAAAGAACTGATCTTATATTTTAATGAAGTATAATCCTATTTCTCGTGTCGAATGCTTAATTTTGTAAAATGAAAAAGACATTGATAGACACAGGAGTGAAACCTTACAACCATTATGGAGCTTACCTCAAAGAAAAGTATAATGGACAACGTGTTTTCAAAGTCATAGTAGATGGGGGATTTACCTGCCCGAATAGGGACGGTACAAAAGGCTATGGAGGATGTACTTATTGTAACGTAGATGCATTTACGCCTGAAACAGCACGTAAAACACCTGATATCCGTGAACAGGTGGAAGAGGGTTTCCGTCGGGCGGTAAAACACTATCGTGCAGATAAAATTATTATTTATTTTCAACCCAATACAAATACGTATGCTCCCGCACATTATTTAAAAATGATGTACGACGAAGCATTAAGTATATATCCGGAGCATACGGTTGGGCTGTCTGTGGGAACAAGACCTGACTGTCTTGATTTTGAGAAAATTGCTCTTTTAGAGAGTTATACGGATAGATACGATGTGGATGTGGAATTGGGTATGGAGTCTATTCATAATGGAACTTTAGAACGAATCAACAGAGCTTGTACGCACGAAGAATTTGTAAATGCTCTTAAGCTACTTGAAAATTCGCCTATTGACGTTTGTATCCATACAATTTTTGGTTTCCCTTGGGAAACAAAAGAGATGATGCTGGCTTATGCGGAGGAAATAAATAGGTTTCCTCAAATAAAATTTTTGAAGCTTCATCATTTATATATTTCAGAAGGCTCGATAATGGGCGTGAAGTATAAACGCAATCCCTTTCCTTTATTTACGATGGAAGGGTATGCAGAGTTTTTATCAGAATTTATTCCTTTATTGAGGCCAGATATTATTTTACAAAGGATTTTTAGTTTATCTGATTTAGATTTGCTTATTGCCCCGGATTGGGGAATGAAGAAAGCAGGTATACAGAGCTACTTGGATAAATCCCTGGAGCGGAATAATGCGATCCAGGGTAGTAAATATTCGATAGGCTTACCGGTGAAATGAAGATTATTGTTCTAATATAGAC
>JAJYRG010000080.1 GCA_021794195.1 Bacteroidota bacterium
TAATCCCCAAAGCTAACCGCTGTAAATCTTCACACCTGCTTCTGTACCTTTGGAAAATCCCCTCTTTTTGTCTCTTCTTTTCCCAATCCGTCCCAATTTGTCCCAATCCGTCCCACTAATTGCAGAGCTGCATGGCGATTTCTACTTTAGCCCTTAGTAGAGAGTCGTAAAGCGGGATTCAAGATTAGAATTAAGGATTAGACAATTGCAGAAAACGGACAGACAGGAGGAAAATTCAATAGACCGATATTTACAAGCAGCGTCTTATCCTTTGAACAGCATTGAAAAGAAGAGTATAGGTACAGGTAAGAGCAGGAGAGTAATTCAAAAGTAAACAGCTAATTTTGGGAAATTATAAATTATTTAGAAAAATCATGAATTATAAACTCTTATTCTTTGTTACGACCTCGTTTCTATCGTTAATAGTTTCATCGGCTATGGCGCAGTATAAACTTTCAGATGATGCCAGTGAAATTAGTCCTCTGACCCAGGAGTATGTTTACCCTGTGCGGATCGTTTGGAATGAAGGGGATATTTATCAACTCGAAAATCTTCTGGAAAAAGGAAATGGTCAGGCAAGTTTAAAGAATGATGATGCCGTAATATTGAAAAATACCGGAAAAGATACCAGCAGTATTCTTTTAGATTTTGGGAAAGAAATTAATGGATCTCTTGAAATAATCACAGGAATGTGGGCAGAAGATTCTCCCCGGCCTATTCGAATCCGCTTTGGCGAGTCAGTTAGTGAAGCTATGTCTGATGTCGGAGAATTCGGGGCGACGAATGACCACGCCATGCGGGATTTTGAACTCATGCTGCCTTGGTTAGGAAAAAATAGAACGGCAGAAACTGGCTTTCGTTTTGTCCGCCTTGATTTTGCTGAACCTGAAGAAGAACTTCATCTTAAAGAAGTAAGGGCCATTTTTACTTATAGGGATATCCCTTATCTCGGCACTTTTAAATGTAATGACGAACGTTTGAATAAAATATGGGATGTAGGAGCCTACACAGTTCATCTAAATATGCAGGATTTTTTATGGGATGGTATCAAAAGAGATCGTCTGGTTTGGGTAGGGGATCTTCATCCAGAAGTATCTACAGTAAATACAGTATTTGGTTATAATGAGGTGGTTCCCCGGAGCTTGGATCAAGCCAGAGATGTGACCCCACTACCGGGCTGGATGAGTGGCATTAGTACCTATTCGATGTGGTGGATTATCATTCATCATGATTGGTATATGGCACATGGCGATTTAAATTATTTACAGGAACAGAAGTCATATCTGCAAGGTTTAGTTCGGCAGATCGTAACGAAAGTGAAGGATGGAAAAGAGGAGATGGATGGAAATAGATTTTTGGATTGGCCTTCCAGTGAAGATCCAGAAGCTATCCATGCCGGCTTGCAGGCAATGACAATCATGGCTTTAGAAAAAGCATCCATAATAAGCGAATTATTAGAGGATCCGGAAACTCAAAAATTATGTGATCAAACGGTGGCATCTATGCGTCACTATGTGCCTGACTTTCAAAGTTCAAAACAAGCAGCAGCACTTTTGTCAATTGCAAATATGTTGGATGCGGACGTGGCTTATGATCAGGTCCTGAAGATTGGAGGAGCACAGAATTTTTCAACATTTTATGGTTATTATATGCTTGAGGCAATGGCAAAAGCAGGCAGGTATGAGGAGGCGATGGATATTATATCTGAGTATTGGGGTGGAATGTTGGATTTGGGGGCAACTACTTTTTGGGAAGATTTCAATATAGAATGGATAGAGAATGCTGCGAGGATAGATGAATTAGTTCCGGAAGGAAAGATAGATATTCACGGAAACTATGGAGATTATTGCTATGTGGGACATAGACATAGCTTTTGTCATGGATGGGCATCAGGCCCCACAGCATGGTTATCAGAACATGTTTTAGGGATAAAAGTGACTAAACCGGGAGGTAAAGAATATAAAATTTCGCCCCATTTAGGTAATTTAGAATATGCAGAAGGAACTTACCCTACACCTTATGGATTGATTTCCGTAAAACATGTGAAAAATGAGGATGGAAGTATTAAAACAGAGGTGGATGCTCCGGAAGAAGTAAATATTATCATGCAATAACATATTAATTTATGAAAAAAAATATAAATACAGCCCTTTTGATTTTATTTAGTTTTTGGATAATACTTCCTCTTTCTGGATTTTCCCAAGCTGATTTACAGTCTGTAAATTTAAGAACAGAATATAAAAATAATCCCTTTGTAGATGAGCAACATCCGCGGTTAAGCTGGGAACTGAAATCTCAAATATCTAATCAATACCAGACTGCTTATCAGATTATCGTATCCGATTCCGAAGAGAATCTGCATAAAAATATCGGAGATCTCTGGGACACCGGTAAAATCTCTTCTTCTAAGACAAATCAAATAGTATATCAAGGAAAAGCTTTACGATCGGGAGATAAAGTCTGGTGGAAAGTCCGGGCTTGGGATAAATCTAATAATCCCGGTCAATGGAGCGAACCAGCCACTTGGGAGGTGGGGAAATTACATGAGTCAGACTGGCAGGCCAAATGGATAGGCTTTGATACCAATCCACTAGCAAAACCGGGGACATATCATTTGCCACCATCTCCTTATCTCCGGAAAGAGAAAACGATAGATAAAACCATAAAAAAAGCCCGGTTATATATTAGTTCTTTAGGGCTACATGAATTTTATATCAATGGAGAAAAAATTGGAAACGATTATTTCTCCGCAGGATGGACCGACTACGATAAACGTATTTATTATACTATATATGATGTGACGGATGAGTTGATGCAAGGGGAAAATGTTATGGGCTCCATTCTATCCAATGGTTGGTATGCTGGTTATTTAGGTTATGCGCTCTTAGTAGGCTCGGAGACAGTGAATCAGTTCTATGGGAAATATCCTTTGTTGAAAGCGCAGATCGATATAGAGTATCTTGATGGGAGCCGGGAAACAATAGTAACAGATGAAAGCTGGAAAGGGACGACAGGTGCAGTAATAGAATCTGATATTCTACAAGGAGAAATGCATGATGCACGAAAGGAACCTGCCGGCTGGAAACAAGCAGGTTATAATACAGAAGATTGGGAAACAGTAGATGTACGTCCAGACAAGGAGATATCTGCGGCCTCTCAACTTTATCCAGGGGAACCGATAAGAGTCGTTCAAGAGCTTGATGTTATTGAAATCAGTTCAGTAGAAGAAGGGAAGTATATTTTTGACTTAGGCCAAAACTTTGCTGGGATCATTCAACTTAATGTGAAAGGAAATGAGGGGGATACCCTTGTATTCCGGTATGGAGAGATGCTGTATCCTGATGGAGGTTTAGTTACAGAAAATCTGAGAATGGCGAGGGCAACAGACACCTATATACTCAAAGGAGATCCTGAAGGAGAAACCTGGAGTCCTAAGTTTACCTATCATGGGTTTCAGTATGTAGAGGTATCTGGCCTTACAGAAAAACCGGATAAGGACTTCCTGAAGGGATTAGTAATGACATCCGATTTGGCAAGAGTAGGAGATTTTCAAACAGATAATGATATGGTTAATAAACTGTACAGTAATATTGTTTGGACACAGTGGGCAAATTATTTTGATATTCCCACCGATTGTCCGCAGAGGGATGAACGTCAGGGGTGGACTTGTGATGCACAGATTTATATAGGTTCTGCAAAGTTTAATAATGATATTTCTACGTTTTACAAAAAATGGATCAGAGATCTTAATGATGGACAGTGGGAAAATGGAGCGTACCCTATTTATGCTCCTATGCCTCAAAAAGATCAAGTAGCTCTCATTCGGGAAACAGACTCTTATTCACCGGGCTGGTCAGATGCTGGAATTATTTGTCCGTATGAGATTTATGCTACTTATGGCGATACCCGGATTATAGAAGAGTCTATGCCATATATGGTTCGATACATGGATTTCCTAAGAAAAAAATCAGAGAACACTTATGTGTTAAGGGAAGATACTTTTTATGAAATCGAACCCCGGGGCGGTTTTGGAGATTGGCTTTCCATCGGAAATCAAACCAGTCCGGATTTATTGGCCTCTATATATTATTTTCACAATGCAAAGCTGATGGCAGAAATGTGTGAAGCTATAGGGGATATAAAAGCGGCTAAAAAATATGAAAAAGAATCAGCACACATCCGACAGGCTTTTAAAGAGCATTACCTGGAAAATGATGGGCAGTTTCGGGTAAACTCTGAATTATATAAAGAATATCCCTTGGATGAAGGGAAACAATTCTCCGGTCATACACAAACAGCCTATGCCAACGCTTTATATTTTGGAATTTTAGAAGAAGAAGACGCCCTTACTGCCGGGAAACTGTTAAGGGAATTGATAATAGAAAATAATGATCAACTTTCAACGGGCTTTTTAGGGTTTAAGCCCTTGTTTCCAGCTTTATCTGCCAGTGGTTCCCAGGATAAAGCTTTTCATCTTTTCCTAAGTACCGAATATCCCTCCCTGGGTTATGAAGTAGCCAATGGTGCTACTTCTATTTGGGAACGATGGGACAGTTATACAAAAGACAAAGGATTTGTCCACAACGCAGCTATGAACTCTTTTAGTCATTATGCTTTTGGAGCAGTCAATGAATGGATGTTTGAAAATATAGCAGGGATTCGGCGCAAAGAAGTTGGCTATAAGTCCTTTGAAATTAGGCCGGAAATTCCGGACTCAGGGATTTCTACGGTAAAGAGTGCGTATCATTCTATTGCCGGAGAAATAAAATCCAGTTGGGAAGTGAAAGAGGGAAAACTGGAGCAGACTATTCACATTCCTGTTAATACAACCGCTTTTTGTTATTTTACAGCAGATAGTGTTGCCGATATAAAGATAAATGGGAAACCCTTATCACAAAGTAAAGAGATGCGCTCCATAAAACAAAAAAAGAATGAAATAATGGTTGAATTAGGCTCCGGAACGTATGATTTTGTTACTGAGGCTGGCAATTAATAGTGGAGATGGACTACGCTCTTTTAGTTTTGTCAGGATAACCTGAGTTAAAAAGAAATCTTCCGAAAAAACGAAAGTTTATTATTAATTTACAAGGTTTTAAAAATCAACTACTATAATACAGCTGAGCATGAGAGTGATTTTTTTGTTTTTTCTTTTACTATGGAATACCATCGTATGTGCACAAAAGGAAATAAACGGTGAACCTTTTGATTTAAAATGCGAATATTTAACCAATCCTATCGGGATAGATACATTCGAGCCCAGATTGACCTGGAAGCTTAATGACGATAGACAAGGCGCTCTTCAGACAGCTTACCAGGTGTTGGTCGGGAGGGATTCTGCCGAAATTGTGGATAACAGGGGAGGTAGCTGGGATTCCGGAAAGCGCGACCGATCGGATAGGCTTGTCGTCTATGAAGGAGAGCCCCTCGAACCGCTTACCCGTTATTTTTGGAAGGTATTGGTTTGGGACAAAGATGGAAAACCCAACGCTTCAGAAGTAGCCGTTTTCGAAACAGGTATGATGGGAAGTGGATACTGGGAAGGAGCTTGGATAAGTGATGGACACGATATCGATGATCCCTCTTCGGGGTATTTTAGAAAAGAATTTAAGATAGAAAAAACAATAAAATATGCAAGGGTATATATCGCCACAGCTGGATTGCATGAGCTTTCCATTAACGGGGAGAAAATAGGGGATCATTTTCTGGATCCCATGTACACGCGTTTCGATAGAAGAATTTTATATGTACCTTATGATATCACCTCCTCTCTTCAAACCGGAGGAAACGCTATTGGAGTGGTTTTAGGAAATGGATGGTATAATCATCACTCCCTTGCGGTTTGGGATTTTCATAATGCGCCTTGGAGAAATAGACCGGCCTTTTGTTTGGACTTGTATATTCAATATGAAGATGGCACCAAAGAAGTGATAAAATCGGAAAGGGACTGGAAAACATCCTCAGGGCCTATAACCTCAAACAGTATCTATACAGGGGAGCATTATGATGCCCGCTTAGAACATACGGGATGGAATGAATATGGTTTTGAAGATAAAAATTGGGAAGGAGTACGTTATCGCAGTGCCCCTTCATCTTTAATTGTATCCCAACAAATGGAACCTATCCGCTTGACCCAATCTTTTGTTCCCCAGAAAATGCAGAAGTTTGGCGATTCGGTGTATGTGTTCGATATGGGACAGAATATGGCCGGAGTAACCAAATTTATAGCTAAGGGCAAAGAGGGGACAAGGATAGAGCTAAGGCATGGTGAGCGATTAGATGAAAAGGGAAGATTAGATATGTCTAACATCGACGTATATTATCGGGGCGATAAGGAAACAGATCCTTTTCAAACCGATATTGTGACACTGAGCGGGAAAGGTGTGGATACCTTTATGCCTAAATTTAATTACAAAGGTTTCAGGTATGTAGAGGTAGTAAGCAGCGAACCGCTTGAATTGGATGAGAAGAGTTTGACGGCTTATTTTGTGCACAGCGATGTGCAACCAACAGGCAAGGTAAAGTCTTCTTCCTTCTTGGTAAATAAACTTTGGGAGATAACCAATAATGCATATTTGTCTAATCTCATGGGGTACCCTACCGATTGCCCACAGCGGGAGAAAAACGGTTGGACAGGAGATGGGCATCTTGCCATTCAAACAGCCTTGTATAATTTTGACGGGATAACGATCTATGAAAAATGGCTGGCCGACCATCGGGATGAACAGCAGCCGAACGGAGTATTGCCCGATATCATTCCAACCGGGGGATGGGGATACGGTACAGCAAATGGTCTGGACTGGACAAGTACGATTGCAATTATTCCCTGGGAGTTGTATCTATTTTATGGGGATAGTCGGCCGCTAAGAGATAATTATGATAACATAAAAAGGTATTTAACTTATGTAGAAGGCATCAGTTCGGATGGGCTGACGACTTTTGGACGCGGAGACTGGGTACCTGTCAGTTCCAGTTCAGACCTTGAACTGACCTCTTCTGTCTATTTCTACGTAGATGCTCATATTCTGGCATCAGCGGCAGCACTTTTTGGAAAGCAGAGCGATTATGAAAAATATACGGCGCTGAGCGAAAAAATAAAAAATGCGATCAACGATAAATTTTTAGACAGAGAGACCGGCATTTATGCCAGCGGGACGCAAACGGAATTGAGTGTACCTTTGTATTGGGGTGTGGTTCCGGAGGATATGAAAGAAAAAGTAGCGGCAAATCTTAACGAAAAGGTGAAACAAGCAGATTTTCATTTGGATGTAGGGGTATTAGGTGCAAAAGCCCTGTTGGATGCTTTGAATCGGAATGGCTATAGTGAAACAGCATATAAAGTAGCCGTACAAGATACGTATCCCTCATGGGGGTGGTGGGCCGTAAATGGTGCAACAACTTTATTGGAAAATTGGGACTTAGATGCCGAAAGGGATATTTCAGATAATCACATGATGTTTGGTGAGATCGGAGGTTGGTTTTTTAAATCCATAGGTGGAATTTTACCCGATGAGAAAAAACCGGGATTTAAGAATATTGTATTAAAACCCGTCTTCCCTGATGGTCTGCATGAATCCGATGTGACGTACACTTCTCCTTATGGCGATATCATTTCCCGATGGACAAAAAATAAAGAAACCGTTAATTATGAGGTGGAAATCCCACCTAATGCTACAGCTGTCTTCTATCCTCCTGCAAATGTGAAGGAAAAGGAAAGTGTACATTTAAAAGCGGGTAAGCATCAATTTAAATTAACAGTTTCTACCGGGATGTTATGATGAGGATTATTTCCTGTTGGTGTTGTCATCAACCGCTGTAAGGATCTTTACGGTGAGTATGAACTTGTCGGTGACAACACCAATTAAGAAGGTTTAAGTGGGGAGTGTAAGAAAGTTTGTGTTGGATTTTTCGGGTTAATCTGTTTTCAATATATCAGCTATTTCTCTGTAACCTTTTTCTGCTGCAATGTCAGAGGCATTTTGCCCTCCTTCATTTCTCAATGTAATATCTGCATCATGTTCTAATAAAAGGATAAGCAGGTCAATATTACCGTGCATGACGGCAAGATGCAAAGGGGTTACTCCACCGTGCTGAACTACATTGACGTTTGCACCGGCTTCAATAAGCATTTTTGCCACTTCACTGTGATTGTTGGACAGTGCTGAATGTAAAGGATAAACATTATAGCCGTTTTCAGAAGCAGCATTTGGATTTGCTTTATGCAGCAACAAATGACGGACTATACTTTCATGACCGAAATGGGAAGCTAAACCTAAAGCACTAAACCCATTTTCTGAAAATTCATCGACCTTAACCTGTTCTTCAGAAAGCATTTGTTTGACAGGGTTTAATAAACCTACTGCACAAGCTTCATGAAAAGTAATGGTTTGGGTGTATTTCAGTATTGTGCTGATAACCTGCTTTTTATCATAATAACACGCCAGCAACAAAGGGGAGACACCTTGGCTTGTAGCTTGAGTCAATGGTTCTGAAGACTGGCTCAGCAAAAGTGCTAAATCCTGATGGTTACCCGTTTCTATATATTGTTCGACTTTCGATAAACTCATACTCAAAAATAAGATTACTATTCAAATTATGAAAAAATATTCTTTATAGAACTTTCTTTAAATTTATTTAAATTTATCCTCGTGCAGTTTGCATAGTATTTCGTACTTTTGTCGTTGGATGTATTGTTGAGCATAGTCTACGATCTTTGTTTAAAAAGGTTTAGTGTTTTACGATACAAAAGAATACCAAATGAGAGGACATTTATATCCATATTTTTTCATTATTCTACAAAACCCATATAGCGTAAATTAGTTGTTTCATGGATGCTATTCTAATTCAATCGGCTCAGTTACTTTACCCCAATCATTCATTAGACGGACAGAAGGTACATGTGTTGATCGAGGGGGGTATAATTGTTGATATTCGCCCCTTTAAGTTTGATGATCTACCTAAAAATTATCAAATCATTGATGCAGAAGGATGGGTATTGGCCCCTGGATTTTTTGATTTGAATGTAAATTTTGGAGAGCCGGGTTTAGAAACCAAAGAAGATATACAAACCGGTGCGGCTGCGGCTGCAGCAGGCGGTTTTACAGGGGTAGCAGTGCAGCCGAATACATCTCCGGCTATTCAAAGCCGGGCGGAGGTTTCTCTGATCCTTAATTCGGCCAAAGACCTTCTCGTGGATGTATTGCCGATAGGGGCATTGAGTATCAATAGAAAAGGAGAGGAGCTCACCGAAATGTATGATATGCATACACATGGTGCCGTTGCCTTTTCAGATGGTGATCACAGTGTCCAGCAAGCGGGGTTGATGAGCCGGGCTCTTTTATATGCCCATGGTTTTGAAGGTAAGGTAATGTCTTTTGCACAAGACGATAGTATAGTAGGCGAAAATATTATGAATGAAGGGGAGATGAGTACTTACCTCGGAATTAAAGGTTCGCCATCACTCGGGGAATCCATGCGTGTGGCCAGGGATCTTTACTTAGCAGAATATAACGAAACTTCCATCCATTTTTCTACACTTTCTACAGCCGAATCCATACGACTTGTCAAAGAAGCAAAACAAAAAGGTATAAAAGTGAGTTGTGATGTTGCGGCACATCATTTAATATGGACAGATGAGTATGTGAAAGATTTTAACAGTCAGTATAAAGTAATTCCGCCCTTGCGCTCAGAAGAAGATAGAAGAGCGTTGCTCCAAGGCGTAAAAGAAGGAGTGATTGATTGTATTGTCTCTCAGCATACCCCGCATGAAGTGGAATATAAAAATGTAGAATTTCAAATTGCTGAGCCGGGAATAATAGGATTACAAACTCTTTTTCCACTGCTTATCGCTGTAGGTTTAGATTTGAAGACTATCGTTGAAAAATTAAGTTTCGCTCCCCGAAACATATTGAATTTGCCCGTTCCATATATTAAAGAAAATGAAGAAGCAAATTTAATATTGATAGATCCAAAGAAAAAATGGATATTAGATGAAAGGACGAATAAGTCTAAGGCACATAATAGTCCATTTTGGCAAAAAGAGCTCACTGGTCAGGTGCGGGCAATATTTAATAATAAAAAGCATAAAATATTTGAGTAATATGATAAATCAAGCCATACAAGAATCTCTAATAGCCGGATTAGAAGCGGGAGGGGTTAACGATGAAAAGATTGTAGCAAGATTAGTGGAGATTTTTAGTGCAGATTTACCCTTTCTCGGGAAAGTGGCTAACTTTGATCAGTTTGTTGACTCTAATTCTGAATTGGAGTTTTTTAGAGAAGTTTTTTTCGACTTGCTAATTTTAAATTTCTTTTCAGAGGATACAGAGAATTTAAAAGAAGATTATTTCGAGTCAGAAGAATGGGAGGAAGTGGAAGAGAAAACTTTAGACAGAGGCACTGAGCTTTTGAATATCCTATTATATATAAGTGAATGCAGGGATGAAAATATAGAACCTGAATTAAGTGATTTTCTAAAAGAGTTTTTACTGACAGATGAATCAGAATTTCAAGACGAACATTCAATATACGAAGTAGTGATTGCCAATCAATTATTGATGGAGAGTGACTTTCGGGAGATAGCTAAAGTAGCTGAAAATATAGAGGAAGAAGATGAGCTGGCTAGTATTTTTTACGGTTTAATGAGTTTCTTTTTAATTCCAAAACCGGATCAGAAAGATAAAGAAAACTTCAAAGCTTCCGCGCCGGACCAACCCTTTGATAATGTGGTTTATGAGATTTTAGCAACTTATTTAAAGGCTTTGTAATATGGAAAACGAAAATAAGGTAAACCTCAAAAAAACAGCAGTACTATATGGGCTTATATTAGGGATTATAAGCATCATTCTAGGGGTTATGTACATGTATTTTGCAAAAGAAATAACTTCTTCTACAAGTTTTTATGCAGCTACACTTTTTGTAAATATAGTAATCCCTGTAGCAATAGCTGTTTTTTTTATTTTAAAATTGAGAAGGAAAAATGGTGGATATTGGGGGTACAGGACTGCTTTGGAACAAATCTTTATTATGCTGGCAGTATCTGTTGTTCTTTCTACGGTAGGTTCAAATTTGTTTAATGCAGCTTACCCGGGTTTGCAGGAAGAATTAATGGATAATACCCGAAACCTTACCATTGAAAGTTTAGATTCACTTGGGGTGGAAGACAGTGCTATTGATGAAGCTGTAGCCAGTATTGATGAACAGAGAGAACAAATTGGTAACATCTCTGCAGGTCAGATGATAAAGGGAATTTTTATTTCTTTAATACTATATTTTGTATTTGCATTGATATTAGCGGCTATATTTAAAAAAGAGCAGCCGGTTTTTTACCACCAAGAAGAAGAAAACTCTTCGAGTTCAAATGAAGACGTTTTATAAATCAGGCTATTTGTTTACAATCTTATGGATATTTCGGTAGTAATTCCTTTATACAATGAAGTAGAATCTCTCCCTGAACTGAGCGGGTGGATACAAAAAGTAATGGATAC
>JAJYRG010000081.1 GCA_021794195.1 Bacteroidota bacterium
TTCCCTGTGGCTATTAAAACCATAATCCCGATTCCCATTATCAAGCTGCGTTTCCAAAAAGCCATTCCCAAGGCAAAAAGTGAAAGCGGAATAGTGACTAATTGTAATAGCTTTACAAACGTCCATTCACTATAAAGCCAGCTCTTTTCAAACTGAAGAAATAAAATAATATTGTTACTTACAATTTCGGGCTTGCTAAACCAAAACATACTGGTAAACATACAGAATATCGTCACTGAAACTCCCGCCCAGGTTCGTTTATACGCAAAATAACAAAAGGGAACTAAGAATAGGGGTCTAATATACCAGCTTAGCTGATTGTGATGCCTTTCAAATATCCAATTGAAAAAAGGTTCATTTGTCATGCTCACCCCAATGAATACGACCGTGCATATACCGAATACAGCTGCAATCGCTTTGTCATATTTTCCGATCATAATTGTTATTTCCTTTACTGATGTTAGCTAAGCTGGAGGAGCCATGTTGATTTAATAATTTTATATACACGATATAAAAATATATAATAAAAGCTAAAAACCTACTACGGGATCGGGTTAATTGTATACCGTTCTTCCCGATTAAAGTGAGTTTAGACCAAAAGTATTTGATATCATATTTACCCGAAATATCTCCACAGAAAAATTTCCATAAAAATATTGTACGAAACAATTGCGCCAGAGGATGTCTATTCAGCATCACATGTCCTTGCCTGTGTTGCCCTGGGTATTATCTGAAACAATACTTTGATTGCATATTATCAGATGGTTATGGATTTGTTCCAAAATTCCAGAAAAGAAGGGAGCAAAGCGGAGAATAACATACACTAATGAATGGTTCGCTCCATTTCCGATAAGTATATACCCTTTCATAGCGCCTTAAGAAAGGGTAGGGGAACGTTTGAAAACTTCTTCTGAGAAGGGTGTAGATATTTTAAATTAAAAATATTTGTAAATATTAAAAAGTTTATCGTAGTTTTGCGATTGAACATATTTTCTATGACTGAAGAAAAGTATACCCACACTCAAAAACAAGTTGCACTTTATGCTAAGGCTTTCGCACATCCGGCCAGGGCCGCTATTCTGCAGTATCTATTTAAAATAAAAACCTGTATCTGTGGGGATATTGTGGATGAAATAGGGTTGGCACAATCGACAATTTCTCAACATTTGAAAGAACTCAAAAATATTGGATTGATCCAAGGAACTATTGAAGGCACGAGCGTCTGTTATTGTATAAATAATGAAAATTGGAATAAAATGAAAGAAGTAATGAATGACTTTCTACATCAGGATTTATCTCAGAATAATTGTTGCCAATAAAAAAATTTAATTTTAATAATCGTAATAATACGATATAGAAAAATCAACACGTATGAAACTATCAGAAGTAAAAAATGCATTATCTACTCTTGAGACCATAGCTTTTGAACTGCCAAATGGCGAATGGGTTCCTAATCATTTCCATGTAACAGAGATTGGGAAAATCACGAAGAAATTTATTGATTGTGGGGGGAAACTAAGAGAGGAGGAGGTAATCAATTTTCAATTATGGAATGCTGAGGACTATGATCACCGTTTGCATCCCGAAAAACTAATACATATTATTGAGCTTTCTGAAAAAAAACTGCTTTTGGATGATTGCGAGATAGAGGTAGAGTACCAAGGGCAGACTATTCAGAAGTACGCATTAGATTTTGATGGAACAAATTTTTTGCTAATTACAAAGCAGACCGACTGTTTGGCAAAAGACAATTGCGGCATTCCGATAGAAAAGTCTAAAGTAAAACGCTTTGATCTTCAAAAGGGAAGTTGTACTCCGGGCAGCGGCTGTTGTTGATCTACTTATTGAAATATAATGAATGTTTTTAAATCTATCAGCGATTTTATTATTGCTCTTGATATAAGCAGTATCTCAGAAGATAGAAAAACTGCTTTACAACCTTTAATTGATTTTATACAAGTCAAAGTGGATAACAAAGAGGATGTAAACCTAAACTTTATTTGCACCCACAATTCACGGAGAAGCCATCTGGCACAGATATGGGCACAAACACTAGCTTGTTTTTACAAAATCCCGTCTGTGTTTTGTTATTCTGCCGGAACGGAAGAAACGGCTTTGTTTCCTTGTGTTCTGGATATTGTAGGTGATTTAGGTTTTAAAATAAATCAGCTTTCCCATGGAAAAAATCCTGTTTACAGTATTGAATATTCTGAAAAAAATGTACCTATTCTCGGCTTTTCAAAAAGAATGGATAATCCATATAATCCTAAAACATCCTTTGCTGCTGTTATGACTTGTGGGGAAGCAGAAGAGAATTGCCCCTATATTATTGGAGCTGAACGAAGGATATCCCTGACCTATGAAGATCCAAAATTATACGATAATACTAATCTACAGATCCGGAAGTATGAAGAGAGAAATCGGCAAATCGCTACAGAAATAAGTTATGTTTTTACAAATATAAAAATCAAATAAAAGTATGGATCAAGCTAAAAAAATGGGTTTTTTAAATAAAAACCTGACCTTATGGATATTTACAGCTATGTTTTTTGGAGTAGGAATTGGTTATTTCTTTTCTGGAACTTCAAATTTTATAAATCAATTTAATGTCGGTAATACTAATATTCCCATTGCGATTGGCTTAATTTTGATGATGTATCCTCCTTTGGCAAAAGTGGACTTTACCATGTTGCCCAAAGTATTTAAAAATGTGAAGATACTTTCTGTTTCCCTATTTTTGAATTGGATAATCGGGCCTATACTGATGTTCTTTCTAGCCATTGTGTTTCTCCGGGATTATCCCGAATACATGGTTGGGGTGATCCTTATTGGTTTAGCAAGGTGTATTGCTATGGTTTTAGTATGGAACGATTTATCCGAAGGTGATCATGAATATGGAGCGGGATTGGTAGCCTTAAATAGTATTTTCCAAGTTTTTGCTTATAGTTTCTATGCCTGGGTATTCATTACAGTATTACCTCCATATTTTGGTATGGAAGGACAGATAGTTGATATTTCTATAGGGACAATAGCCGAAAGTGTCGTTATATATTTAGGAGTTCCATTCGCTTTGGGCATCTTAAGCAGAGTAGGTCTAATAAAATATAAAGGGAAAGATTGGTATGATAAGCAATTTATCCCTTTTATTTCACCATTAACATTGATAGCATTGTTATTTACGGTAATAATCATGTTTTCTATGAAAGGAAAAATGATTGTGGAAATTCCTATGGATGTAGTTACTGTTGCCGTTCCTCTATTGTTATATTTTACGCTGATGTTCTTTATCTCTTTTTTTATAACAAAATCTTTGGGTGTAAAATATGATCAAACGGCTTCAGTAGCTTTTACTGCCGCTGGAAATAATTTTGAATTAGCGATAGCGGTCGCAATTGCGGTGTTTGGTATTCAATCAGGGCAAGCTTTTACTACAGTGATAGGTCCTTTGATTGAAGTCCCGGTTTTGATTTTGTTAGTCCGGGTTTCTTTATGGATGAAAAAGAGATGTTTTTAGATAGAAGGTAGTTACTTTTAAAAAAATAATCTTTTTTAAAACTTTTTCAGTTTTGTTTTGTTAGTAATAATACGTGCGGGGAGTGCCCACTAGGATGGCTGAGAGCATATTCTTAGAACCTGAACTGGTTAATACCAGCGTAGGAATTGCACACAGTATTCTTCAAACGAATGCGGCTCCATTTCTAATTTTAGAAATGGAGTTTTTGTTTTATTTAGCTGTTGAAATGGAAGGCGGGGCTGTATGGTAAACCTCATCATACAAAGATATTTTTGCGGATTCTACTCAGAGAGGTGTCGGTCACCCCTAAATAGGTAGCGATATGCTTTAAAGGCGCTCGCTGGATTACTTCTGGCTTGTTTTTGAGTAGTTTCTTATACCTTGTGGTCGCATCTTCTGTAATCATTTCAATCGATCTAAGTTTTAATTCTGTAATTTTTTCCGCCATCCACAGGCGTCCCCATTCCGCCATTGCAATATTATTTTCAAATAAATTCTGAAAGTCACTAAAACTTAATTCCCAGACTTCACAATCAGTCAAAGCAGAAACATTTTCAATCGCCCGGATTTTTTTAAATAAAGCCAGAGGAGCAATTATGATGTTTCCCGGGATGAAAAACTGTGTCGTAATATCGTTCCCCTTGTAATCGATTACTTGAGAACGGGCCAGGCCTTCTTTTAATAGAAAGTAATGATTACTGGATTTGTTGATCGTGATGAGGTCTTCTCCCTTTTCGTAACGTTTAAAAACATGTTTAGCCATTATTCCCTCTAATACGTCTTGTGTGATTAATGGATGGCTATATACTTGTTTAAAAAGTGCATTGTCCTGCATAATATAGTTTTCTCTCAAAGATTTATAAATAGATAATGATATGACTATACAACGTCAGTTGTCATGTGTTTGTTACATTTTGTACGTAAATTTCCGATTTAATTTCAAAAGAGTAGTATTCTAAGCAGAACGTCTATGATAATAAAAGGGTTTGAATGGTATAATATCGACTGTTTTCTGTAAAATTTTATGCCTTATCCCATTTCAAATGGGAACTTATACCTTTCTATGCTTTTCTTGTCATAAGCGAAGTTTTTATCGGGGTTTTTCTTTTATTTTTGCCTTTCAAAATAAAAGATATCGTTTATTATTCCTGATTATAAACTTTATGGAAAATTCAAATCTTTTAAAAAGAATATGCTATACCCTTAATGCTTGTTGTAGAAATACTTTGTGATTTCAAACTTTAAACCTCAGAGAAGAACATGAAAGAAATAGCTGTAGAGAGATAGATATCATTGAAATGGGAGCCAAGGGAATGCTTCTAACTGTACAACGCAAGATGAATTTGGTGAAAATAGGGTTAGTTTTTATAGACACAACGAACCTTATTATGTAGGTTCTGGATAAAAACGGAGAGGTTATTAAAGAGTTTTTAGATGAAGAATATAGTAATAGGTTGTATACTGGAACTTTACTTTAATCATAGAAAATGAAATATTTACTCTTAATAGCGGTTCTGTTTATTTTTATAAAAGGTTCTGCCCAACCTTCTTCTGCTTTTAATGAAATAGGCCAGACTACATTACAATTTGAAGATAAGAGCCGAAACCGGATTTTGATTACTGAAGTATGGTATCCTACACCAGATAGTTTGTCTTCGGCTGATAAAAAAACATCTCCTTTCAAAAGGTTGTTCACCGTAGAAGACGGAAAGCTGGCACCGGGAAAATTCCCTTTAATCATGATGTCGCATGGTACCGGGGGAAATAGATTAAATTTAGAGTGGCTTGCACAAGCATTAGTTCAAAATGGTTTTATTGTGGCTGCGGTTGATCATTGGGGGAATACATTTGACAATAAAATTCCAGTTGAATTTATAAAACCCTGGGAAAGGCCATTAGATATGAGCTATGTTTTGTCTGAGTTATTAAATACTGAAACTTTCGGCAAGGTAATTTTAAAAGAAAATATCGGTGCATTAGGTTTTTCATTTGGAGGATACACCGTACTGGCATTGGCGGGAGCAGAATTAGATTATCAGATTCTATTGGATTATTATAACACGCCCGAAGGTCAAAAAGAAGTAGAGCTGCCTGAGTTACCTGAAATGGCAGAATTGCTAACCAATTCAAGATCGTTTTTTATGGAGAGCATAGCTCACATTCCTAAGTTGAAAGATTCCAGATTCAAAGCTTTTTTGGCAATATCCCCGGGTACATCGCGTGGGTTTGTCAGCGAAAAACAATTTGAAGAGGTCAGCGATCCCGTATTTATTATAGGCTGTGAAGCCGATGAGATAACCCCTGTTGAATTTTATTCTAGACATTATCACAAGTTAATACCTCATTCGGAATATTATGAGTTTTTAGGTGAAACCGGTCATTATGTGATGCTTCCTGAAGCAATAGAAGAAGTAAAGCAAAAGGATCCTTTTATATTTATGGATCACCCTAGCATAGATAGGCAGAAAATTCACCGCAAAACACAACAATTGTGTATGGATTTTTTTAATAAAAGCTTAAATTAAATACTGAACTTTTCGAGCATCAATTATAAAAAACTTTTCAGAAAATAGAGTGTAAGTAAAAAAACACCAACAGAATGATGGAGGAGTTGTCTCATGTTGTCAGCTTGTTTTGTGAAGAGAAATTAGAGTGCTTTTACAATGAAAACCAATTTAAGCAGACGTCGCAAATAGTTATGCACTGCAAGAAACGCGTTTAAAATCCCAAAGGAAGTGAAAAATAGCCCTTATTCCCGCAAGCTAACTTTTTTGGTTTCAAACTTTTTTGATTTTACTGTATTGTTTACCAAGGGTTTGTGCTCTCGTTTGCGAACAAAAATTTTGTAACCGCTAATCCCGTTTTTTAAGGATATCCACTCGTTAACTGTTGCAGCTATTCTCCTCTCATTAGGAAAAAACAAAAGATTTTTTAAAAAAAGTAATCTTTTTTAAAACTTTTTCAGTTTTGTTTTGTTAGTAATGATACGTGCGGGGAGTGCCGACTAGGATGGCTGAGAGCATATTCTTAGAACCTGAACTGGTTAATACCAGCGTAGGGATTGCACACAGTATTCTTCAAACGAATGCGGCTCCATTTCTAATTTTAGAAATGGAGTTTTTGTTTTGGTAAGGAGTTTAAACTGAAACCCGGCGGGAGCATCAAATAATAACTAAAGGAATGGACAATAATTATGTAGAGAATACTCGGAAAGTTGCTGTTTTGAGAGCTAACGGTATAGGAGACCTCATAGTGACTCTTCCGGCTATAGATGCTCTTAAAGAAACATATCCGGAAGCTGAAATTGTACTTTTTGGAAAAGAATGGCAAGCTGCCTTCCTCACTCCTTATCGGACACATATAGATAGAGTTATTGTACTTCCCAAAAGCTTCTTTCTTTCAAAAGAGGTGTATATTGATTCTTATGATCAGGAGATGGAAGTGTTTTTTACAAAAATGAAACAAGAAAAATTTGATATTGCTATTCATTTCCATGGGGAAGATATTTTTTCGAACATTTTTTTAAGCCATTTAGGGGCAAAAGTAACAGTAGGGCATCAGCATAAAAAGGCTAGAGCATTAGATCGTATGGCTTCTTATTTTTATTACCAGCCGGAAGTTTTCCGCTACCTTGAATTAGTAAAGACAGTGGCAGCCAATACTGTGAATATAGAGCCAAAGATTTCCGTAAATCAAGATGAAATCGATACAGCAAAACAAATCTTGAAAAAGTATAATATACATACCCCTTTTATTATTCTTCATCCGGGTTCCTCTGATTATCGGCGGCAGTGGCCTGTTTCAAAATTTGCTGAGGTCGCTAAATATTATATCCGTAAAGGTATGGATATTGTCATCACAGGTACTTCTGAAGAAGAGACTTTGCTTGAGTCCCTTAATGAACAAATAGATGATCCCTTAGCCTGTATTTTACGAGAACTGGATCTTTCCGTGCTGGCTGCCCTGATGACATTGAGTATACTTTTCATATCTAATGATACGGGACCTTTACACCTTGCCAGGGCCGTAAATTGTCGTACTGTAGGGGTTTTCTGGGGGCCTAACATATTAAATTGGGGGCCTTTATTCCGAGAACAACATGGGCTAGCAATATCGTGGAGGTTGGTTTGCCCTATGTGCGGTACTATTCCCGCTACTCCTTATCCTTTTGAACCCAAGTCCCCGGAGTGCAGCCATTTTTTCTCTTTCGTAGAAAACATAACTGTAGAAGAAGTTATAGGAGAAGCAGAAAGAGTACTGAAATAAAAAATACTAAAACCTCACATCTGGGCGATAGTTTAAAAGAATCTTTTATAACAATTAATTAAATCAATAATTAATTTTCCACCTCTTAAAAGTTAAAGATATTGTAGGAAAAATAGGCTTATGGCCCTATTAACTGTCCAAGTTTAGGATAAGAAGAGAGAAGGGGCTACTATGGCGAACGGTCTTTGTGACCCATGACGGCTGAAAGCCTTGTTCACTCTCTGCTGCATCTACTGACCTGACAAAATTAAATTTTGCGGCCAACATTCCAAACTTATTTATACAAACTTACGATGGCGACGATGTTTAACTTTTGAGACATCTTCTGGGCACAGCGGCCAAGGAGTGATAATAAATAAACTAGACGGAATCTAAAAAATTATAAAGCGAACCCTTGTTCTGCAATGAAGTGAAATTTTTATTTTATTTTCCCTTGGGTATGTATTTTAAGATATTCCTTTATTTAATTTGTTTATAATGTTTTTGTTTTTTAAGTTTACAGTATGTCGTTATTATAAACTTAATAGACTCTATATGAGCTTTTTTTTTGGACCATGCTAATAGTTTTTCTTGGGTTCTTTACCCTTCATGTGCAGGTATTCTCGATTTCTTTTTTATAGGAAATATTAGGCTTAAGGTAAGGCCATCCCTTGAAAAGAGGTTGATTCTTTGGGAGAGAAGGGATTTAAATAATTAAAATTAATTATTATGTTTAAAAATATAATTTTTATTATTTTGTTTTCCTTTTCGCTGACTTCTCTTTCTCAGGTTAAACAAACATATGATTTAGAGTATAAAGCCACCTATTTGATGACTTTCCGACCCGATAGCTTGGATACAGTAAAGGAAAAGGACAAAACATATTTATCTTTCAACGATTCTTTATCTGTTTTTCGTTCCGACACCAAACACAGAAAAGATTCTACGAGATACCAATATCTTTTTGGGAAAACTAAACCAACAGGTGGGAAAATATGGGTTTTAGGCAAGTCTAGAGAAGATAATCTTATTATCAAAGAAGGAGATGAAATAACAACATTTGAAAATCTGTCTATTGTGGATAGAAATGATGTGAACTATTTTTTTGAAGAGAGTAAAAACGATCAGCAATGGGAAATTAAAGAAGATACGGCGACAATCAAGGGTTATCTCTGCCAAAATGCTGTTTTGGAATATGGAAATAGAATATGGTCTGCTTGGTTTACTGAAGAGATTCCAGTTAGTGACGGGCCTTATCGATTTTCGGGTTTGCCGGGCTTAAATATCCAAATCGAAGACCAAACTGGTTCTTGGAGTTTTGAATTATTAGATATTGTTAAAACTCCGCAAACAATAACCGTCAATTTTGATGAAGCCATAACTTATCAAAAAACAGAAAAGCCAGACTTTTATAAGAAAAAGAAATATCTATTAGATAACAATGCACATTTGAAAACGGGTTCAAGTGGAGGAGAAGGAGGAGAGAGAATTGAAAATTTAGCAAAAAGAGTTGAAGAAGTCAGAAAGAAAGACAACAACTGGATAGAATTATACCCTTAAAGGCTTTTTTTGAGAGGAAGCTGTCATTTTGAAGAAAAGAAATGGTATTTCAAAAGACTTTTCCAATACTCGACTATCACATTTTAACATATGATTTCAAGGATGAAAGAAATCAAATTAAGTTTTACAAACACGAAAGAAATTCTCTCAGGAGATGAGTTCAAAAGTATGATTTATGGTGTTGGCTGTGGTAATTTGCGGAGGTTAAAGCTGATCATTTTGCCTCTTGCGAATAGGAAGAAATAGTATTTTAATTAACGTTTTAGAGTCGTGTCCATTTTGTTGTGCCGGCTCCACTTATTTTTCTTAAACATGTCAAATTTTTATATGAAAAATCTGCTGGTAATAGGTTGCATAGTAATAAGTTTTACCTATACACACGCTCAGCAGAAAGAGCAATTTCAATTTGATCATAAAGCTATCTATGAAGTAACCTATCTGGTAGATAGTCTGGATCAAGACTCTGAAAAACAAGAAATGACCGAGTTGCTTATCGGAGATGGGACATCCCTTTTTCGTTCATTTCAAAAAGCCTCGGATGATTCCTCTTATAGGGCTTATATCCGTAATAAAGTTATTACCATGTCTGAACCCGTTGTGATTCCAATTGGAGAGATCAGTGCCTTCAATTATCAAGTACTGAAAGACTTTTCGTCCGGTCAGACCAAAGTGTATGACGAATACACAGGGGGTAGTTTAGGCATCCTAAAAGAAATAGCCTATTATTTCGAGCCCCAGGAAGCTATGTCTGATTGGGCTCTTAAAGAAGATACCGCGACGATAAATGGGCATCTGTGCCAAAGAGCGGATATCGAATTTGGAGGAAGGATATGGACAGCCTGGTTCTCCCCAGAAATGGCAGCCTATTCCGATGGGCCCTATAAGTTCCGGGGGCTTCCCGGGTTAATATTCCGAGTCCATGATGCTAAAAAAACATGGGATTTTGAATTGGTTGATTTTTCCAAAATAGACACCCTCATTAGCATAAATTTTAAAGAAGATCTGAGCTTTAAAGAAACATCGAAAGAAGATATTTTCAAAAATAGAAGGGACTTTCAAAAAAATCAGGTAGAAATCAATGAGGCTGCCGGAACGGATTATGGAGACAGCAAAAAGGATGTCAAAAAAAAATTAGAAGAGTATATCTTACATGATAACAATTGGATCGAATTATATCATTAATAAGAGAAACCCCGGGCCGGTTGCAGACGTTCCGAGCAAAAAGATGGTTTCTTTAAAGGTCTCCTCAGTACTTGTTTAGAGGAAGTTGAATAGTGTTTTATTAAAACTATAGTTAATAAATGAGAGGTATGAGGTTTATAAAAAGAAGTGATATAAAATGCTTTGATATGCGATGTAAGCTGCTCTTTATTTTATTTTTCTCAAGTCTATATATTATGGGGTTCTCTCAGGAAAAAAGATACTTTGATACGAAAATCGAATATGAAGTCACTTTTATTCCCGACTCTGCCCAGAAAGAAAATGTTATGAGGGAACAAGCAGAGCTTTTATACAGTGACTCTCTGTCTGTTTTTCGGTCTGTAAGAAAGGGAAAAAACGATTCTATATCATACTCTATTGAAAATGTCCGTAAGCGGGTTTCTGAGGAGGGAGGTGAAATGGAATACCCATCTTTTTTTAAAACCCATTTTCCCTATACTTTATTTTTCGATTCTGCCCATATACACCATATTGAACAATTAGAGGATTTCAACAAGTATATCTACATAGAAAACCTAAATCAAATGGATTGGGATATAAAAGAAGAAACTGAATCCATTGGTGAGTTCCAATGTCAAAAAGCAGAGTTGAATTATGGAGGGAGGAGTTGGGAGGCCTGGTTTACTACAGAGGTCCCTATTTTTTTAGGCCCTTATAAATTTTCCGGATTACCGGGATTGATCGTGTCCATAGAGGACAGTACAAATTCGTGGAAGTTCGAATTGACCAAAATTGAAGAAGGTGAAATTCCGGTCTTTTTCGTAGATAGCCTACTTGATAAAGAATTAAAAAAAGTCAATAAAGATGATTTTTTCAAGAAAAAAAGATATTTATTGGA
>JAJYRG010000082.1 GCA_021794195.1 Bacteroidota bacterium
GCAATCTCCAACAAACTATCCTTAGGTAACGCTCTTGGCAAATCCACTTCACAAAAATAGTAATGTGCTTCTTTGGGCAGCATACGCAAAAGAGCCGGAATATCTTTGTCTTTCATCATCCCCCATACCATGTGAATGTGCCGAGGGGAGTATTGATTAATATTTTCCAATAAATATTTTACCCCATTTTCATTGTGCGCAGTATCACATATGATAAGAGGATCATAAGAAAGTGTCTGCCATCTGCCCCGCATACCCGTTAAAGACTGCACTTGAGATAAAGCAGACAAAACTTTCGTATCGGGCAATGAAAAGCCTTGTTCCTTTAGATTATCCACAACAGTTAAAACACCTATAAGGTTTTCTTTTTGGTATATACCTTTGAGATCCAGATTTATTTTTTTTATTTGAGACGTTGACTTTTCCAAAACATCAACTTCAAGATCAGATTCCCTTTGCTTCCAGCTTAATATTTGAAAAGCTTCCTGTGCAAAGGTGAGGGTCGCTCTTTTATGATTTGCTTCTTTCAGAAATATAGCATCGGTCTCTTTATTTTTTTCTGAGACAACTGCTGGAACACCTGGTTTAATAATCCCTGCTTTTTCCTTAGCTATTTTTGGTAAAGAATCCCCTAAAATATCGGCATGATCCAAACCAATATTCGTAATTAAAGAAACAAGTGGTGTGATGATATTCGTACTGTCTAACCTCCCTCCCAACCCTGTTTCTATAACAGCTATGTCTACATTTTCAACAGCGAAATACTCAAAAGCCATTGCGACAGTGACCTCAAAAAAGGAAGGTTTTATCTCTTCAAAAAGACACTGATACTTTTCCACAAATGAAATCACAAAAGCTTGTGGCACCATGATTCCATTCATACGGATACGTTCTCTGAAATCTATTAGATGTGGAGATGTATAGAGCCCCGTTTTATATCCGCTTCGCGATAAAATAGCTGCGAGCATATGGGATGAAGAACCTTTCCCGTTTGTGCCTGCTACGTGAATACATTTTATGTTCTTCTGCGGGTTATTTAAAGCTTTACAAAGAGCGATTGTCCGATCTAAATCTTTTTTGAACGCAGGTTGTCCCACACGTGAAAACACGGGAAGCTGAGCATAGAGATAGGCTATCGTTTCAGAGTAAGTTTTCATCCACAGCTTACTTAAGCTATCTCAATTTAAAATTAAATCTAACTTCTCCAGTTTGAGATTCCGGAGCATTTGGCAATGTATTTAGCCTTGCATTGAGCATTGCTCTTTCACATTTTTCTAATAAGACCCGATCACTTATTGTAGTACCTCGTACGCCAGCTCTTGCATAGGTAATAACACCTTGCCGGTTTACCCTAAATTGAACCACAACTACACCGGATTGCTGTCCTTCATCTTTAATAGAAGGAGGTTTTGTCCAATTTCGGTTTTTCAGACTAAGCATAGTATCTCCAAATCCAGATCCCCCTTCTCCATAGTTGCTCGCTAAAGGATCACCCAGGTCACTTCCTTGGTTTCCAGGCTCTGAACCTTCGCCATCTCCTTTTCCTGCACTGTCATTTTTCTTACCTTTATACAGTGCATTTGGGTTGACCGATGGTTTACTTTCTTCTTTTTCCGGAGTAGACTCCACAGCTTCTTCTTTGACTGGTTCCTCGGGTTGCTCTACAGCCGGTGCATCTTCCATATCTTGTGTAGCAACTTGTTTATCCGCAGTTTGCTCAGAGGGAGTGGGTTCGGGGCTTGATTCCGGATCTATACGATCCGGCGCAACGAGATTAGCTTCTTCATCCATGGAAGGCTCGTCAACGCTCATATAATCATCTCCCATTCCTTCTTCTGAGGTACCATAATTAACGACTATCCCTCCCATCCCATATTCTGGAAGATCATCTCCAAAAACTATAAATAAGCCTAATACTATCAACAGTCCTGTGATGATGGCAGAAATACCAATCGCTTTCGGAAAATTATTTTCTTCTTTCAGTTGATAATGATACATATTTACCTTGTCCTTTGTCTAACTCTGCAACTAAGCCTATCTTTTTCCTTTGACCTTTCTTGGATGAAAGGGTTTAATCTTTTTCTTTTTTAGGTTCTGTCGCCAATACTAACCTTATCTTTAATTTGTTTGCTACATCCATTACAGCAATAACATCCTGAATAGGAACAGAACTATCGGCGTACAGCATAATCGTTACCTCTTCTCCACTTTGAATCTGGCCTTGCAGCACTTCCTCCATTTCTTCAATAGGGACCGGCTCATCTTCTACGTGATAGACCAAATCGCCCGTCACCGATACTGTAATTGTTTTTTTAGCTACGGATTGTTCTCCTGCGCTTGAGCTTGGTAAAAGCAATTTCACTACTTGTGGGTTTGCTACAGCTGATGCCAACAAGAAAAACAACAATAGAAAAAACATTATATCGTTAAGCGCAGCGGTGTGCACTTCTGCATTGGGTCTATTTCTTCTACCTCTTAAATTCATCTTTTCTTAATTTTTGAAGAATATTAGGAACCGGGTTCATCCAGTAAATCGATAAACTCTATCGCATCTGTCTCCATACGCAAAATGATTCGATCGACCATCATATTCAAAATGTGATAACCTATAAAAGCTAAAATACCAATAGTCAAACCAGAGGCTGAAGAAACCATTTTCACATACAAACCTCCTGAAACCGAAGCTATATCAATACCTCCGGCCATTTCAACATCATGAAAAATTTTGATAACTCCAAATATTGTCCCTACAAATCCCATCATAGGTGCAATCCCCGCGATAATTCCCAAGATATTAATGTTCTTCTCTAAGCGGGCCACTTCTAACTTCCCGACGTTTTCTATCGCTCCTTCTATATCTTTAATCGGTCTCCCTACCCGTAACAAACCTTTTTCCAACATCCTTCCTAATGCCGACGCACTTGATCGGCATACTGTCAAAGCACTGTCTAACTTTCCGGCCATAATATTGCTTTTCACCTGTGGAAGTAAATTGCTATCTAATTTAGTCGCTTTGCGTATAGTGATATACCGCTCTACAAATATGACTAAACCTAAAAAAAACAATATAGCAATCGGAACCATTATCCATCCCCCTTTGATTAGGAGTTGAATAACATTTAAATTTTCTTCTGTGCTGCTCAACTCAATAACCTGTTGCTGCTCTACCTGGCTTAGGTTCTCCATTGATGATAAAGAGTCTTGTAGTAATGACATAGTATAATTTCTAAATAATTTTAATGTTTAATCTCGTCCCGCCATGCGTCTTTTACATAGTTTTTTCGAACATGACGTAAAGCAGAGTCTGCTTCTGATTTTTCTTTAAATGAATCCCAAATAACTTTTTTAAGATTGCCGCTTCTATTACTCGGAATGACTTTTACGGCAGTATATCCTTCATTATGAAAATAATCCCGTTGTTCTTCGGCATCATCAAGAGAACGATGCGAGCCTATGACAATCTGATAATTATGATCTTCGTATGAATCATTAGATGTTTTCTCATCTACATCTTCTAAATCTGCTGTTTTTTCTTGGCTCTTACTTACTGCTTCTGTATTTTCAATACCCTCCTCTTTTTCTTCTTGATATTCATTTTCTGCTATCGGAGTAGTTTTTTCCTGATTATTATCTACCGATTGATTGATAAAGCTATAGACAAAATATCCTATAAAAATCATTAAAACTATAGCTCCTAAAACATACCAAATAGAATGGTTCTTCTGGATAGAATTTTCTGCTATTTCTACTTCTTCTACACTTGTATCCTCTTCTGCGTCAAAGGATCGCTCTGCACGCCCCTCTTCTTCATGTTGGCTATCAATATGGACTTCTTCTCCTATATCCTTTACAACGGGCTTTGCCTGTTCTTCAACTTCAGCAATCGTTGGATCCTTTTTGTTTTCTTCTTTTGTCGGTACTTTTAATTCTTTCTCTCTTACAGGCTCGAAATTAAAACCCGATAAATCCAAAGGTTTAAATACAAAGCCTTCACCATGAGAGATGAGATAACCCAAATTATCTAAAAAGACAGAGCTTTTATTTACCAGTTCTGTTTGTATTTCTTCGACCTTTTCAGCAACTTCCTTTTGTGCTGCTTTATAATCTATTTTTTTTGTTTTTTGGAGGTACCGCGTAAAATCGAAGCCGTCTTTTGCGAATCTGTCAAATTCAATATAAGTGATTGGCGGTAAATATAACTCATTTTCCTCGTCATATTTCGCTGAAATATAAACGCGGGCAAACCTGCCCAACCCATCCACATACACTTTGGGTTGGTTGAGTAAGATATTTAAAATGTGACCGCCTAAATCCATCCGCCTTTTATTTTGTTGATTACAAAGTTAAAATCTTATCTCATTAAAAAGAAAAATTCAGCCCTCCTACAAAATTAAATCCTAATCTGGGGTAATTTATATACTTCTCATATTCTGTATTAAACATATTGTTCGCCTTTACAAAGATACCTAGCTGAGGCGTCGCTTTATACTCAGCACTTGCACTTAGGTCAAAGAATGTAGGTAAACTTGTTTGTCCATCTAAATCTACAATAGAACTTACATCTCCGGTCGCGTATTCATATGTCTTTGTATACCGTTCACTCGCAAATAAAGCTTCAGCATCTATAAATAACTTTTCGGAGAGTGTAAATCGAGCCATCGCTGTCAATTTTAATTTTGGAAGATTCCATGCTTCTCTTTCGTTTACCATAGTGTAATCATTGAAATTGATTCTTCCTCCCAAGTTAAGCATTTCCGATACCCGTACATTCATCTCTCCTTCCAAACCTATATGTTTTACAGCATTATCTCCATCTCCATCGTATATCACGTCAAATTGATATGGGCTTTCAGGATTTACTGAAAACATCGGCATATTTTCTAACTGTTTATAAAAAACCCTGGCTTTATAGCCAAACGTTGCTCCCATATTCCCTTTTAATCCTCCGAAAAAGCTCATTCGCTCAATTGTATTCCTAATATCCTGTTCTTTTGCTAAGTAAGGGTTATCATTTGCAAACCTTTTAAATGAACCTCTTTCTACTGTACCTTTGATACCTCCGAATAAATGCAAATACTCGGGAACAAGAGAGAAGTCAACTTCTGCCGCAGGAAAAACATTAAATCCAGTGCTGTCGCCAAATTCTGGAATTAGATTTGCCCCCAGAGTGACTGCATAATTATCTCCTTTGAATCGGATGTAGGGGTTGAGTATAGCCAAAGAATTATTGACTTTTGTAGAATTTGCTCCTCCTTGCATACCCTCCATTGTCCCCAGGTCAGCAGCAACATTGGCTCCTATATTAAAAGCTTTTATTTTTTTATTAAGATAACCGGATATTGCTACGGCATTTTCACTTGCACTATATTTATCTTTAAAAGAGTATGCATCTATCTTTGCCGAATAACTCATAGATTCTTCGGCGTCCGGGTCATAGTTGCTGGTAAGCTCTCCTGAAAAATACAGATCATTAAAAGCTTGCTCATTTTTATCTGCATTGAGAAAATCTCCATTTTGGGCAATGGGGTCTCCATAAAAATGGGTGGCATATCTATTAAAACCGATCATCCCATCCACTGTAAAGTCAGGTAATATCCTACGTCCGAAAGCACCGATTTCTTGCTTAGAAAATGTCTGTTTATCTAAGGTTCCTTTTTGTCCAAGATGTTTTACAAAACCGCCAAACCGAATATCTTCATAATCCTCTACAGATAAATAAGCCTCCCCCAAAAAAGTATTAAAGTTTCCGATACCCGCTTTCACGTAGTTGCTTAAAATATCTTCCCGAACTGCAAAAGGCATTTCCCGAACATTTAACTCCTTTAACCCGGTGTTAATATCTAACTTTTGATCTTTTATATCGGTGTATGTCAATTTGGGCATGTAGCTCCGTTTATTTGACATATCGGGGCTTCTTCTGATTTTCACAGCATCTGCAAGCAGAGGTTTGTAATCCCTAACTACGTCAAAAGAATCTATAGTTACAGGTCGCTCCGCCTCCTCTTCAACCTGAGCATGAGCATACGAACTGATTAACATCAAGAAAATCAGTTTAAAAGAATATTTATATATATATTGAACTGTATTCATTTCGCACAATTAATAAGATTACAACTTCCCTAATTTCTCTTCGGCCAATTCGATAATACCATCATCTTCTTCATCATAATTATCAAGGATACTTTCAAGAGTTGACTTTGCCTGAAAATCATCTCCTTTACCCTTATATGCATCTGCCATCAGGATAAAACCTTTTGCTACCCAATAATCATAAGAAGAAAAACTATCCGATATATCCATTGCCGATTCTATGGCTTTGTCATATTGTTTAGTTTCTAATTGCTGCTCCGCTACTAAATAACGTGCTTCTGCCCCTACTTCAAGATGACTTTTTAAGGCTGCCAGATTAAGTTCTTTGGTGGCTTCCTCTTCTTTATTCGTCTCCAAATATACTTTCCCGACATACAAGTGTGCTAAAGCAATGTCTTCTTCAGAAGATTTTTCATATTCTTTTACAAGATCAGCGTATTTTAGTGCTTCTGTAAAATCTCCTATCTCGTAATAACTAATCAGTAAATTATTAATCGCATATCCGTAATTGGATTTATACTCTGATGTAAGCTCTAATTTTTTCAATATCTGTACCGTTTCATTGTACTCTTTTTGTTTTAGATAAAGCTTAGAGACGCTCACTAACGCTCTTTCAGTATAAGCACTTGTCCAATCATTCAAAATAATATTATAATCGTGCAACGCTTCTTCTGTTTTTCCCAAAGCGGCATTACTTTCCGCACGGATAAAACGGGCAAACTTCTCCTGTATAGGTTTTGGGTATTTATCAAAATAAGCATTTACAGCCTCTACAGCGCCTTGATGGTTACCCCGATCGTATAATGATTTAGCCACACCAAAAGCATAACTATCCTGCTCGGCTTTGGACAAGTCTCCTATATTTGTACTCGTAGCGTAGCGTACATACCCGGCAGCATCATCATTATCCAAATATATATTCTCGATAGATCGCATGGCTTGTTTAGCTTCATCTGTCGTAGAATAATCTTCCACCACCCTTTGAAAGCTTTTCATAGCATCATCCAATTCATCTTGATTATATTGAACTAAACCTATGGTAATCAAAGCTCTTGGCACATAACTGCTTCTTGGATATTCCTCGACCATCTTTGCCAATCCTTCGATCGCTTCGTCTTCTCTACCCATTAAAAAATACGTATAAGGCACTTCGAAAGCCACATCATCCGCATAATTTGATTTCGGATATTTTTTAATAACCGACGCTAATGTGGCGAGCTTTGCTTCGTTATCGCCTTGTAACCCTTGAATAATCCCTCTTTGGAATAAAGCATAATCCTGACTTTGCGCATCTAAGTCAATTAACCTATCATAATATTGCCTTGCACGCGCATAATTTCTCATTCCGAAATACGAATCGGCAAGTCTCGCGATAGCGTCATTTCGTGTATTCAGCTCTATTTCCTTTGTTCTCCCAGTAGCTAAGAACCGTTCAAAATATGTCGCTGAAGTATTATAACGTTCATTTCTAAACGCAGCATAAGCAAGGGCATAATTAGCGTAGTCATAAACCTCAGTATCCTTTGCTGCTGAAGATTGCAAAAACTTATTAAAATTAACCACGGACTCCCCATATTTCCTTACCTCATACATAGCCTCTGCTTTCCAATAAAGAGCCAGAGAATAGATCTCCTCGTCATAACGATTGTCCTCTGAGCGCATGAACATAGAAATAGCGTTTTCAAATGCACGCTCGTTATAAAATTCCAGTCCCCGATAATAAGTTACTTTTTGATAAGCTGCATTTGCATCAGATCCCCGATTGCTTATATCTTCCAAAACATCCACGGCTTCTCTGTAATTTTTCGTACTTAAAAGCACTTCGGCAAGCAAAGTTTTTGCTTCTTCCGGACGGGATTGGGGATAAGCTTCTATATAGCTTTGGATAGCATCCAAAGCTACTTGATGAAACTCAAGCTCATAAGATAGTTTTGCATAATTATATAAGCCCTCTTCTTGTAAACTTGGGTCAAAATCTAATTTTGAAGCCCTAAAAAAAGCATTTCGTGCGCTTTGCTTATTATCAACTTTTAAAAAAGCATCTCCCAACGTAATCATCGCACTCTGATAATACTCATCAGGCTCATCCATCTTTTCTAATTCTTCGATTGCTTTCTCGTAATCTTCCAATGTATAGGCAATATAACCTATTTGGTAACTGTCTTGATTATTTTGGGTTTTACCCTGATCTTGCGCTTGAAACTTTTCGTAATAAGATTTTGACTTCTCTAAATCACCTTGGATAAAATATGTTGCCGCAATAATTCTAAACATTTCAGTCTCATGCTCCTGCTTTGTATCGTTTAAAATAGGTAAAGCATAGGCCAATACTTCATCATAACGTTCATCTAAGAAGTATAAAGCCGTTACATAATAAGGATAACTCGACTCAAAAGTTTTTGAACCTTTTAAACGTTCGAATTCATGCAAAGCAGTTTTATATTCTCTATCGATATAAGATATATACGCATAGTAATAAATAGAGGCTTCTTGATACTTGCTTTTCCGGTCTTTGAGATCCTCAAATAATGGTTTAGAGGTTTCATAATCACCGGACATAAACTTGGAATACCCGAGTTTAAAATGATATTCCATGCTTTCATTTCCCGCAAGTGTATTTCCATCAAGCTTTTCAAACCATTCTATGGTCTTTTCATAATCTTTATCGTTATAGTATGATTTTCCAATTTGGAAATAAGCTGCTTTCGAGTTAGCGCTTGATGGATAATCTTTGATATACTTTAAAAACTGTGCCTCTGCATCGCTTTCACGCAATTCTAAAGCGCACATTGCTTGGTAAAACCGCACATTTTCTTTTAACTGTGTTAACTCCTCGGTTTCGTCTAATTGTAGCGTTGACTTATAAGCTATATTCTCAAATCGGTCAAACTGTTTGGCGGCAGAACTGTACTTCCCTCTTTCAAAAAGTTCCATCCCTGACTTATACGCAGTGTTCACATCCTGCCAAGCAGATTGCTGCGCAAAAATAGGAGTGGACAACAAACTAAGAGCAAATCCAGTTTGTAATATTTTTTTTATCATAGTATGTTTAGCAAATCTTTATTACACATGTTTTCAGCAATAATCAAACTTAGTCATCCAAATCAATGCCAGTTTTAAAATGAAGTGAAATTAAAATTATCTTTACCATTTATACAAAAAATAATATAAAAAGCGTCCTCTAATTATTCCTTATCGCACATGAAGAACAATATATTGCGACGCTAAAATAAGAAAAAAAAAGAGGGTATTGGGTTTAATACAATATTTTTACATTTTTTAAGGTTTCATGCTTTAATAATTATATGGATATTGCGGTTTATTACTTGCAATCCATCAAAAAAGTTGAAAATAAAAGGTTATTTCATGTAAAGCAGGACAGTATTCATCAGACTATCTAATAAAGCTTCTGGCAGGATACATTATTTATTAGATACTGTCAACGATAGCCTAATAGTGCATATCATCTATCCGAGCGGGAATAGTCTTTCTTACTTTCATATTGCAGAACAAGGTCTTAGCATCCGGTTTCAGGGCAAATCGTTAGACACATTATAGCACCGCCTAAACACTTCATCATCAATCTGTACAAGGGAATAACTGGGATACCGATCTTAAATGTAGCTCTCCTAAAGATATAAAAACATTACAGCACAAGAACAAAACTGGCTTACATTTGACTTGCCGTAATTAAACACTATTATCGGGTTATCAAAACTCTATCTTGTAGCTGATATTTGGAATAAAGGTAGCTTCTCTGTAATCGTCTATTGTATTGTGCAGATAATTGTACTCAAAGCCCAAATGTTCTTTATAAGAAGTAGCATTGATCACCTTAAGTGCAAATTCATGGGTGGTACGTCTACGGTTTATTTTATAACTAGCTGTAAAATGTGTGATAAAAGCGGGATCATATTGCAAAGAAAAAGCATTATATTCATCATAGACGGCTTTCTTTTCCTTCAGTGAGGCAGTGATATCCAGAGGAGAATAGCGGTCACCCCCCTGATAACTAAATCTGACATTCAGTCCGAATATATTTTCTTTACTTCTACCTAACTGCCACTCCTTGCCACTTAATATATTAATCACATAATTCCGGCTATAGCGCGTATCTCTCCAAATATTGTCTCCGCCTTTATATTCCGATTTGAATAAAGATGTTGTAATCATCCAATAAAACCCTTTGGACATATATTTTTCTAAAGTAAAGTCCACACCAAAGTTTCTCCCTTTACCTGTATTTTGTAATTTATTGTTAAAGAACCAATCGTTTTGTAAATTAACAAAAGAAAATGAACTGTCTTTTATTACCGGCGTATCGAAAAGATATTGGTAATAGGTTTCTGCTTTCAGGTAAATATTTTCACCGATAAGCTTATCATACCCTAATACAAAATGATGTGATTTAGCGAAATCAAGGTTTTTGTTTATTGCATCATTTCCATAAGCACTGTTTTTTATAAAATAATAATTGATGCGTTCCAACCTACTGTGCAATCCGTATGCTAAATGGAAAGATTGAGCATTCTTTGCCCTGTAACGAAAAGCCAGCCTTGGCTCTATCGTGTAATGACTGTTGAGTGTAAATAGTTGAGCATTTATCCCTGCATTCATGGTTAGCTTATCAGAAAGAGTGAAGGATGATGCTGTAAAAGCTGAAGCTAAAGTACTGAAGCCGTCTTCGTCAGAAATCACCTGAAGCGGATAGCCGGATCGCTCTTGATTTTTCATCGACATATCGTAGGCAGCTCCGGTAATGGTAAGCCCGCTTTTATTGGTATGGTAACGGTTGAATTTCGTATTAATGATGGCGGACAATATGATATGAGTATTGCTATTCCTAATTCTTTCTTCAGGCACTAAATCCATCTTCATATTTAGGCTATCAGTCTTTAAATTGATACCACTGATTGTGGAAGCTAATGTTGTTTTTAGATAAGATTTTTCCGATATAGGTATTCGATGTGTTAAACCCATTGCGCCCATGTATTGTCTTACACCCATTGTTTCTTTATCACTTTTATACTCCCATTCTTCTGGATTTTTTTTGGCATCCTGACCTGAACGATCGATCAAACCGATGCCCCACAGAGAGAAAGTTCCGGCATTTTTTGTAGGAAAATTCAATTTAAAAGACAAATCTTGGTAACTCACGCCCGCATCATTACCAATAATAGGTCCCATCAATGCTAGAGTAGAATAACGATAATTAAACAAATAAGACGAAGCACCTCCTTCTTTAAAA
>JAJYRG010000083.1 GCA_021794195.1 Bacteroidota bacterium
TTCATATCCGTATTAAGCAGAGTCATATAGCCTTCGCGGCCGCCCCAAAAGACATAGTTTTCTCCATCTAAGGCGATAGTAGCATCTAAAGCATTTTTGATTTGAGCAGCGGCATGAGTTAACACATTGAAATCAGGGTTTGTAGCTGCTCCGTTCATGTAGCGCCTATGTGAGAATAAATTAGCTGTCCCCCATAACAACTTAACTCCTGTTTCCGCTTGTTTTTGTTTTGCATACTCTACTAATGTTTGCAGCCTTTCTTCATTTTCAGCGATATTGTTACCGTGATCAACGATATCTACATCATGAAAACAATAGTAAGGTAGTCCCATTTTAGTAATAAATTCAAATGCTGCGTCCATCTTATCTTTAGCGCGCTGTATCACGTCATCGTGTTTGTTCCATGGGTAGAAAAGGGTAGGCTCTCCAAATGGATCGCTTCCATTACCGTTAAATGAATGCCAATAGGCCACCGCAAAACGTAAATGCTCTTTCATAGTTTTACCTCCGACAACGCGTTTTTCATCATACCAGCGGTAAGATAAAGGATTGTCTGACTCCGGACCTTCATATACAATTTTACTGATCCCTTTAAAATATTCTTTTTCTCCTATCAATACTTTTGACATATTTTTGATTTTTATGATTGAATAAATGATTGATTTAATTGTTGATTTAGAAGTTCTAACCACTCCTGATAGAGCTCTTTATAAGGATGTGTGTATGTTGGCTCTATTACTTGCTGTAAGGTAAAATTAGAGAAAGCTTCTTTTGGAGAAGCATATATCCCCGCTCCAATACCTGCTCCGAGTGCTGCTCCTACGCTTCCGTCATTATAATATAATTCTACGGGTACCCCAGTGGCATTCGCGAATATCTGTGTAAATACATCACTCTGAAACATATTAGCTTTCCCTGCCCGTATGACGGATGGGTAGATTCCGTTGCTCCGGATAATATCTAAGCCGTAACGGAAGCTATAGGCGATCCCCTCTTGGACGGCCCTGAACACATGGTTTCGGTTGTGGAGGTTAAAGTCAAGATGCGTGAAATGGGCGCCAATAATTTTGTTTGAGAGGAAGCGTTCTGCACCATTGCCAAAGGGAAGTATTTTCAGCCCCTCACTACCAGGTGTAATCTGTTTGGATAAAGTATCCATATCTTCATAATTCAGTTCTATACCCATATTCTGCCGTACCCAGTTATTTAAAATTCCTGTTCCATTAATGCACAACAAAACGCCAGTCCGCGGGTTTTGGGGTGTGTAATTGACGTGAGCAAAAGTATTGATTCGAGATTGAGAATCATATACTAACTGATCGCTTACGGCATAAATAACCCCGGAGGTTCCGGCGGTAGCAGCGACTTCGCCTGGTTCTAATACATTTAAGGAAAGTGCGTTATTAGGTTGGTCTCCAGACTTATAGCTTACTGGAATACCAGGCTTTAAGCCCAGTTTTTGGGCAATATCTTTTTTTAATGTACCATGTTCTCCGAATAGGGGGTGGATGTCAGGTAGAATAGAAGCATCGAAGCCGAAATATTCTAAGACTTTATCAGAAATCCGGTTGTTTTTAAAATCCCAAAATATACCTTCTGATAGCGCAGGTATACTCGTAGTGGAAGTTCCGGTTAGGCGTAAAGCAATATAGTCTCCGGGCAACATGATCTTTGAAGCTTTATTGTAACTTTCCGGATCATTTTCTTTTACCCAAGCCCATTTTGATGCTGTGAAATTTCCTGGAGAATTTAACAAATGATTTAAGGAATAATCAGAGCCAATTGTATTAAAAGCCTTTTCTCCATGGTTGACAGCGCGGCTGTCACACCAAATAATTGAATTTCTCAACGGATTGTGGTTTTCATCAACTACTACTAATCCATGCATTTGATAAGCGATGCCAATCGCTGCTATATTTAATGGGTTAAAAGAATACGTAGTAATAAGCTTTTTAATAGCTGACTGTACCTGCTGCCACCATAAATCCGGGGCTTGTTCCGCCCATCCTGGAAATGGCGTAATTACTTTGTTTTCTTCTGTTTCAGGGTATTGTACACTGGCAATTGCTTGTTGTGTATCCACATCCACTACGGATACTTTGATAGAAGAAGTGCCAACATCGATGCCAAGAAGTAACATATAATTGTAATTTAAAGTAAATAATGCAAACGTTGGCATAAAGTTAAGATATTGATTTAGATTTCCAAAATCTATTGTACATTTGTATCAGTTATGGAGTACAGATTATGAAGAAGGTTACAATCTTGGATATTGCAAAAGAATTGGATATTGCGTTTTCAACCGTTGCCCGTGCATTAAACGACAATCCTGCTATTAGTAAAACAACGACAAAAGTAGTTAAGGAGACTGCGAAACGTATGGGATATCAAAGAAACAGCTTGGCTTCGTCTCTTCGATCGGGAAAGACTCAGACAGTTGGTGTTTTAGTTCCAAGACTGGATGTGTCTTTTTTTAGTTCCGTAGTACAGGGTATTGAGACTGTTATGAATCATAACGATTATACTATTTTATTGCATCAATCGCAAGAGTCTGCTGAACAGGAAAATAAAGGGATCGAAGCTTTTTTACGTTCCAGAGTAGAAGGGATAGTGGCCTCTATTTCTCTTGAAACAGAAAATCCGGAGATTTATGAGAAAATTACGAAACGTAATATCCCTTTAATCTTTTTCGATCGGGTACCTTCTGGAATAGATGTGCCATCGGTTACGATTGATGATTATAAAGGAGGATTTATGGCTACAGAACATCTGATCCAGGCGGGTTATAAAAGGATTGTTCATATTAACCAGTATAGAAATATTAATATTTTTGAGGAACGGCTGCGCGGCTATTTGAACGCTTTAAGAAAATATGAGATTCCCATAGAAGAAGAGTTGATTATTAAAGGTGATTTCTCCCTAGAATTCGGAAAACAATGTGTAAGAAATCTTATTGATAATAATATAAATTTTGATGCTGTTTTTACTTTAGAGGATTTTACAGCGATGGGTGTGATGTTAGAACTTAAGACGCATGGGAAAAGAATTCCGGAAGATGTAGGTTTGGTTGGTTTTGCCAATGAAGCATTCACGAGTTTGGTTACTCCCACACTGTCCACAGTAGATCAAAGGACGACAGTGATGGGGAGGGAAGCAGCCTTATTATTATTACGGATGTTAAAAGCTCAAGAATATAAAGGAGAAAATATTGATAATATTGTGCTTACTCCGGAGTTGAGGGTACGGGAGTCTTCAAGGAAGAATGAATTGTAACTTCTATCAAGTTCTTCTTTAATCTTTATCGGTAAATTTTGTGATTTTTTAACTTTCTTATCTATACAATTTTGATAAACAAGCAATAAGAAAGTTTCTATATTTTAAATTTTCTTTAGATATACCCTAATATTCTTTCGCTTCTAACGAGTGCTTCCTCTTATTTCTACGGAGAAGAAAAAAAACGGCGAATATCAGGATTAATATTCCTGGAAAAACGGCTAATTTAGCCATGGTTTTTTGACCTACAATTAAATCAGCCTCTGTGCCGACGAGGCCCTCTGCGGCTACGAGCTGACGTCCTTTATCGATCCAGGAACCGATGATAGGCTGGAATATAGAAGTGGAGAAAAAACCTACTCCACCGATCACAGACATTCCTAAAGCCCCACTAAGAGGTGCCATTTGTGCTGTTGCTCCGAGCATTGTAGGCCAAAAATAACATACTCCCATTGCAAAAAGCAGCGCAGCAAAATAAACAGCCGGACCTGTAACCACGCTAAAGAGATAAATTCCTATCGTAGCCAATATGGCGGAGCTCAATAATACTCCGGTTTGCCCTAATGAATTGACCACCGGTCCTGCAAAGAATCTTCCAAGTGCCATTACTCCTGTTACAAGGGCTAAGATAAGCATCGGACTTGCGCCGCTACTAGAGAGGATGAGGCCCACCCATTGTTGGGGTCCAAATTCTGATATGGCAGTAAGAGCCATACAGCAAAAAAGAAAAATATATAACGGAGACATCATAGCTTTTAAGTTTTCTGTTAAGACAGCCGCTTTGTCGTTTTTAGCATCAGGGAATTTTCTTTTATAAAATAATAAGGCGTATATAACAGTGGGTACCATGATTATCCACATTTGATACGTCCAGTCTATTCCTCTATCCGTCATTAACTTAGATATTAAACTGCCCAGTACAATCCCTCCAGGAAACCACATATGGAACCGGTTCAACATTTTATCCATTTTTCTTTTTGAATATATGTCTGCAATAAGAGGGTTACATGCTGCTTCGGTACAACCATTTCCCAATCCTATAAACAATGTCGATAACAATAAAGAAGTATAACCCATGGAGAAAATCGTTAGTATTATTCCGATCGTATGGGCAAAGAAGGCAATTTTCATAATATTATGGGCTCCAAGCCGGTAATAAAATATTCCTCCTAAGATCATAGATATAGGGAAGCCCAAGAACCACATGGAGTTGATAAAACCCAACTGTTCTGCTGTCAGGTGAAAGTTTTCCCCTAGTTGTGGCAAAATTCCGGCTCGGATAGAAAATGTAAACCCAGTTGTAATTAATGCAAAACAACTACCATAGAATAAGAAATTATTGTTTTCTTTTTTACTTATGCTGTTTTTCATAGGTGTAAAATTAATTTAGATAAATAAGTTTTCTTTGGTACAAAACACCCTCAAAAGAAACTTCATGATTCAAAAGGGGAGTCTTTAATTCTCCGTAAATGTATAGTTATTTTTTGAAATACAAAAATAACCTTATTTTTTTCAGGAAGAGCTTAAACTATTTAAATGGTTTAGTTAATTCTTGTTGGCAGTTTAGTAGTTTGAGCTCCAGTATTTTGTTTTAAATTCTTTAGGAGTTAACTGCGTATATGCTTTAAATTGTTTGTTAAAATTGGATAGTGTATTAAAGCCACTCTCATAGCAAACTTCTGAAATATTAATATTTTCTTTGCTGGTTAATATTTTACATGCATGCTTTATCCTCAGTTCTGAGAGAAAATAGGAGAAGTTTTTGCTTGTGTTTTTCGTGAAATAACGACTGAAGGAAGTAGGAGTCATATTCAAAAGTCTTGCTACCTCCTTTAAAGTGATTTTCCTTTTGAAGTTTTCTACTACATAGTTGAAAACAATGTTAATACGGTCTGTTTCGGCTTTCTTTAATTTATAGGAATAAACATCATTGTGTAACAACTTATACTCTTTTGTTCGAGTAAGTTTGTCAAATATCTTTAGTAGATGGATGAGACTTTCTATTCCATGTAGTTTAATGATTTCAGACATTAAAATTTTTATTTCTTCTCTACAGCTTCCATGAATCTCTATACCCCTATGGATTTTATTGAGTAATATTTTCAAATACCTTAATTCTTCTTTTTCGATTAAATTTCCTAGAGAAGATTCGTTAAAATAAATTACGATTCCTTTGCTGTTTTTAATAGGTTGATTTTTATCGATGGGGTCTTCATCTCTCCATAGATGTGGAATATTCGGGCCTAAAAAAGTTAAATCCCCCTCTTTAAAAGAAGAAACGGTATCTCCAATAAAACGTGTTCCTTCTCCTTCCAATACCAGGAAAAGTTGATATTCGGGATGTGCGTGCCAATTGGAGTCAAAATGCCTATCATGCACAGTTCTTGCTGTAAATATAGCCGTGTCCGAAATGATGGTTTTCTGGATCGCTGTTTTCATAGAGGGAAGATAAAATTCTTTTTATATGTAGATTTGTTCACTGTGTTTTGAGTTATTGAAGTTTAATTCTATTATTATCTCCTATTTTTCTTTCAAATATAGTAAAATAAGTTAAAATACAGTCATTTTTGGATAATTAACAGCTTTGTTCTCTTTTTTAAAGCCCATATATTTGTCATGTTCCATTTTCTAAAATGGTGGGCGGCAGAACTTTTTATCTGCAGACGAGTTCCATAGAAAACTTAAAATAAATAATATGGCATTACATGTAAAGTTAGGAGTGAGCACATGGCTCTGGACTTCTCCATTTAAGACGGATGAGGCAGCTGCTTTATTTTTTAAAATTAAAAAGTTTGGATATGAGGTAGTTGAGATAGCCGTAGAAGACCCGACGCTTATCGATACCCGTGAAATAAAGAATCAGCTGAAAGCAAATGGATTGTCTGCAGTTATTTGCGGAGCGTTTGGCCCTACGAGAGATTTGACCAGTGAAGATGAGTCTTTGCGAAAAACCGGTTTGAGTTATATAGAAGATTGTTTAGAAATTGCAGGGGAGCTAGGCTCGGATTTGTTTGCAGGTCCTATGTACTCAGCAGTGGGAAAGGCTAGATTGGTTTCTTCTGAGCAGAAGAAAATAGAATGGGAGAGAGCGGTTCAGGGAATTAGAACGACAGCTGGCTTAGCACGTAAGCACGGATTAAAACTAGCATTGGAGCCTCTAAACCGATTTGAATCCGATCTAATAAATACTATTGAAGATTTATTAGACTTAATACGGGATATAAATGAGGCTTCTGTGGGTATAGGCTTGGATATGTTTCACATGAACATTGAAGAGCCCGATCCCGAACAAGCTATTATTGATGCCGGTGATAAATTGCTACATATGCAGGTTTCAGAAAACTTTAGAGGAACTCCGGGTACGGGGAGTGCTCCCTGGGAAGCCTATTATGCAGGTCTTTCTAAGATAGATTATAAAGGAACAGTATCTATAGAGAGTTTCGCACCTGCAAATAAGGAGTTGGCAGCTGCGGTTTGTATATGGAAAAACTTAGCAGCGGATCAGGATAGTTTTGCACGGGATGGATATGAATTTTTAAAACGTTGGGTAAAAGGAGTGTAGTATATTAATCACCATTTTTCAAATAAATATATGTAATATAATTATGAAAGATAAAAAAATAAATATAGCAATCATAGGTTTAGGATTTGGAGCAGAATTTATTCCGATTTACCAAAAACATCCTCAAACTAGTTTAGTGGCTATTTGTCAGCGAAATGAAAAAAAGCTAAATGAAATAGGAGAACATTATGGGGTTAAAAAACGATATCAATCTTATGATGAGTTATTAAAAGATCCGAAAATTGATGCAGTTCATATTAATACCCCTATCCCAAATCATGCCGAACAATCCATTAAAGGTCTGCGTGCGGGAAAACATGTGGCATGTACGGTCCCCATGGCTACTACCGTTGAAGAATGTCGTCAGATTGTTGAAGCGGTCAATGAAACAGGACTTACCTATATGATGATGGAGACTGTCGTTTATGCACGGGAGTTTCTATTTATGAAGGAACTGTATGAAAAGGGCGAGTTGGGGAAAGTACAGTTCTTAAAGGCAAGTCATCAGCAGGATATGGAAGGATGGCCGAATTATTGGCCAGGGCTGCCTCCTATGCATTATGCTACGCACTGTGTGGGGCCTGTTTTAGGTTTAACTCGCGGCGAGGCGGAGTATGTGTCTTGTTTTGGCTCGGGTACTATTGATCCGGCTTTGCATGAACATTACAATTCGCCTTTTGCGGTTGAAACTGCCCATATCAAATTCAGAAACTCCGATTTAAGTGCCCATGTATACCGTTCGTTATTTGACACAGCCAGACAATACCGGGAAAGTTTTGAGGTATATGGGTCTAAAAAAGCGGTAGAATGGCCACTGATCGAAGGGAATCCATTGGTCGTACATACAGCCAAAAAACCTGAATCTGAAATTCCGGAAGAAGTTTTATGCCCAGATTATGCACATCTTTTGCCAGAGGAAATTCAAGCATTTACAACAGGCGGGGTTTATGACACAGAAGGTAACCAGCATTTATCCTTTACCCAAGGAGCAGGGCACGGGGGATCTCACCCGCATCTGGTACATGAGTTTGTCAGTGCAATAAAGGAAGGGAGGTCACCTTTCCCTGATGCTAAACAATCCGCAAATATTACTTGCGTAGGAATATTAGCACATGAATCCGCTTTGAAAGGAGGGGAGATTATGCCCCTGCCAGAATTTACTTTGTCTTGATTTTAAACGATTTATAAAAACCTTATGAAACAGAAATTTATAAAATTTACTTGGGTTTTTCTGCTTCCTGTTTTTTTATTTTCTTGTGAAGGACGGGATCAGGAGCCAAGAAGGTTAGAATTATATTTTCTTGGCCATGATAGCAAACATCATGACTCAGAAATGCTGGCTGAAATTTTATCTCAAGAATATTTTAAAGAAGGTATCAATATAACTTACACCACTGATCCGGAAATTTTGGCTTCAGAAGAATTGAAAGAATATGATGGTTTGATTGTTTATGCCAATCACGATGAGATTACAGATACGCAAGCTAAAGGGTTGCTAGATTTTGTGTCATCCGGGAAAGGCTTTATACCCTTACATTCGGCTTCCTATTGCTTTCGAAACAATGATGAAGTGGTAAAACTGATAGGAGGTCAGTTTAGTAGCCATGGCGGAGGTTCTTTTTCTGCAGAGATAGTGGAACCTGATCATCCGGCCCTGGAAGGTGTAGAACCTTTCACGACAGAATGGGACGAGACGTATGTGCATGAAAAAATTGCCGACGATATTGAGGTGTTAATGGAACGGGTGGAAGACGGTCACCGGGAGCCTTATACCTGGGCGAAAAATCAGGGTAAAGGCCGGGTGTTTTATACCGCGTTCGGGCATGATGAACGAACTTTTAGAAATCCAGGGTTCTTACAGTTGGTAAAAAGTGGTATTCTGTGGGCAGTTGGGGAGCAGGCGGTAGAGCAAATGAAAGCCTATAAGATTACTCAGGCGACCTATGAAGATGCGCATTTGCCAAATTATGAGAAACGTGACCCAGCACCTAAATACCAATTGCCGCTATCTCCGGAAGAATCTCAGACTTTAATCCAAGTACCGGTTGGCTTTGAATTAGAGTTGTTTGCCAGTGAACCGGAGATTAAAAAGCCGATAGCGATGGACTGGGATGAAAAAGGTCGTTTATGGATTGTAGAGACCACAGATTATCCAAATACCGTACGAGACAGTAAAGAAGAAGGAAAAGATAAAATTTTAATTCTGGAAGATACAAACGGTGACGGCAAAGCTGATAAGATCACCACCTTTGCCGAAAATTTGAATATACCTACCGGTTTTGTATTTGCTAATGGAGGCATAATCGTATCGCAGGCGCCTGATCTCCTATTCTTAAAAGATACGGATGGTGACGATAAAGCTGATGTTAAAGAAGTATTGATCCATGGCTGGGGGACTTATGATACCCATGCCGGCCCTTCTAACTTACGTTATGGCTTGGACAATAAGATCTGGGGAACGGTAGGATACTCAGGGTTCGAAGGGACTATTGACGGAGAGCCTTTTAAATTTGGTTCAGGTCTATATAGTTTTGCTCCGGACGCTACTGACTTTGAGTTTAAAGCTAATACTTCGAATAATACTTGGGGTTTGGGGTTTTCTGAAGATTTTGATGTGTTTGTTTCTACGGCTAATAATGAACACAGTGATTTTTTTGCTATACCTAACCGATATTATGAGCAGGCGGATATGAGAGAACGGGGTATTCAGAAGATTGATAGCCATTATGGTATGCGTGTATTAACTAAAAACCTTCGTCAGGTGGATGTGCATGGCGGCTTTACGGCTGCTGCGGGGCACAGTTTATATACTGCCCGGGCTTTTCCAAAGGAGTACTGGAACCGGATTGCATTTATTTCAGAGCCTACTGGCCGGCTTGTACATAAACATATATTGGAGCAAGATGGGTCAGGCTTTAAAGAGGGCAAAGATGGGCGGAATATGATTGCAAGTGCCGATGAATGGTTTGGACCCGTGGAGGCTAAGGTGGGACCCGATGGAGCTTTATGGGTGTTGGATTGGTATAACTTTATTATTCAGCATAACCCGACGCCTGAGGGTGCGGAGAACGGAGCCGGAAACGCTTATATTGATCCTTTAAGGGATAATACCCGGGGAAGGATTTACCGGTTGGTGCATAAAAATACAAAGAAATCTAAAAGCTATAATTTAGATCGTAATAAACCGTCTTCATTAATTGCGGCTTTAAGGAGTGATAATATGTTTTGGAGAACGACTGCTCAGCGTTTGTTGGTGGAGTCCGGCGACAGAACAGTTGCTCCTGAATTATATAAGATTATCCAAAATACGGATACCGATGCCGTAAACACCAATGGTGCTGCAGTTCATGCGTTATGGACATTAGAAGGTTTAGGTATTCTGGAAGATCAGGATAAACAGGCGATAGATGCAGCGATAGAAGCACTTACACATCCGGCTCCAGGCGTGCGGAAAGCAGCTACACAGGTATTACCGGCCTCTTCTGTGGATGCTTTAATTAATACAGGCGTTCTGAAGGATGAGGATTTACGGGTCCGTTTGGCAGGAATTTTACGTTTAGCGGACGCCGAGCCATCTGCAGCTACAGGAAAGGCTATTTATGATGCCTTGCAGGATCCTGAAAATGTATCTGATAAATGGATTTCGCATGCTTTATTGATAGCGGGTACCTTACATAGAAGTAGTTTTGCAAAGGAATTCGAACAGCATCATGATGTGCTCAGCCTTTCCGATGTACACGGCTCTTTAGAAGAGCGTATTATTTTTGGAAATAATATGCAGGTTATGTCATTGAGTTCAGACTTTGGTGACATTGTAGGACGAAGACAAATTCCGGACTTTACTGAAAAAGAACTTACTTTAACAGCAGAAGTTACTCTGCCAGATGATACGGAGAAGGATGGTGTTATTTTAACACAAGGAGAAGATCAGAATGGGTACGCTCTGTTTGTAAAAGAAGGAAAAGTTTATTTTCAGGTGAATCAGAACGGGAAAAGAACAGCTATCCATTCTTCTGACTCTCTTCCTGAACAGTTTGCTTTAAGGGGCCAGTTGCTGAAGGGAGGCATAATGAAACTTTCGATAGATGGGCAGGTGGTAGCGGAAGAAACTGCGTCCGGATGGTTTACCGATATGCCTTCAGGCAATATAAAAATTGGCCATAACAGACAGGATAAAACCCGTAGTTCACAAGAGGCAGAGAAAGTGAAGCAGGTAGGTAATTATCCCCAAGACTTTAATTTTCGGGGAAAATTGGAAGATGTGCGTATGGTAATAGTCGATCCTACAGATTCTCCTTCTGAAGGCATAGAAGCCGGTGCAACAAGCTCTTCAACGGAAGAAATTACTTTAAAGGTAATTGTAGGTGAAATGAAATTTGATAAAGAATTGTTGACAGTAAAAGCTGGCACGCAGGTTAAGATCAATCTAGAGAACCCGGATTTTATGCAGCACAATCTGTTGATTCTTTCTCCGGGATCATTGGAAAAGGTAGGCGCTGCGGC
>JAJYRG010000084.1 GCA_021794195.1 Bacteroidota bacterium
AACGTGTACGTAAACGAAGTTTGTCTGGATGAGCTTCTGATTATAAAATAAACGTTTTCTAAATATGGTATTAAAAGGTTATAAGCTGTTCTTTTTATCACTTATTGGTCTGTTTTTTATAAATGGCGTTGTAGCTCAAGAGGTTGTTGATGTTGCAGGTAATGTTAAAGATGAAAGAACTGGTTTGCCTTTGGCAGGTGTGACAGTCTCATCGTCTGTATCCGATACTCAAACAGATGAGGAAGGTGGTTTTTCTCTCTCTGCGAAAACGAAAGAAAAATTGACATTTACATATATAGGTTATCAAACCATAGAATTGGAAGCGCTTCAAACTCATATGGAAGTGAAGTTAATTCCTTCTGCTTCCGATTTGGATGAAGTAGTGGTAGTAGGGTATGGAGAAATGAAAAGATCGGATTTAACAGGATCGGTGAAAAGTGTTTCCATGGAAGAAGTTGCCTCTAATTCGGATATGAATGTTATGCAGCAATTAAAAGGTAAAACTGCAGGTTTGAATGTAGAGGGAGGAGCCAAAGCAGATGATTCGCCTTCTATCTCCATAAGAGGGCAAAATACTTTATCAGCAAGTAATTCACCGCTAATAGTGCTTGATGGAGTGATTTTTCGCGGAAACTTAACGGATATAAACTCAGATGATATTGAAAGAATAGATATCTTAAAAGATGCCAGTTCTGCGGCTATATATGGCTCCCGATCAGCAAATGGTGTTTTATTGGTCACGACTAAAAAAGGAAAAGAAGGAAAGCCTAAGATTAGCTATGACTTTTCATACGGGGTGCAATCTGTGACACATAACCCTGTTAAATGGATGAATGCCACAGAGTATGCGAATAGGTTAGTGGATTATTCTTATTTACAATCGTTATATAATTGGTACAAAAGCGGGCCTTCAGGACCTGAAGATAAAGGTGGAAAGCCAGAACATCCGGGTTATTCTGAAGATGTGGTGAGAAATTACCTGAAATCAGAAGATGAGCGTAAAAACTATACACAGGGAAACAGTGTGAATTGGATTGATGAAGTTTCTAAAAATGGGCCAATTTTGAATAATAATTTAAGTATTTCTGGAGCTAGCCAGAGTTTTAATTATTTTGGATCGGCATCTTATACAAACCGGGAAGGGGTGTTAAAAGGAGACGAATTTGAAAGACTTTCCCTAAATACCCGAATAGAAGGAGACCTTACAAGTTGGTTAAAATTAGGACTAAATGTTATGTATTCGGATAAAGATTACTCCGGTATTGCAGCGAGTATGCAGCATGCACAGAATTCCAGCCCTTTAGCCAGTATGTATGATGAAAATGGCAGATATCCGGATAGATTCAATGCAGAGTTTTTAATGGCTCACCCCTTGAGATATGAATATATTGATGACTTTGATAAACGGAAGAATAGAATGTATTTAGGGTACGCTCATATAGATGTTCCTTTTGTGGATGGGTTGGAGTATGATTTTAATTATTCGAATAATTATTCATCTGCTGGAAGGAAAACATTTTATCCGAGCAGTACCTATGAAGGCAGTGAAGATCAAGGTGTCGCTGCAGTAACGAATTCGGAAGAGACGAGCTGGATTTTTAATCATATCGTAAGATATGGGAATGAATTTAATGATATTCATAAAATAGATTTAACGTTTGTATATACAAGAGATCAGGTTACAGGTAATAGTTCTAAAATCGATGCTAAACAGTTTACAAACGAAACATTAGGTTATAATAACTTAAGTTTTGCTCAATTGTATACAATAGGATCAGGGGCATATAAAGAAAGTTCTTTAGGTTATATGGCGCGGGCTAATTATAGCTTGCTGGATAAATATTTATTTACCGGTACCTTTCGCCGGGATGGCTTCTCGGGCTTCGGTGAAAAAAATAAATTAGCTAACTTTTATTCAGCGGCTCTTGCTTGGAATATCTATGAAGAGGAGTTTATGGGTTTTTCCAAAAATTGGCTGGATTATTTAAAAATTCGATTATCGTATGGACAAAATGGAAACCAAGGGATTGGCCGGTATTCAAGTCTATCGAGAATGTCCACTTTAAATTATATTTATGAAAACTCCCCAGCTATTGGATTAGGACCTAATACTTTAGGTAATAGTGATCTGGGATGGGAGACCACAAACTCAGCGAATTTCGCTATAGACTTTTCGGTGCTCAATGACAGGATCAGCGGAAGCCTTGATTATTACATTTCGAAAACCAAGAATGTATTGGTGGAACGTAATTTACCCGGTGCAACCGGTTACCCGGATGTATGGACCAATATAGGGGCTATACGGAACCGCGGATTTGAAGCAGAAATAAACACCGTGAATATAAATAGAGAAATAAAATGGGAAAGTGATTTTGTTTTTTTTATAAATAGAGATAAGATAACCGATTTATATGGGGACGGAAAAGATGATATCGGAAATCAATGGTTTTTGGGTGAGCCGATAAGTGCTATATATGATTATAAGCGGACAGGAGGAGTTTGGACAGAAGATGAGTTATATAATGGCGAAATTTTAGAGGGGTTTTACCCAGGTCAATTTAGATTAGAAGATAGAAACGGCGATAATAAAATAACCGCAAATCAAGATCGGAGGATTGTTGGGTATGCAACTCCAAATTATCGTTTCGGTATCGGAAATACTATTTCTTATAAAAATATTTCATTTTACTTTTTTATTAATTCCATCCAGGGAGGAAATGGATATTATATAGGTAACCTGCAAAGGCTTTTAGAGGCCACTCCTGATTTTGATTACGCTCAACGGGCGAATCAGCCTGCTATTTATGAAAATTGGTTGCCGGATAATGGGGTAACAGAGGCTCCCCCTATTTACAATTATCCTGTCGTTGCGTCGGGAAACTACCAGGATAGAAGTTTTATACGTTTGCAAGACGTTTCACTACAGTATAATCTCCACACGGAAAAATTATCCAGAGTGAAAATACAGGAACTCCAATTATTTGCCAGCGGTAAAAATTTATATACCTGGACAAAATGGAAAGGATATGATCCTGAATTAGGAGGATATTATGATATGATGAACAAATCAATAAGCGTAGGGTGTAAATTAATTTTTTAAAAAATGGAAAAACGGTTGAAGTTTCTTATAGCTGGTATTATTATAGTGTTTTATGGTTCATGTAATGATTCGGATTTTTTAAAAGAAGAGCCTTTAGATTTTCTGACGCCTACAAACTCATATAACACTCCGGACGGTATTGAACAAGGCGTAGACGGATTATATTCCAGTATACGTGACAAATGGTACAGCAACAATATTCCTCTGCAGTCCTATGGTTTATTTGGATTGGGAACAGATGTTGCATATGATGGAGAAACTCCCGAAGGACAACGTTTTCTCACAAACTATGAAACAACCATTACGCCCCAAGAGCCTCTAATTGAGACTTGGTGGCTGACATTATTTAATCAAATTCAAAGAGCTAACTTATTAATCCATTCTATTGATAATGTCGTGGATAATGATGAGTGGGCAAATGAAGAACAAAAAAATCACTTTTTATCCGAGGCAAGATTCTTTCGGGCATGGTGTTATAGAATTGCTGTTACTTTATGGGGGGATATACCCTTAATAACCGAAGTGATTGAAGAGGCAAAAGTAGATTTTCAAAGAGCTCCAGTTGGCTCTATTTATGAGTTGATTGAGGACGATTTGATTTTTGCAAGTGAAAACCTGCCTTCTCCTGGGGAGGAAGCAAAACCCGGACGATTAACACAAGGAGCAGCTTTACATTTATTAACAGAAGTTTACCTGGCTGAAGAGAAATTTGATCTAGCAGTTAATGCTGCATCAAAGGTTATTGATGAGATGGGATACTCCTTGATGACGGAACGGTTTGGAAATCAATTTAATGTCTTTGGCACGGGGGATGTCTATTGGGATTTGTTCAGGTACGATAATCAAAATCCTCCGCGAAACAAAGAAACAATATGGGCTATCCAATTTGAACCGAATCAGGAATTAGGAGGAGGAGGAAACTATTGGTCAGGCATCTATGGGCCAAGGTTAGAAAAGTTTGGCTTGGCCCCTGATGGGAAACCTGCCTTTGAAAATGTGTATTCAGATACCTTAGGCGTACAGGTAGCACGTGCAAGAGGAACGAGCTTAGTTTTTTATGATGTATGGGAAGACGATTGGGAGAATGATATAAGAAATGCGCCCCATAATATTAAAAGGGATTTTTACTACGAAAATCCAAACTCTTCTTATGATGGTAAAAAAATAGACTTATCAGAATTTTCATCCGGAGCTAGAAATAGTCTGAAAGACACTACAAACTTCATGTATCCTTTTTTTATGAAAGGGTGGCAACCCGTGGTACAAGCAACCATATCTGATAAATCAAAAGGAGGGGGCGGCACCATTCACACGGATTTTTACGCGATGCGATTAGCCGAAACTTACTTGTTACGCGCAGAAGCATATTTGGGATTGAACGAAAAAAAATCAGCGGCTGAAGATGTTAATAAGGTGAGATCAAGGGCCAAAGCGACCCCTGTTAAAGAAGAGGAAGTGGATTTAGATTTTATATTAGATGAAAGGATAAGAGAACTGTATGCTGAGGAGATGAGAATGATAGTTTTGTTGAGGACAAATAAACTGGTGGAAAGAACAAAGAAATATCACGACAATCCGTTGCTTCCTGGTGCAAATATCCAAGAGCATAATAAATTATGGCCTATACCTCAAAGTCAGATAGATCTGAATTATGATGCTGATTTTGATCAAAACCCCGGCTATTAAAAACGATAAGTATGAAAACGAAAATATATTTGATTAATTAAACATCTAATAATAATTATACCAATGGCTAGACATGTATACTTTCTTATACTTCTTTCAATATCTCTCATGTGTTGTGAAGAAGCATTCGCGCAAGGGTTGATAGAAGGGGTTGTTAAAGATTCCATAACCGAAAAACCTATCCCAAATGTGACGATTAGTACAAGTGAACAATCCACACAAACGGATGAGAAAGGTTATTTTCAAATTGAAACGTCTGTCGGCACACTTATAAAGGTTAGGCTTATTGGATATAAGCCCTTGGAGTTGTCAGCTGAATCGGGAAATATGGAAATATTTCTCGCGGAAGAAGCTTCTGATCTGGAAGAGGTTGTCGTAGTAGGATATGGTACACAGAAAAAAGGAAATTTAACAGGATCAGTTGATGTGGTTTCCGGAGATAAACTTTCCAATAGATCGGCAAATACAGTAGCAGACTTAATCAAAGGAGCTTCACCGAATCTTGATATTTCGATGAATATGAGAGGAGGTGAACCAGGGTCTGTCAGTTCCTGGAACTTGCGGGGTATGGCCTCTATTTCAGGTGGCGGAGCCCCTCTTATCCTGGTAGATGGTGTAGAGATGAATATTACGAATGTAGATCCAGAGTCTATAGAAAGTGTATCTGTATTGAAAGATGCTTCTGCCTCTGCAATTTATGGTTCAAGAGCACCGTTTGGAGTAATCCTTATCACAACGAAGCAAGGAAATAGAGATGGAACCGTTAATATTCAATATTCCGATAATTTATCCTTTAACACTCCAATACGATTCCCAAGTCATATCGACTCTTACACTTGGGCGACAGTTTATAATCAGGCACAAGCGAATGCAGGATTGGCCCCTCTTTATAGTAATGCACAGGTAGAACGAATAAAAGGATATCAGGAAGGCACCTTTCCTTATGAATATGATCCCGATAACCCTATCGATAATATCTGGGCTGGGCGCCGGGACGGTAACGCTAATAATAACTGGGCCCGTTTATTATTTAGAGATAATTCTTTCAACCAGAAGCACAATGTTAATGTGAATGGAGGGAATGAAAAAAATCAATATTACATATCGGGAGGACTTATTGAACAAAATGGGATGTATAAATGGGGGAATGATAGTTATAAACGATATAATTTTACGGGAAACTTTAATGCGGATGTTACTTCCTGGTTAAAGTTTAATACCAGTGTAAAGTATGCCTCAGGAAAAACGGATTTCCCTATGGGTGAAACGACGGTTGGACGTGAACATACATTTAGAGAGTTATTATTCTTCGCCCCGATGATGCCTTTTTATAATATCAACGGTACTGTGCAAAGTCCTTTGGTTAGATTGTTACAGGGCTCTGGTCGCGACCAGGCGCATTCCAATGATTTCTTCCTGACCTTGGGTGGAGAATTAGAACCTATTGAAGGGTGGAAAACTACTTTAAGTTACAATTATAATAATCAAGGACGTCGGGCTACGTCAAACCCTAAACCTGTAGAAGTAGAATTGGGCACCGGAGATTTCGGAAATATAGGCAAGCCAGAAGCAAGTTACAATACTTCTTTTTCTCAAAATATTTATACATTAATTAATGGAACTTCGGCCTATGAAAATACGTTTGATGGGCATTATTTTAAAGCGCTTGTAGGTTATGAACAAGAGTATCGGTATACTACAGGTTTGAATGCTACAGGAACAGGTCTTATATCGGATGATGTTGTTTCTCTTGGTACTGCGCTCGGGGAAAAAACGGTCTCCGATAATATTACACATTGGGCTACTCAAGGTGTTTTCGGACGTTTGAATTATAACTATGATGAAAAATATCTTTTTGAATTCAGTGCCCGGTATAATGGTTCATCCCGTTTTGAAGAAGGAAAGCGCTGGGGCTTTTTCCCATCGGCTTCGGTCGGTTATAATATTTCAAAAGAGGATTTTTGGGAGCAAGCTGAACCGTATGTCAATGACTTGAAATTTAGACTATCATACGGGGCGTTAGGGAATCAGAATGTCAGTAATTACTTGTATTTACCTACAATACCTGTGGGTAATGAGTTAAACTGGATTATAAATGACGAACGGCCGGGTTATGCCAATGTACCGGGTCTAATAAGCGATGACTTAACCTGGGAAACGATAACAACTTTTAATATAGGGGTGGATGCGCACTTTCTTCAAAATAGGTTAGGGCTGACGTTCGATTGGTACAATCGAGTTACGACTAACATGCTGGGGCCGGCGATCACCCTTCCTTACCAGCTTGGAGCCACAACACCAAAGGCAAATAATGCAGAGTTATCTACAAAAGGGTACGAACTGATACTCTCCTGGGAAGACCAACCGTCCTCGACATTCTCATACAATGCGAGCGTAAGTTTGGGAGATAATCGATCGACAATTTTAAAGTATTTCAATGAAAAAGGGACTATAGACACTTGGTATGAAGGCAAAAGAGCAGGAGAGTTATGGGGGTTTAAAAGTGATGGTTTAATTCAATCAGCTGATGAAGCTATACCTGATCAATCCAAGTACTATTCCTCTTGGGGACCGGGAGATATGAAATATAAAGATTTAAATGGCGATGGAAAAATAGATGACGGACAACGTACGGTGGATGATCACGGAGATTTAGTTGTGATTGGCAATGATCAACCTCGTTATAATATAGGGATAAATGGGGGAGTGCAATGGAAACAGTTTGATTTTTCGATGTTTTGGCAGGGTGTCGGTAAACGTGATTATCTGCCACAGACAGGTTCAGCAGTTTTTTGGGGGCCGATTAATGCATGGGCGGGTTCCGGTCTTTTTGAAGATTCTTATAACCTGGATTATTGGCGTCCTGCTGATGAAACAAATATACTGGGGCCAAATACGAACGCTTTTTTGCCTAAGCCTTATTTTTCTGATGAAACAAATAAAAATAGGCAGCCTCAAGATAGATATTTATTAAATGCCTCTTATTTGCGATTAAAAAACTTGCAGATAGGCTATACGTTGCCCGAAGACTTCCTACAGAAGTATAATATAGGTAATGTACGGGTATATTTTTCTGGGGAAAACTTGCTGACTTTTACGAAGTTGCCTAAAGTATTCGATCCGGAAACTCTGTTTTCTTCAGACACCCGATATGGAGGTTATCTAACAAGTGGGGTTATTTACCCTATCTCACGATCCTTATCTTTTGGTCTGAATATCACATTTTAATATTTATCAATTAATTTGAGAGTCATGAAAAAATATCTAGTACTAATATTTACATCTATCACTTTGCTTTTTTTTACGGCTTGTGATAAAGATTTTCTTAACCGTACTCCTTTAGACGCAGTAACTACACCTGATTTTTTTAAAAGCCCGGATGAACTACGGGCCTACGTTAATACTTTTTATACGGCATCGAACTTTCCTAAATATGCCAATCATGGAAGTGACTTTAACAGCGATAATCAGACTACAGGTTCGCCAGATACGCGATTGCAGGGAACAAGAACCGTGTCGACTTCTGGTTCTATAGGATTCGCAGACGTACGCCGAATAAACTACTTCTTCGATAATTATAGGGTAGTAGAAGAAAACCATGAATTAGATGACTACAAACAGTTTTTAGGAGAAGCCTATTTTTTTAGGGGGTTAATTTATTTTAACTTGATGCGTAGCTATGGAGATATCCAAATACTTACGACGGAGTTAGGGACGAGCTCACCGGAGTTATATGATCCGAGGGATGCCCGCAATGAAGTGGCAGATTTTATTATTGGACAACTTGATTCTGCGGCTATGTATTTAACTGAAGATAAGACTAATGGTGCCGGGAGGTTAAATAAGTGGATGGCGCTGTTGATACAAAGCCGGGTAGCGTTATATGAAGGCACTTGGGAGAGGTACCATGAGGGGACAGACTTTGGCGTGAAAGAGGCAAACCCTGAAAAGTATTTGGAAAAAGCAGCGGAGGCAGCGTATGAAATCATTAATTCAGGTGTTTACGAAGTATATAATACCGGGAATCCGGAAACAGATTATAAAGAACTTTTCTCATTATTAGACTTTTCTTCGAATAACGAGGTTATGTTTTGGCGGAAATATAATAATGAATTGACAAGAGGAAGCCAATCATTTACGAATGACAGGTTCTTCCGGATGGAAACTCCCACAAATAAAACCATTACTAAACAATTGGCTGATGCTTATCTTTGCAATGACGGACGGCCAATTAGTGGAAATTCATTGTTTAAAGGATATAATACCTTAAATCTAGAGGCTGAGAATCGTGATCCCCGATTTTACCAGACTATAGCGACACCAGACGATGTATGGAAAATTCATGAAAATGGGAAAGTGGAAAATTGGAGTGAAGCTTATGATAAGCTGAATTCAACTGGAGATTATAATGCACCAAGTGGCTACATTATCCAAAAGGGATACAATCCCAATATGGTTTACCATGTACAACAATACGAAGAGTCACCGGGTATGATTTATCGCTATGCAGAAGCTTTACTTAATTATATAGAGGCGAAAGCAGAATTGGGGACAATTACACAGGAGGATATAGATTTAACTATTAAGCCATTGCGTGATCGGGTAGGCATGCCAAACCTTGTTATAGGAGAAATAACGCCTGATCCAGAATGGAACTTTCCGGATCTATCGCCACTTATCAATGAGATTCGACGGGAACGCAGAGTGGAATTGGCAGCTGAAGGATTTAGGTGGGATGATATCGCGCGTTGGGCAGCAGCAGACGAATTGATTGTAGGAAAGAGACCCAAAGGATTCTTCGCTTCTCAGATAGATCTGGATGAAAACCCCTTTCCGGTAGATGGAAATGGTTTTTTAGATCCACTAAAGGATGCTATGCCCGAAGGATGGGGGTTTAAATTAGATAGAGATTATTTAAATTCTATTCCTGAAAGCGAAATAGTATTGAATGATAATCTTGAACAAAATCCGGGATGGTAGGTTTTTGAAAGATATAAATTCCATATGGTATACCTGAAAAAAAGCTTCAAAATAATTCTTATTACTTATTTGCTGGGGTTTTGGCCGTCTGAGCCTGTAAAAGCCCAATCCACAGAAGGGATTGATGTGGAGAGACCGGTTGTTGAAAAGAACGGGAAGGTAGATGTTTCACTTGAATTAAACCATACAGATTGGAAATATAAAACTGGAGAGACGGCCGTTTTTGAAGTACATATAAAAAATGAAGGTGGGAGATCTTTACCGGTAGGGCTTATAACATATAAAATCGGTCCGGAGAAGATGAAACCTTTAAAAGAAGGTACTTTAGAATTAAAAAATGATGAAGTCGTAATTGCTGAAGAAACGATGCAAGAGCCGGGTTTTTTAAGGTGTGAAGTGGAAGTAAAGATGGATGGGCAAGCTTATAAGGCAACTGCAACCGCTGCTTTTGTGCCTGAAAAGATTAAACCAACAGCAAAAACCCCTCCCGACTTTTTAGAATTTTGGAATACAGCTATCCAAAAATCAAAATCGGTACCGTTAAACAAAAAATTAACCCTATTAGAAGATAGAAGTACGGATGACGTAGATGTTTATCAGGTGGAGTATGAATTTTTGAATCAGGAAATCGAGAAATTTTATGGGGTGCTTTGTATGCCGAAAAAAGAAGGGAAGTACCCTGCTGTTATCCGTTTCCCAGGGGCTGGCTGGGCACCTCTGTCCGGAGATAAAGTAACCGCTGCCAAAGGTTTTATTACCCTTGATTTTTATATTCACGGAAGACCGGTGACAGAAAGCCGTGAATATTATGACAGCTTAAAGGTGAACGAGCTGAAGGATTATATGTATAAAGGAATAGACGACAGGGATTCTTTTTATTATCACAATGTGATATTAGGTTGCACCCGTGCTGTGGATTTGATTTATGAACTGCCTGATTTTGACGGTGAAAATTTAGGAGCTTGGGG
>JAJYRG010000008.1 GCA_021794195.1 Bacteroidota bacterium
GTATTTCTCAAAAATCCCTTCAATTTATTTTCTCTGCGCAAACTACCCTGCTCATTACCATATTCAATCCGGGCTGTGCTTCCTCTTTTCTTAAAAAATCAATCCACAATTTTTCTGATACGTTCCTTCCTTTAGATCAGTTTTTTAGTACTCAAAAGATTGTGTCTTTAAACCAACAGCTTCAGCAGCAACCGTCTCACAGAAAAATGCTTCAGGTATTAGAGGACTTCTTGATTTCAGAAAAGAAATCAAAATTTATGGATAGTATAATTAAAGATTCTATTCATCGGATAAAAGAAAGAAAAGGTCTTATTTCAATTAAAGATCTTTCAAAAGAAGTAAACATAAGCCGGGATTCTTTTGAAAAAAAATTCAGAGCCAATGTGGGAACCACGCCTAAACAATATTGTAAAATTATACGCTTCAGAAGTTTATTTGAAGAAGCACATGTACAAAGAAGTCTTACAGATCTTGGTTTAAATGTAGGGTATTACGATCAATCTCATTTTATACGGGATTTTAAGTCTTTCACCGGGATACGTCCTTCTGATTTTTTTAATTAGGACTGTCTTTGAAAATAAAAATAAGCTAAAGCAGCTATTAAAAGTTAAGGAACTTCATACTTTAGCTTTTATTGATTTCTTTTGAAATCATTTTATCGATAATCCGATCCGGTACCACTTTCCGGATAAAAAGGACAAAAGCAGCCATATGTCCTGCATGATACCTCGTTTTTGGTTTCTTTGCACGGATAGCCTTGAATATTAACTTTGCTATGATGGATGGGTTCGAATAGTTCTTTTCGTGTTTCTCATTACTTTCCACCACTTTTAATATTGCTTTTTGGTAGGCGCTTCTTTGAGAGCTCTTCTTTAAATTTTTCATGGCAATATTTCCCCATTCAGTTTTTATGCCTCCAGGTTGAATTATGATTACATCAATCCCAAAAGGCTTCAGTTCTAAACGTAAAGCATCACTTAATGCTTCTACCCCAAACTTACTTACATGATACCACAAGCCAAAAGGCCCCACTATTTTCCCACCTATAGAAGACACATTGACGATTTTTCCACTCTTTTGTTTCCGCATTATGGGAACCACTAATTGAGTTAACCGGGCCAAACCAAATACATTTACCTCCATTTGCTTTTTTGCCTCATATATACTGACATCTTCTAAAGCCCCATATAAACCATAGCCGGCATTGTTGATCAAAATATCAATTCTATCTTCATCTTTCAGCACTTTATCTACCAGGTCTTCAATAGATTTTTCTTCAGCAAGGTCTACATACATAGCCATGATACCCAGCTTTTCAAACTCTCTCATTTTTTCCACTCTCCGGGCAGCTGCGTACACTTTATAGCCTTTGTTGTTTAAATAAACAGCGGTTTCCTTTCCCATTCCTGAGGAAGCTCCCGAAATTAAAACGACTTTTTCCATCCTTACATTTTTTTGTATAAAACTCAATTCAATGGGTAAAATTAAATCATTCCGAATACGCAGAATTGGATAAAATCATTTACTATGATTTTTTTAACAGAAAATACCATACCCTCCCAAAAAGGCTTTTTATGGAAACAGTGTCCCACTGTAAGTCTTATACTTACTTTACGGGGCTTGCACTATTAAGGAAAACAAAATTACTTCCCGATACAGTAAGTAACCCCCTATGAATATCAGACAGTTAACCCCTCAAGGTGTACAAAAGAGGAAAAGTGAAAATGATAAGTCAATGGAATCTAATTATATATCGGCCAATAGGTCAATTGTAACAAAAATTGAAAAAAATATAGGCAGTGATATGAAATGTTTTTTATTATCAGTTTCTCTTTTATGAAATTCTATGATCTTTAATTATAGAGATTTATCTTCAATGGTGATGGTCATTTTATAAGTTCTAATTTTTCATTTAAGTATCCATATCTATTTAAAAATTGGTGAGGGAGTATTTTAACATCCTAACTTTAATCGAAATAAAAACTTTGATGTCAATTAAATTTTAACCTAAATTTTTTAACACTCTCGCATTCAAGTCGATTATTAGGTACAGGTAAATTCTCTCATTAAATATATTTTGTGTGTTTCCGCAACTTTTCCTTTGCCAAGTTTGTCGATTGTAAGCATAGATTGAAGATAGCCAAGCCGCGAATGCCCTTCTACTAATTGATATGGAGCAACTAATTCACATTTCTTTGGAATTTTCTTAAGAGAATCAGTGTCTATAATTATTGGAGGGATCCTCCACGTCCCACTATCTTTCCATTGCTCTATGTCTTTCGGTGTGCAACAGAAACTATTAAAATCATTATAACTTGCTCTATTTTTATAGTAATCTCTGAACTTCTTGATAACATAGATGTTTTCCAACTGTTTATTTGACCAACAGCACAGTTTAAATTCGATATTTTCGTAATTCAGCCAGCCATAATTTGTAATACTTTCTATTTTATCGTGATGAGCCCAAATCCATTGCTCGAATACTTCACGTGGAATATGTGAGAATTCACGTTTTAGTTTAATTCTTTTGTAATAGACATCAAAAATCTCAATATTCCCATATTGATCTTTTCGAGGGTTCAAATCTTCCCAACTTTCACTTACCATCTGATTGTTTTATTTGATTATATATTTCATGTTACGGATAGGGAAATTGGCGAGGATGGCACTTTTATCGTAAGCTCCAATCAAAGATAAAACTTTGATTTATACTTAAATGTTAATCGAAGAAGTTCCTAACACTCTTGTCATTTTTTTTGTTAGCAAACGTTTTTTTTATTCTCTGCTATTCTTGTAATAATCTAACATTGCCTCTTGAAGGTCTTTCTGCCTTTGGATTGTTTCTTCATCTTGATTCTGAATTATCTCCATAGGCAATGTTCTGTCACGATATAGAATTTCAATAATTCCTTTTCTTATGAGCTGATTTTCTTGATCAATCGTACCGTGAGCGATAGGAGAATATATATTTCTCTTGATTAATACCTTATCAAATTTAAAACCAAGAGATTGCCCCATTTCATAGAGTAAATTTGAAAGGAGCTCTTCATTTCTGGTTGACCATACGGTAAGATTATTTTCGTCAACTTTCTGACTTAGATTGTCAAAATACTCTTTCCATGCGTTAATTACTTTCTCATATTTCTTACTGTCTGAAAATTCTAAGTCAATTCGATTAAGAGCTTCTACATGTTTATATGAAAGAACCGTTCCTCTTGTTGCCATTAAGGTTTTAAAAATAGAAACTTTCCTTTCTTGGTTTGCTCTATTTCTATTAAGCCATTTTTCGATTTGTACAGCCGCAATTGGACCAACAATTACCGCAACTATCGTAAGTATATTGATTAATTCCATTTCTTTTAATGTTTGCTAACGGGTATCAGCTTACCGAAGGTGGTATTTTAACATAAAAACTTTCGCCCGGAACAAGAACTACAAATTTAACGTAAATCTTCAAATCGAAGTGATTATTACCACTTTTGACAAACCGTGTGTTGTGGGTAGTACATTTTTAGTTTATAATTTCTTTAAATTTCTAAATTCATATTTGTCCGTTAGATTATTTCTTTCTATGTCGATTTTGTAATTTTCCATTTTATAGGCTTTTTTGACAAATTCCTTTGCCTTTGAATATGAACAATGATAAGTTTCAGTCGCATCTTGCCAATGTCCGTCGTGTTCATAATCGGTAGTGAAAGCATATTCGCGTAAAAGGGAATTTGATTTAGTTTCTATTCTTCCAGCATTTTCACTTTTGAGAGCATATAGTATTTTCCAGTCATTAAATCCTGCATATTTAGTCCGATTTAGAGATTTAGCTCTGACTTCTAATGCTTTTGAAAATCCAATTTTTATAAGTTCTCCTTTTAATGTTCCTGCGATATATACAATTCCAGCAGAATCATTTCTTTTTTGAAATCCGATTGTTGCTGTATTACATTGACAGCAATGTCCACTTCTCGTTCTTAAGGTGTGTCCTTCTTTTTTGCAGGGTGAGACGTTGTATGCAACCAATTTATTCAATTCTTTCATAATCACACGATATTCAGATTTAGAAAGTCCGTCTGCGTTAAAGACATATTTCGGATGGATATCCTGTTCTTTTAAAAATCTAATTTGTTCGCCTGTTAATTCTGCCATTTTGTTTTTCTTGTATTATTCACAACGTTTTGCGTGTATGTGCAGTAGCGGATTTTAACCCACTAAACTGTCAGATAGCACCGACCTTTGATTTATAGTTTTACGTTTCATAATAGCACTGAACCCGCTATTGCTTATACACAATGTTGTATGCCCGTGCTTTTTCATTTTCTTTTCTGTCAGCGTTGGTGCAGCCATACTCTTTGGCAAGTTTTGGCTTGTGCGGCTGCTTTGAGCGACTTGCCAATGTCTATGGTTGCGAAGGGTTGGCTTCATATTTCTAATGCTTTTATTCGTTCAATTACTTCTAAAAGCTTCTGTTGTCCAACACTTTCAACGTCAATTGCTACTCGTTTTGCTGTCTCTCTTGCGATAATGTGTTTTGAGTTGCTTCCCAATAATTCTTTTTGTTCAGCTTCAATTTCCGCATAGTCTTCAAATGATGCTCTCATTGTGGTTTCAAAGTCAGTACCGAACACACAGAACTGTTCAGAGATATTCCAATCATCAATTCCAAGTACTCCGTCCAGATCCGCTTCTGGAATTCCTATCGCTTTCAAAGCATCTTTTCTACGACTTCCATTTTCGTCATCTTTTGAGCGAACGTCATTATCAAAGCAGATGTAGGTTGGGATTTTGTAAAGGGTAAAAAGTCGCCACCATTTAGCAAGATTTCCTTTACCATTTACACCAATAATTTCCACTCCATATTCGGTCGGGTCGAAACCTAATCGAGAGAAATAAACAGGTAAAGAAAGTTCTTCTGTCAAACCTTCCACTAAAACAATCTTGTTTGCAAAAAAGCCTGTCAGAATATGAGCCGTAGCTTGATTTGCGTAAAATGGAACGACTGTTTCCAATTGAGTTTTTCCTGGATTAGAACCAGTTGCAATGCAATGGTCATAAAGTGATTGTGCATCATTACTAACTACATACGTTGAACCTTCATTTTTTCGAACAAGATTAATTCCATTGATGTATTTCAAATCAATGAAATAGGGGCTATGAGTGGTAAGAATTACTTGCAAGCCATCTTCCGACATTTTAAACATCTGCTTTGCCAGCCATTTTTGAGCTAATGGATGAAGATGTGCTTCTGGTTCATCTATGACGAAAATTAATCCTTGACCAAGAAATGATTTAGCGTAGGCGTGGGCAAATGAAAGTGCTAAAATTTGCTGCTGTCCAGTTCCTAATTCTTCATACGCTCGTGTTTCACCGTTCTCGGTTGGATGTACCCGCATTGTTTTGAAGTAATTACTAGGGTCATAAGCAGAGAAGTCAAATGCAAGTGCATGAGTCATGTTTGAAAGAACACTTTCAGCAAGAGCAGACATATTTGTATTGAAAGCGTTGAATTCTTCAACTTCAAGAAAAGTGTTCTTTATTTCTTCAAAGAAACCTTTTAGGCGGTTTACCTTTTCTTCATCTTCTGTGAGCTTGTCATGAAAGGCTTTTGTTACTCGTGAAAGTAAAGTGTATTTGGTTGAATAGCTTAATTGGTAATTTAGATTCTGGTCTGAATTAACGACTACACAAAGAAGTTCTTCCCGCAATTCACCAGAAACATATTTGTTTTCAATTCCGTTTTCGGTTTGGATGCCAACGTACTCTGTTTCTTTTCCTTTTTCAGCCTTAAATCGAAAACCACTGCAACCAAAAGGTTGCCCATAATTTGTCAGTTTACCATTTAGTCCAGATGTCGAAGCTTCAATACAAACTGGATTTTGAGGATTTCTATCAAAGTGGTCGTAATCGTCAAGCTTTTTGAATTTAGGGTGAAACTCGCCAAACATGAGTTCAATTGCTCGAATGATATTTGATTTTCCAGAGTTATTCTCACCAATCAAAACTGTCGGTTGATTTTCAGGAAAGTTGATAACAACTGGATCTGAAATAGAGCGGAAGCCCTCAATAGTTATTTGTCTGAGTCTAGGCATGAGCTACTTCCTTTTTACTCTCAAAAGCCTCTTTCAAAACCGCTTGCATTAATATTTGGGCGTGTTGTTCGCTTTGAGTTATTTCAGAGCCTAAATCATTGATTTTGGTCTTGATCAATTCTACTTTCGCAACAATTTCAGTTTGTTCTTCTAATGGTGGAAGTGGAATCAAAAAGCCTTTAATATTCCCCATTGAGATATTGTCGTTTGTTGAGTTTTTTGCTTCCTTGATGACATCTTGAACCAGATTGGTTGGAATAACACAATTTATATAAGAGGGACTTATTGGTGAAAGAATGTTTATTGTGGCTACTCTTTGATTCACAACCATTTTTTCAGGCAAATCTTTCACCAATAGACTTTTTCCCACTGTGCCACCCGTCATAGCCATTAGAATATTCTCTTCTTTCAAAATGTAAGGTTCGAGTTCGTAAGTGTATTTGTAACGAACTACTTTGTCGTTTGAAAAACCATCCTCATTGAAATCAGAAATTCTAATTACTCTAACCCCTTCATTGATATATTGGGAACTCTTGAATGCAAAACCTCCATTGATTGTAGTTAGATCATCCAGCCTACACCAAACCCAGCCATCAGGTAATTCAAAAGGAATTTCATCTTCTGTAATTGGTGGAAGTGGTTTTTCCTTTCGTATTTTCTTCTCTTTGACGAGTTGTGCTTTTTCCGCTTTGATGCGTTTGAGCAACTCGCTTGCAGGCTCTATATCAGGATTTTGCTTTCGCCAATCTTCTGTTAATTTGCCTTGTATGGCTTCTTGGAGAATTGATTGCTTAAGAAACTCGGTATTAGATTTTTGAATTAGACAATGTTGTTGAATACGCTTACAATTTTCATATTCGTTAATTGCCTTGTCAATCTGAATGCTCAAATCTTCGTATCCTGAAATGACTTCTCCTAATGAAATTTTAATTGCTATCTCCTGTTCAGACGGTTCGCATTTTGGCAATAGCAATTGCTTTAGCTTATTTGCATTTACACTTGGTCTAAATTCATCTTCGTTCATTGAAACAATTTGAGACCAGTATGCATAACTGTCTAAAAATAATTTTAAGAATTCAGGCTTGGTTTCCGAATTAGCCCTGATACGAATTAAGTAGCCAGCATATATTGAATGCTCAGGAGGCGATGAAATGAGAAAACTTTTGCCTGTTGTACCACCAGTTCTTGCAATAAGAATATCATCTGGATATAACAGATAAGTTTCTTCATCATCACAATTGCAAAAAGGAACAGTTTCCCAATCTACCTTTCCATTTGTAATGTCACTTATTCGTAAAAACTTATTGTTGCCGCTTTCCAAAGCGGAAGCATTGTAACCATATTGTGTGCCTTCAATAAGGTCATTTAGTTTGACTGTTGTGTTGTTTTTATCAAAGAAGTATCGCAGAATGATAGTATTACAAATCTGTTTTTTGATTTCACTTTCATCTGTTAGAAACGTTAAGGGTATATATTTAAAATTCAGGCTCATTAGGATAGTTCTTCTAACAGTTCAATAATTCTATTTTGACTTGTTTTAATTTTCACGATTAACTCATCCTTAGAATATTGGATTTCTTCTTCCTTTTTATTCGGATTTCTGATATCTAAATCCAAACCTTTCAAGTCTTCTACTTTGATTTTCCAAGCGACTTCATTTTCTTCTCGATTGTGCCACCATTCAATAATTGGTTGAAATTCTTCAAATTGAATTGGTTTTGTTTTGGAATAGCTTTTTTGTCCTTCGGGCAATTTGTGTTCGTAGTACCAAATTTCTTCGGTTGGACTTCCTTTTTCGAAAAACAATAAGTTGGTACTTACAGTAGCAGGGAAAAAAGTGCTTTGAGGTAATCGTATGATGGTATGTAAATTAGTATCTGTCAAAAGTTTTTCACGTATTCTTGCTTTTACGCCATCACCGGTAATGGAACCGTCAGGCAACACGATCGCACAGCGTCCGTTTGGTTTCAGCAATTGCAGCATGAGTATCACGAACAAGTCGGCAGATTCCTTGCAGCGATAAGTAGCAGGAAAGTTGGTTTCCACTCCGTCTGCTATACTCGCTCCAAAAGGTGGATTGGCAAGAATGACATCAACTTGGTCTTTTTTACCAATGCTATTGTACTCTTTTTTTAAACTGTCAATGTAGTGGTAATCGGGCACGTCCATTTCATGCAAAATCAAGTTGGTCAAGCCTAAGACATAAGCCACAGGTTTCAACTCCCAACCTGTAATGCTGTTTTGCAAAATGTGTTCGTCATCAACTGTTTTTACAAAATTCTCTCGAACATGGTCAATGGCTGCCGTCAAGAAACCACCAGTTCCAGCGGCAGGGTCAAGTACTTTTTCACCCAATTTAGGATTGGTCATTTGGGTCATTAATTGCGTTACCGCTCTTGGTGTGTAATATTCACCTTTGTTGCCAGCATCACGCAATTCCTGTAAAATGCTTTCGTAGATATTCCCGAAAATGTGTTTGTCTTCCGAGTTATTGAAGTCAATCTCATTGAGCTTGTTGATGACTTTCCGCATTTCATAGCCCGACTTCATGTAGTTGTTTGAGCCTTCAAACACTTCTCGAACAATCGCAGCTCGTTTTGGGTGATTAGGAACATTCAATTCTCTTAGAGAAGCGAAAAGACCTTTGTTGCTTTGTGCGTTGCTATCAATAAATTCAAGCAATTCATCACCAGTCATTCCCTCTGGGTCTGATGCCCAATTTCTCCATTGAAATTTTTCAGGGATTACCGAAACGTAATTGTCTTTAATGATTTCTAACTCCTGGTCTTTGTCGTCAATTATTTTTAGGAATAGCATCCAACCCAATTGCTCCAATCGTTGTGCATCACCAGAGATTCCTCTGTCTTGACGCATGATGTTGCGGATGCTACTTACTACTGCTCCTACGTTTGCCATTTATGCCGTTTTGTATAATTCGTTTTCTAATTCTTTTAATGCTTTGATGTATTCAGCCTTGCTTCCGAATGCTTTGATAAGTTCTAAAGGTGTTCCCAATTTGTTGAGTGGGTCGAGCTTTAATACTTCAGTGCTTTCAATCGTTACCAATCCGTCATCTGAGTATTTGTCTAATAAAGCATTGATAACCGCTTGGGCTTTGTCACCATATTTTGTGAAGTAGTTGCGTTTCTTCACATTTTCTGCCCGCTCTTTTCTGGTTAATGGTTTTGCCTCAAAAGCCACGTGACAAATTAAATCGAAAGGGTCAAAGTCTTTTCCGACTTCTTCTTTGAGAGGTTCAAAGAAAATGCCTTGGTCTTCCAATTCTTCAATGATGGCTTTCTTCTGTTCAGAAGAATTCCAACGATTCAAGAAATCATCAAGGCTTTTGAATTTTTCTCCAATGCTTTTCTTGGTATAATCCCGTATGCTTTCGGTTATGATTTTACCGTCTGCACCCAAATACTGAACACGTTCATTAACCACTTTCACCTGTACGCCATCAACTCGAATTTTCACTCTCGGTTCTTCAACAATATCTCCACCGCCTTCAATTTCTGGACATTCAGGAAATTTAATTTCTTCTCCGTCAATAATATCTGTGATTATTTCTTCTGTGGTTTCATCTTCAGTGCCAGTGAGGTCGTCATTTTCGCCCACTTGCTTAATCATTACGGGATCACCATCAAAGTCAGGGTCAGCAAAATGGTTTGTTACATTTCTGAAATCCATGATAGTGAAATAGGTCTTTCCATATTCCTCATTAATTCTAGTTCCTCTACCAATTATCTGTTTGAATTCGGTTGAAGAACCAATATTGCTGTCGAGCACAATTAATTTGCAAGTTTGAGCATCAACTCCAGTAGTCATCAATTTTGAAGTGGTGGCAATCACAGGGTATTTTTCAGAAGGATTGATAAAGCTGTCTAACTCACGTTTTCCTTCTTCATTGTCGCCTGTAATTTGCATAACGTACTTACTGTTTTTGACAACTTCATCCGCATTGGCGTTAGCCAATGCAGTTCGCATGCCTTCGGCATGCTCAATGTCAATACAGAAAACTATCGTCTTTGCAAATCGGTCATTTCCTTTTAGAAATTCCGTGATTTTATCTGCAACCAGTTTTCTTCTTTCTTCAACAATGATGTTTCGGTCAAAGTCTGTGCGGTTGTAAATTCTGTCTTCTACTGGATTTCCGTCTTTGTCCAAATATCCTTTTGGTGGTCGCCAGCCTTCTGCATCAATATCCAAAGTGATTTTAACCACTTTGTAAGGGGCAAGGAAACCGTCATCAATTCCTTGTTTCAAAGAATAGGTGTAAATCGGGTCTCCGAAATATTCAATGTTTGAAACTTCTGTAGTTTCCTTTGGTGTGGCAGTTAAGCCAATATGAGTTGCCTTGTTGAAGTAGGCGAGTATTTCACGCCACTTACTATCTTCTTTTGCACTTCCTCTGTGGCACTCGTCAATGATTACAAGGTCGAAAAAGTCAGGGCTAAATTGTTTGTATGCATCTTCTGATTTGCTGTCGGACAAACCCTGATACAAAGCCAAATAAATATTGTACGCTGTGTCAATCTGTTTGTGCTTGATGATGGTCATTGCATCTTTGAAATGCCTGAAATCACCTCTTGCGGTTTGGTCAATTAAAGCGGTACGGTCAGCAAGAAAGAGGATTCTTTTCTTGGCTCCACTTTTCCAAAGTCTATAAATGATTTGAAAAGCAGTATATGTTTTTCCAGTTCCAGTTGCCATGACCAAAAGAATTCGGTCTTGCTTTTTTGCAACTGCTTCAACTGTTCTATTTATCGCAATCTGCTGGTAATATCTTGGCGATCTGCCAGATTCGTCTTGAAAGTATTCTTGTGAAGCAATTTTTTCAACATCATTGCTTTCAATGCCTTTGTATTGTTTGTATTTCTCCCAAAGTGTTTCAGGACTTGGGAATTCATCAAGTGAAAGTTCTTTTTCTATTTGTCCATCAGTTGCGGTTTTATCATGGAAGTAGAAACCGTCTCCATTACTACTGAAAACACAAGGAATATCAAGAGTATTCGCATATCCAAGTGCTTGTTGGATTCCACCTTTTACGGAGTGTTTGTTATCTTTCGCTTCAATGATGGCAATTGGTACATTCGGTTTGTAGAAAAGAATGTAGTCAGCGAATTTTCTTTTTCCTCTTGCGGTCAGTTTTCCTTTCACATAGATACGCCCATCCGTGAAATATATCTCACGTCCGAGCTGAGTCAGTTCGTCCCAACCTGCATTCAGTATCGCAGGTGTGATAAACTTTGCTTTTATGTCCGATTCTGATAAGTCCTTTTTATTCATTTAATTCTGTTTCTTTTTCTGTCGAGCGTTGGCAAAAATTCAAGCTCTTTTGGTTTTTTGTTTGGGCTTTGCGTGTCGGCAAAAACCAAATGTACTTGAATGTGCGTTGGCTCTTTTAGCATGTTGCCTAACTCACAAATATACGGAAGTTTTCTTCTCTAACTTGCGTCAATATCTCTAATCAGGGCATATTGACGCAAGTGGGTTCCGTTTGTTTAAACGAACGTTTATTTAATCCTATTATTTATGCTCTTTGAATGTTCTGTTTTTAATCAATTATGGTTAATAAACGTAAGTATAATAGTTTGTTTTGAAGTTTGCAAAATTGTTTCCTGAAAAAAGTTTGTTTTACTCATAAGACACCGGATAAAGTGTACTTTGATTAGGAAAGATCTAAACATCGCCTTATCTCAATCAGGACCTCATCATCCTTTTGCTAAATTCTTTCCCCAAAATATGCGGATAGCCTTGTTCGGCTAACAATTGGACGAAGGTTTCTTCTCATTTATATTCGATGAATTTCATAAATCATTAGTATTAATCGTCCACGACACCTGCTTCAATCGTTTCTGTATCTTTTTCAAAGTATGGACTACCTGTTCTGCATTTGGCAAGTTTCCATAAACAAGTAGTTTAAAGTTCCCTTTGTAGGTAGTCTGTATTTGTCCCCATACTTTTTCAACTTCTTTAAACAACAAAGCATCCTTAGGATGAAAATTCAACCAGTCATTATTATTACGAAAACTATTGACGTCATCTCTCCCCACTTTAATCAACATTTGTTCAAAGGCATTTGATTCAAAGAACTCAAGAAATTCCGGGTTCTTTAAGAGTTGGTGCAAATCATAAATATGGCGTATTTTATTTCTTAAATCCGCAATTGGGTTTTCTGAATATGAAAAACGAACCAAGCTCATTATTTTTTCACAAATTGTTCGTGTGGGTTTTAAAACACGCACATCAAAAGCCGTCATATTATATCTTTCAGCCAATTCCGATTGATTGTTATCCAACATCATTTGGCCAATAAAAGAAATCACCTGTCTATTTTCAAAGGGTTCAAAACTACCCAGCCATGAGGCTTCAATAATGATGGCTTCACGAACCTGACCGTATTCTCCGCTAAAAACTTTTGGATATTGATGTGCAGTTTTTCGAATCATTCCTTTTTTATTGGTGATTCCTTCCACTTTTATCTCTGGTAAATCTTCTTCTAAGCTTTTAGATATTTTCCTAATTTTTCTTTTTAATTGATTATCGGTCTCCTCCTCGTTTTTTAAAACTACTAAATCAATATCCTCGGAAAAACGTTCAATAACGCTAAAACATTTTGACAAAGCCGTTCCTCCTTTAAACACCACTTCATCTCCTATTTTATCTGCGAAAATATAATGTAAAGCATAAGTCACCCAATAGTCTTTTTCCACATAAATCTCAGGAATAACCATTAATTGAGCAGTGGCGGTAACAGCTTCTTTGAAAAGTATTTTATCTTGATGCAGTTTCATTTAATATTCCAATTTTGGGCAGTTGACAAAAACTTTTCTATTTCATAGCTATAGGTTGACAGCGGATTCAAGCTTTCTTTTAGCGGGTTAAGTTTATCCGTCAGGTTTAAATACTCCAACAAGGCTCCCAAAAAAGCACGTACACGAGGCGGATATGCCAGCGCGGCCTGAATGAGCAAGCTTATTTCTTTTAGGTTAAGTTCTTTTAATAACTGAACCAATCTTTGAATACCTGATTCTTTATCCAAATCAGGAATTATATTGAAGTCTTTTAAGGCATCTAAAATCCCTAATAAATAATAGTTCTTATCCGTTACATCTACATAGCTTTTCACGGGACTTGCTTTTAAAGCTCCTCGTGAAATACTGATGCGCTTATCTCTGCTTGCAATTTTTATTTTGTTCGGAACTTGTGTAGTCAAACCTAATTGATTGTATAATGAAATTCCGGTAATGTAGGCGATACGTTTGCCGTTTTCAAACAAATAAGGTTTGAGTTGTTCTTCTTCATTAGGCTTCAACTCTCCAAAAACCGTCTTTTTAGGCTTATAAAATATCCCGGTTGATACGCGTTTAATCAATTCGCGATCAATCATTCTTTCAATTGCTTTAGAAGCGGCAATATAATCTTTAGGAGCTATAGATAATTGCTCATAGGTAAAGGTCTCTCCATCTGCAAACCTTTCAATTTTATTCCGTATTGTCTGTGCTACTCCCATCTCAATACAAAAATACACCATTTTATCAATATGTCAAGTAAATGAAGCAGAATACTTGACATATTTTTTAGTGATCAGTAATTTTACGGATAGGCATCAATAAGATATCTCCCTTCTTCCATTAAAGTTTCTGCGTTTTTGACAATGACATTTTTTTTCGGGTAAAGGAGGTAATGATCTACCTCGGAGTAATATTTTGCCATAATTATATTTTTTCAGCCCCCTTATTTTTGAGAACATAATGTGCTCCCCGACCTTTGCCACGGTTCTCAATTAAACCCGCTTCAAGCAACTCCTTTAAAGTCTGGTAAGTTTTTGTATTTCCTGCATTTATGAGTATTGAAGCATCCTTGCGGGATATTTTCTGATTATCCAATATACACAGTAATACTTACTGTTGTTCAATAGATAATTGTTCATAATCGTCCGCAATCGGTCATAATCGGCCGTAATCGGTCGCAGTCATCCGCAGAATCGGGCTTTTTACTTTCCGTTTCTTTTTCCTCTTTGTAATTTGTTCGCAAAAATGTGGCATCAATTCTACTAGCTAATGAAAAAGAAATACAATTCAGGCTTTTGTCCAAAAGCCACACTTGTGAGCTGGTCTCTAAAAACTAGACAACAAAACTAGAATTATTAAATTTGTTGTTATATGAAAAAAGTAGAAGAAAATTCAGTTCAAATTTTAAGACTAAAGTAGTTTTAGAAGCCTTAAAGGAACGTTTAAGCATGAGCGAACTAGCACAAAAGTATCAACTGCATCCCAACCAAACCACCACTTGGAAGAAAGAGTTTTTATCTAAAGCATCCAGCGTATTTGAGTCGCCGGACCACAGTCGAGAGAAACAGTTGGAGACTGAGAAAGAGGCTATATTCAAGGAGTTGGGTGAGGTACAATGTGAATACAATTGGTTAAAAAAAAAGTTGAATCTATGAGTTTCTTGGAAAAAAGAACGATGATAGAATAGGATTCAAAATAATTTTCGATTGTAAAGCAATGTGACATTTTACAGATAAACCGTTCAAGTTTGTACTACCGTCCCATTGGAGCGAGCGATTATAACTTGCAATTGATGAGAGAGATGGACGAATTGCACTTGAAAGATCCTACCTTAGGAACCAGAAGAATGACCAAGTTTTTGGTTAAGAAGGGTTATAAAATAAGCCGTAATAAAACAAGGCGGCTGATGCGGCTAATGCGCATATCGGCCGTATATTGTGTGCCCAGAACTACGGTTTCAGATCCGACCAGATATAAATATCCTTATCTGCTAAAAGGACTGGATATCACACGTCCCAACCAAGTATGGATGATTGACATAAGTTATATTCCTATGGCAAAAGGATTTATGTATTTTTTCGGGATATTGGACGTGTATAGCCGCAAGCTGTTGGGCTGGAGTTTGTCCAAAAGTATGGAAGCCTCATGGGTTTGCAGTTGTATATCCGATACGATCAGCAGGTTTGGAAAGCCGGAAATCATCAATTCAGACCAGGGCAGTCAGTTTATCTCAGAGCAGTACATTGCGCTAATAAAGAGCTATCAAACGATTCATATCAGTATGGATGGCAAAGGAAGAGCGATAGGCAATGTGTTTATTGAACGATTTTTTCGAACACTTAAATACGATAAATTGTATCTTTGTCCGGCAGGCGATGGTTTGGAGTTGTATACTCATTGCAAGGAGTTTATCACCTACTACAATCAAGAAAGAATGCACTCTTCGATAGAGGATTATACACCGAATCAATATTATCATAAGGTAGCTTGAAATGAGAAGTTATTTCCAAAAATTTTTTTTGAGCTTTGAAGGGCTCAAAAAATTTTCAGAATAACTTCCTCTGTAATAAGAAAACAAAAAAATCTGTCTAGACAAAAGGGACCATCTCACTTGATCCTTCATCCTTCTTTATCTTCGCTTCCTTCGTTTTTTTCTTCTTCCGTCATCGTCTCCTCCCCCTCCTACTTGGTTACCAGATAATACACGAGAAGTGCTATGACCACGCTCCCAAAGGGAATTAGAATCCCGAAAAAACAAATCATCAGATAAGCTTTCATTCGCTGATAACTCTTCTCTATTTTGATCAGCTTCTCCAATATGGGATTGAGATCCGGTTTCGGAGGCGTGTCCGGCATCCCTTTCATTTTGTCGATCATCCATCGCAGCAGCCCTGCCTGTAGCAATTGTTGCGTGTGAATTTCCTGTATTTGCTTCATTAAGGATTGCTGAAAACCTTGCTCTTGTTCTATCGTTTGCTGCGCTAACTGTTTTATTTTCTGTGCCTTGTTCATATTTTATGATTTGATTAATACTGTTCCATTTAAACATATTACCAAGTTTCTGTCCTTTGGCGATAAAGCCATCCATTACATAGGTGATACCTGATACTCTTCCTGTTGTTTTAGATTGATTGAATAATAAATACACTCCCTGTTTTTCACAACGGGCAATAAACTCCGCTGTGGACTTAGCATTCAAAAGAGCTTTTTTAACTTTCTCCTGCATTAAAATACGATTGGACAGTTTTCCGGTGCGTTCAATCATTTCCAGTTCATCTTTACCAGGAGCTTTTTCAAGAGCATTTTTTGACGATTCCACCTGAGTCAGATTGTATTTCAACTCCAATTTTCTGCACAATGCTTCACTGCGTTTATAATTATTAGAGTCTGACACTACGCTACCATCATACCTTATCCTAGATGCCAGGATATGAACGTGCAGATGACCGGCATCCTTATGTTTCCACACGGCATAAAGATTATCGTTAAAGCCTATTCCTTTTAAATACTCTCTAGATATTTCAATGAGCTCGGTATTTGTAAGATTATCCGATTTGGCAAAATTGAGAGACACATGATAGGCATCTCTTGACAATTTTGGTCTTAAGCTTCTCAGCATAGCCACCTCTTTTTGTATCAGATCTCTTTGATAAGAAAGAAAATTGTGCGCTAAAAGTTCAGCTCTTTTGGTGGGATTAGCATGACGCATTTTCTTGTCATTGTAATTAAAAGCTCCCATAAAATTATTTCCCTTATGTATTTTTTGTTTGGCTATCATGACTCTAATAATCGTTTTGAAACATCATTTAATAGCTCTTGAAGCTGCCTTAAAAAAGACCGGTCAATCTCTGAAATTTTTCGCTGGTGGATCTGCTTTACATACTGGTTTAAATTATTCCCAATACGCCGAAGTTCGGTATATGTCTGCACGTCAATTGCAGACTTTTTTGGTTTCAAAATCCGTTTCTTAAATACAAGCTGCCGGATAACTTCACTTGCACTGGACTCTGCGTATTCCATAAGCTCAACAAGTTTTTTATGCTCCGATTGATTAAGCTTCACAGCGATGGGGATATTTCGTTTTTCATCCGCTTTTTTTCTGGGTCTAGCCATACTAATAGAAATGAACAAAGTGAATTTTATACTCAAAGCTTTATGCTGAGAGCAAGCGTTTCGGTTATACCGAAACATGGCTTGCTCCTGCATAAAAAGCCATTACTTACCTGCTACGATATAGTCGTTTAAATCTTTATGACCCTCGTAATAATTTCGACAATCAATAAACTTAATTTGATTTTTTTCCGCATACTTTTTAAGCTCCAACGTTGCCTTCTCTCCAGCTACATCATTATCTAAAAAGCCTACTATTTTCGGTTTTACACTCAACTGCTCTAAACATTTTTTCAAGTTATTGACCGAGTTTAAAATGCAAAATTCGTGAAGGTATTCTTGCTTAGGTTTGAGCTGCAGAAAAGATAAAAAATCGAGAACTCCCTCAAAGTAAATCCGGGTATTACTTTCTTTGTTTTGGATTAGTGAGAAGCTCTGCTTAGTGGCTCTTTTAAAACCTCTATTAAACAAGTTTAATCCCCCAGCATAATTTAGCATTCCCAGATTCCAAAACGCTCTATCTCCATGACGGTATTGATAAGCTTTCAAGTATTTTTTAGCTAAGTGCGGATCGATCGCTCTTTCCTGTAAATAATTGCAAAAATCAATGTGCTCTAGCAAATCCTCTTTTTTAAGAATATGCAGAGCCTGTCTGGATTTTTCTTTTTTAGTAGAAAAGGGTAGCTGGCGAAAAGAAAAATAGCCTTCATTAAATCGTCTCACAATACCGCTTACATCCAGATCAGGATAAAGCTTAAGAATTAGGTCAATCAGCGTTCCGCCTTCACTCGTAGAAAAGTCTATCCATAGTTCTTTGTTGAGATCTACTTTTAGACTGCCGGTACGCTGTTCTTTCCATGGAGTTTTGTACATCCAATAGCCGTTAAACTTTCGCTCTGGAAGAATATTGAGAGAGGCTAAAAAACCTGCTATACTTTGCTTATTTATTTCTTTTGTGGTCATGCCTGTCATTTTTTTGATGATTTGATGATTTTCACACATAAAACACTATATATAAACCAGTTAAACCATCATCTTTTGATCATCAATAAAAACTGTGTTGATGATGATTTTATTTATTTCTGGTTTCTTTGATGATTGATGCTATTTTGATGATGACTTGATGACAACATAAAACACTGATTATCAATCATTGTAACATCACCATCATCAAATCATCAATATGTTAGTTAAGTCCGAGCGTTTTAAAATATAATAGCGTCCTTTATGGTGGTCTTCATACAAATTGCCAACTGAATTGTACTTATAAGTTGTGTAGTTATACGAGTTGTCCATGGAAGGAAGCCCCCAGTTTTCTAAATATCCTTTCACTTCTGATCGGGTCACTCTAATGTTATAGCTCCCAAGCCATTCAATAGCATCTTTATTTGTAAAATGGAGCTCTTCCAGTTCAAAAGCATCCATGATCTCTTGTATGATTTCAAGGAGTTCCGTTTCTTGCTTATTTCTAAATCTACGCTTCACTTTAAGCAGCGCAGGAGTTTCCAGCAGTTTCTCCTCAAACCACATTCTTGTTTTCTTTTCACTCGTTATTTTTCGGCTATTCAAAAAATGAAGGAAGGCAGGAATTTCTTTTTTCATTCGCTCCAGCATAAAGGGATCTGATTTTTCTAATGGCTCTACCTTTCGCACCCAGTAGCGAGTTTCAACAGGATCGATCTTTATAAAGTCTTCCTCATTATTGGAGCAAAGAACAAACTTTCCGAAAAACTCAATATCTACTCGACTTTTCCCTTTGGCCTCCGCTTTATAGGATTTTGCAGTAGAAAGGTTTTTTATCCGTTCAGAATCTTCTCTCCGATCAAGTAGCACTTCATCTACCGCAATAATCAATTTATTCACCCAAGAGTCGTTAAAGACACTTCTAAAGTCTTCGTTATTGTTATAGGTCATATTCAGTCCGAACATTCCTTTAAGCAGGTTGAGGAAAGTTGTTTTCCCTGTACCTCTTTCTTTACTGACCAAACATAAAATAGGCAAAGGTTCTGTAGGTTTTTGATAAAGCAATGTGAGGTAATCCAGAGCTATCGTAAACTGCTCCTGAAAAAGATGTTTCAGAAACGATTCGATTAAAGTAAAGGATCCGGGCGAAGGTTTGCAGGGTAGAGGTTCATATTTATTATAAAACCCATGATGCATTCTGCTGTACTGACTGTGAGCCGGAATATTAGTAAAGCCATCAAATTTGGGTATCTCATCGAACACCTCAGACCATTTACGTCCGTAATCTTGTTTGATAATCTCTAAGCTCCAAGGAGCAAGTATCTCTAAAAAATCTCCGGATAATAAAGGTTTCTTAATCCTTTTATAATAAGTAGTTCCCACCCTTATATAGGGATATTTAAGTTCGTCCATTTTCTAACTTTTATTTATGGATCGGAAGCCTTAACTTTGGTAAAGAAGTTTAGGATCTAATCCAGGTAAAACATTTGAGAGCAAATACGTAGGAGGTATTTGCTTTTACTTTTTTCTACGCACATAGTCTAAAGCTGCTTGTTTCAGCTCGTCATTAGATTTGTAGCTATTACTCAACAACCACTCATCAATTTTTTTGCGTTCGAAAAACAGCATTTTACCATTAGGTTTAGAAAATGGAATGGTTCTCTTATGCACTAGCTTATAGACATAAGAAGCTTTGAACCCTGTATAATCACAGAGTTCTTCCACATTTAAAATCTCTTTTAAACCGACAATATGTTTTTCAATTCGGTTTAGCTTTTCAATAATCAGTTCTTTTTCCATGCTTTCTTTTATTTTGATTTCTCCAATAAATAAAAAGAAAAGAAAAGAAATCGAGGCCGTATAATTGGATTATACAACAAACTGCTATTGGAATTACAAGGTTTTATTGAGATTGTTTAGTATCTCTCTTAAAAACTTCTAAAATCCTTTTTTCATAAACGTCATATGTTCCAGACGCCTTGGCTTCTTCGGCTGTAGTACCAACAGAGTTATAATTAAAGCTTTTTCCATTTTTATTTCCAAATATTTCAGCAAGTTCATAGTAATGGAAGAGGTTAGTTTCTTTCCTTAAGTTGTCAAAAAATATTTTCAGTTCTGCATTCTTCATTTCTACTTTTATAACGGGAACACGAGGTATATCACCCGCAATCCTCCTGTTTTGTACTTCAGATATCCAGTTGTCTTTGGATTTACTCCTACTCGAAGTTAACAGTCGTACAAGCTCACTTTTTTGTTTATTTTCTTTTGCTTCATCAGCTTCTAAAACAAGAAATCCTTGCTCTTTTAAGTTTTCAAATATTTCCTCTACACGCTCTTTTTTCATCCTCTTTTTTGAAGACTTTATTACTTGTTTAATGGTTTGAGTAGGCTCTTTGAATTTTGGCAAGTAAACTTTCTCAAATTTTTTTGAAAAGGTAAATATCAATAATACAAATATAACCACACTGACTACAACCATGACAGACGACGTTGTTAAATCCCCTACTATTTGACTCTTTGTTACACTATTCTCTAAAGGGATTATTAGATACTGATAAAAAACAAAAGAAAGAAGTAATAATACTCCGTAAAAGAGCGTAAAGAAAAATACCCTCGGTCGATCAACTTTCTTATTAAATGGTTTCTTACCGACCAGCATAAATGCCGAATACCACACGTAGCATTTTCCAAGGAAAAGCACAAAAGCGGCAATGAGCAGAGTGAGTAAAATTTTATTTCCAATCGATACATAACTCTTCACATCTAGGAATAACAATCCATAAATAAGGTAACCTAAGGTTAATACACCCAAACCCCACAAGTGCAAATTAGCTTTCAAATTTTTCATATTAATTCAACATTAAAATCAGGAATAATATTAGCAGACTGACGCATTTTTTCATCTACAATTTTAGCGTAAATCGCTGTAGTTTTTATCTCTTTATGACCAAGTCTTTTTTGTACCGTATAAATATCAGCTCCATTTTCTAATAATAGAACAGCATTGGTATGTCTTGCAGAATGAAAAGTAATGTGCTTGAATACTCCCGCTCTGTTACACCATCGTACAATCTCATTGTTATATACGGCACTATATTTTAACCCCACAAAAACCCGCTCGCTTTGTCCTTTTCTTTCTCCCAACAATTCCCTCGCTTGTTTAGATATATATAGATACTCCACGCTACCCGTTTTCTCCTGTCTATAGTTTAATCTGTATTGGTTTTCCCCTTCATCCCTCACATCCGCCCAGGTTAATTTATTACAGTCTGACCAACGAAGCCCCGTAAGGCATGAGAAAATAAAAGCGTTTTTCAATACTTGATATTTACAAGGTGTGGATATTAATCTTTGAAGCTCTTCTGTAGTCAAGTACTCTCTTTGAGTTTCGCCCATCTTAAAACCTTTGGCTTTTTTAGCGTAGTTGACAGTGGTATAACCTTCATCAAAAGCACTTCTTAAACAAGCTTTAAATTTATTAAAATAGGTATATCTGGAATTTTGAGAGATAGGAAGGTTACTTTTAGTTTTGGCTTCTTTTTCAAAATAGCTTCTCACCCTTTTCACAAAATCTTCATCTACCTCTTCAAAAATCAATTTAGGTCTAACACAGATTTTTAAATGCTTGAGTGCTGACATCCAGACCCCGTAATTTTTAACGGATTTTCTTTTCTCCCAAGCAAGCTCTTTATAGTATTCTAAAAATGGCTTTTTTAATTTGGTTCTATCTTGAATATTAAACCGACCCTGCAGATAATCCGATCTTCGAACAGTCAAAATATTATTGGCAAGCTTCAGATTTTCTTCATTTTCTTTCTTTTCGATGTCCGTCTCAGGATTGCCATACAAATAGAGTTTTAAGTATTCCACCTCTCGGAGGTGTACACGCTTGCCTTTTTCATTCACAGCCGAACCCTTATAATATTCGATATAAAGGCTTGTCTTTCCGGACTTTAAGGGCTTTTCTTTAAGAGTTATTTGCATTTTCAGTTTTTACGTTAAATATTCACCATTTTCACCACTTTGTACACCTCGTTTTCACGAAATTATACTACAGTTTAAAAAAGCAATTACATCGTAAGAATAAGTAAACAAAAGAATAAGGCTACCTATATAAACCACTATTAAACAATATCTTAAAAACAACAAAACAAAAAAGTTATTTTTTATTTTTAGTTTTTATCATGCAATTATTCATATATTTACTCCTCGAAATTCATGCTTTTTTCACCTTTTTGTACACCTCGGTTTTGATAAATTCAAAAAGGTGTACAAAAGGAGTACAAAATATAGGAATAAAGGAAGAATTAAGAAAATAAAAAACACTTAATTTGCTGACAATCAGACAAAAGAAGAAAAAGGAAAACAAAGAAAAGTCGATTTATTTTCCGATACAAAACTTAGAAAATATATTCTCCAGCAAGTCGTCGGTTGATACTTCTCCGGTGATTTCACCCAAATGGTACAAAGCCTGTCGGATATCTATCGCTACGAAGTCGGAGGTCATCTCCGAATCCAAGCTTACCAGCACTTTCTCCAAACTTTCCCGGGTTTTTGCCAAAGCCTCCACATGGCGGATGTTGGTGACCATCACATCGTCGTTTGATATATTGGCGAGATTTACCTTTTGTAGAAGTTCATCTTTCAATTTCTCGACCCCTTGTCCCTCTTTGGCAGATAGAAACAAAGGATTCAGGTAAGCATACTTATCTTTCTGTTCTTCAGATAGTAAATCTTCTTTGTTTACTAAGATCAGATACGGAATATCCAAAGCTTTTACCTCCTCCAGTTGTGCAGACATTTCTTCCGGTTTATCTTGCATAGGATCTAAGAGATAAATAATTAACCGGGCTTGTTTCATCTTTTCACGGGTTCGCTCCACCCCTTTTGACTCGATGACATCCGCCGTTTCCCGAATTCCTGCCGTATCCATAAAACGGAAAGTCACCCCCCGGATATTCACCTCATCTTCAATCGTGTCGCGTGTCGTACCTGCAATATCGGAAACGATGGCTCGTTCCTCTTCCAACAGCGCATTCAACAAAGTAGATTTCCCTACATTCGGTTTTCCCGCAATCACCACCGGCACCCCATTTTTGATGACGTTTCCCTGGTCAAAAGAGTGAATCAAGGTGTGGACGATCTGGTTGATTTGGTGGACGAGATTCGCCAGCTCTTCCCGGTTGGCAAACTCCACATCTTCCTCTCCAAAATCCAACTCCAATTCGATCATAGACGCAAAGTGAATCAATTCCTCCCGCAGCCCTATCAACCGGTTGGAAAATCCGCCTCTCATCTGCTGCATAGCCACTTGGTGAGAGGATGCAGAATTTGACGCAATCAAATCAGCTACTGCCTCTGCCTGCGAAAGATCCATCGTGCCATTCAAAAAGGCACGCAAAGTAAACTCTCCCGGTTTGGCCGCACGTGCCCCTTTCCGAATCAGCAATTGGATAATCTTTTCGATGATATACGGTGAATTGTGCGTAGAAAGTTCTACCGTGTTTTCTTTGGTATAAGATCGGGGGCTCACAAATACAGAGGCTAAAACCTCATCCAAGATCTTACCCTCATCGCGGATCGTACCAAAATGTAAAGTGTGGCTTTTCTGTTTCGTCAAATCCTTGCCGTGAAAAACCTCATTTACGATATCTATAGCATCTTTTCCGGAAAGGCGGATGACGCCAATGGCGGCGGAACCGGTTGCCGTGGCCAGAGCAACGATGGTATCTTGTTGATCTATGTGTAACTGTGCTGACATGTTGCAAATATACGGTATTAAATAGGCGGACAAAAGCAAATGATAAAGTCATTTCATGTTGCTATGAGCAAACTTTATGTGCCTTTGAAAACAATAATACAATAAAAATGGAGCTTACGGCTGAACAAAAAGTATCTTCCTATCCACTAAAAAAAACAACCAACGGATACCCTTCTTAACCAAAAAACGGGTCAAGAGAGCCCGGGAAGTATTTCCGGACGCCATATAAAATCGGTAGTCTTTAGCCTTGACACGGATGATAGACATCCTATGGATCAAATGGGGAGATGCAAGCGTTTGGCATCAAGCGAAAAGATTTTATCAAACGATTGGCTATCGATAAATCTTCTTTAAGCCTCTATCTTTAAGAAAAACAAATAGCTTTCTTCTTCTATTTTTTGACGTATGAACTGAATAGAGACTTTCGGGATCCTGAAAATGACTGAAAACCTGAGATTCTGTATTAAAAGAGCGTGCTGGCGATACCTCCATCCAAAGGCAAAGATGTTCCTGTCAGGAAAGCACTGTATTCTGAAGCTAAGAAAGCTACTAAAAAGCCGTACTCTTCGGGTTTCCCTAATCTTCCTGCCGGAATAGCCGATATTCTCTGCTTTTTAATCTCTTCAAAGGAACTTCCAGTACTTTCAGCCTGTGTTTTCATCAATTGATTTAGCCTATCCGTATCGAAAAAACCAGTCATGATTGAATTGACTGTTATCCCATCTTTGGCGACAGCATTTGAAAGGCTTTTGCTCCAGCTCACCAAAGCCGCACGCATAGTATTAGACAAAACGAGATTGTCCTGGGGTTCTTTTACTGTCATGGATGAGACATTGATTATCCTCCCAAAGCCTTGGGCCTGCATATGTGGCAAAGCCAATCGAGTCGTCTCAACAGCCGTTTGAAACAGCAGGTCAAAAGCCTTTTGATAATCGGCACTCTCTTTTTGAAAAAGGTTCCCTCCTTCCGGACCTTGTGTATTATTAACCAGAATATCTATAGAATTTTGTGAAAAAAATCCGGTTATTTTTTCTATATGACCCTGATGATCCAGGTAATCGCTGATTATGTAGCGATGTTGTTGTTGATATGAAATGTCCAATTCTGCTGCTGTTTTTTGGAGTTTTTTTTCGTTTCGGGCGACCAGTATTATTTCCGCTCCACATGCGGCTAACTGATGGGCTATGGCTTTGCCTATTCCCGCTGTAGCGCCCCCTACCCAAGCTTTTTTTCCAACCAAAGAGATTTTCATTATTTCTATTTTATTTTACAATGTTTGTAAGGATGTTTTAAATGCCGGCGGTGGAAACGCACTATCCAATTTTTTAAAATCTTCCTCGTCCAGCTTTATTTCCAAAGCCTTGAAATTTTCTTCCATATGTTTTACAGAAGAGGTTTTGGGGATAGGGATTATCATAGAATCCCGCAATATCCATGCTAAAGCAAGCTGGCTTGCCGTGGCTGAATGTTTCTTACCCAGTTCTTTTAATACCTGTGAGTCCAGCAACCTTCCCTGTTCCATTGGGGAGTAAGCCATGACAGGCATTTGGCTTTTATGCTGCCAAGGAATTAAATCGTATTCTATACCTCTACGGGTGAGGTTGTATAATACCTGATTGGCCTGACAGTGCATTCCATGCTCACAATTTTGTATTTCATTCATTTCTTTCACATCCATATTGCTTACGCCCCAAGCTTTGATTTTCCCTATGTTTTTTAAATATTCGAACCCATCTATAGTTTCCTGAAAAGAATAATAGCCCTGCCAATGCAATAAATAAAGATCGATATATTCCGTATCCAAATTTTTAAGACTGCGATCACAAGCTTTTAAAACACCTTCATAGCTGGCATTATTGGGAAGGACTTTAGAAACAAGATATGCTTCTTCTCTCCGGTTTTTAAGAGCTTTGGCTATGGTCCGTTCCGATTGACCGTCCCCATACATTTCTGCCGTATCAATAATTTTAATTCCTAAATCCAATCCCCGCTGTATCGCAGCTACTTCTTGATCGACAGAATAAAGATCATTGCCTATATTCCAGGTACCCATTCCCATGGGAAGTAATTTTTTGTTCGAAATATATTGAAAAAGTGTATTTTGCATAGTTTTAATTAAAGCATCCATTCAGTTGATACCCGGCTTCTCTTTTAACAAGTATGGTCCCGTACACGGGCAAGGCGCATCTTTATTTATCTTTCAAGATCCACTCAGAAATATTTTTTCTAACTCTAAAGGTTCTATGTAATTTCCATCTCTGTAAACCCTCATATTTCCTCCGGAAATTTCATCGATAAGCATAATATTCCCTTGAGAGTCTTTGCCAAACTCCAACTTGATATCGTATAAGGTTAAACCTTTTTTTGCTAGTTCCTCTTTGACGAATTGGCAAATCCGCTTTGTATCTTCTTTAATTTTCCAATAATCTCTTTCAGCTAATATATCTAATACAATGAGTGCTTCTTTTTCTATAACCGGATCACCACGCTCATCATCTTTCAGAGTAAACTCTATCAATTGACCTATATCTTGTGCTTCCTGGCAATAAGCGCCGTATCTTCTGTAAAAGCTTCCTACGGCACGAAAACGGCAAATAACCTCTAATCCCTCTCCAAAAGACCGGGCTTTTTTAACGACCATTGTTGCTTTTTCCTGATCGGAAGATATATAATGCGTGTGAAATCCCCGTTCATTCAATGCTTGAAAAAAATGGGTGGTCATACGCAGCCCCGATTGTCCTGCTCCTGCTATGCTCAACCCTACTGTATTCGCACCGGGATCAAAAACTCCATCTGTGCCTGTAACATCATCTTTAAACTGCAAAAGAACTTGGTCTTCTTTTTCTGTTGCATACACGTCTTTTGTCTTCCCTTGATATAATAATTTCATTGATTGCTGTTTTTTTATATGACTTATCTATCAAAAATACAATAATTACACAAAAAATATAACGAATCTGTTCTAAAAACCTGACTTCAATAAATTAAACCGCAGATTAAAAGTAAATTACTTTAAGAATGGGTTAGAATGCCTTTCCTAACTAGCACAGCGACAAAAGCTTTGAGGCCTTTAATAGGGATAAAAGGATAAATCCGTAAATAACCCCGGTTAATATTATATTTGTATTTTAAAGAAAATATTCTGTAATAAAGTCAAATTCACAGCAAATTAAATACAAGTATCCATGAAATTTAAAACAGCTAAGCGACTCGCCGTTATTGCATTATTCACACTGGGTATATTTAACTTTTCGGGACATGTACCAGACGAAGGAATGTTCCCTCTGAGTGATATACATCGGGCCGGATTAAAAAAAGCCGGACTTAAAATAAGTGAAAAAGATATTTATGATCCGGGTAATGTGAGTTTGGTCGATGCTCTGGTACGTGTTGGGGGCTGTAGTGGTTCTTTTGTTTCTCCGGAAGGGCTGATCATTACTAACCACCATTGTGCCTTTGGAGCCGTTCAAGCTGCAAGCACTTCAGCGAATAACTATTTAGAAAACGGTTTTGTAGCGGAATCCCGGGAACAGGAAATTGAGGCAAAAGGTCTTACCATTCGCATTACAGACTCGTATGAAGATGTATCCGAAGAGGTTCTCTCTGAGACTTCCAATATTTCAGATCCGACTGAGCGTATTGAATCTATCCAAAAGAAAAGAGAAGAAATCGCTCAGCGTGCGGAAGCGGAAGATCCTACCATAAAAGCAGAGGTTTCTGAAATGTTTATTGGAAAAAGCTATGTTCTATTCAAGTACAAAACCATTGAAGATGTACGTTTAGTTTATATACCACGCCAAGATATCGGTGAATTTGGCGGGGAAACCGACAACTGGATTTGGCCCCGGCATACAGGTGATTTCTCATTTCTCAGAGCCTATATAGCGCCCGACGGTTCTTCTGCAAAATACGCTGAGGAAAATATCCCTTATACTCCCAAAAAACATCTAAAAATAAATCCTAAAGGTGTGGAAGAAGATGATTTTGTTTTTATTTTAGGGTACCCGGGAAGGACTTTTCGACACAGGCCGGCTGAATATATAGAGTATCAAGAGCAATATTTACTTCCTTATGTTTCGGAATTAAACGATTTCCAAAATCAGCAAATGTATGAAGCCAGCAAAAAAGATAAGGAAACAGCCCTAAAATTAATTAATCGCATCAAAGGAAATGCAAATGTGATGAAAAATTACAGAGGAAAAATAAATGGGTTAAAAAATATAGATTTAGTCAATCAAAAGAAAAAAGAAGATGCTGAATTGGAGGATTATATACAACGAAATAAAGATTTAAAAGATAAGTATAGCCATTTATTTGCTGATATACGGACACACTATGCACAAGTATTGGACGATGCCCCAAAAGAAATGATCCTAAATAATTTATACAGAAGTTCCAATGTATTACGTGCTGCCCGTCTGCTCAACTCCTTCCGGGAGGCATTGGCAGAAACGGATACAAAACAAAAGGAATTGTTTCAGGTAAATATTCATCGTGTAAAAGAACAGCTTGAAGACATCTATAATGATTATGACAAAGATGTAGAAATCAGCATATGGAGCTATATGTACGGGCAAGCTCAAGAATTAAACGAAAAAAATAAAATTCAAACGCTTTCACAATTCCCTATTCATGGAGAAAATACAAAGGAGGAGTTTTCAAAAGCTTTAAACACATCTTCACTGCGCAGCAAATCTACTGTCCAGGAAAATGTACTGAAATCTGCAGAAACTCTGTTAGCTTATGAAGATGAGTTGATGGAATTCGAAAAAGAATTTAACAAAGAATATACAGCTTTTCAAAACGAGCAAAAGCGCAGGGAAGGTATATTAAACAAGTTGATGGCGGATTATGTAGCTGTAAAAGAAGTGTTTCAAGGAAAAGACTTTGTTCCGGATGCGAACTCTACATTACGCTTGACTTTTGGAAATATTAAGGGGTATAATCCTGTTGATGCTACCTATATGGATCCCATCTCTACCTTACGGGGAGTCATTGAAAAAGGCCGCAGCAAAAAACCTGAATACCGCTACCCGGCCACCATATATAACGCTTGGGAAAAGAAGGATTTTGGCCCTTATAAAAACAAAGAAAGAGGAGATGTTCCTGTCAACATCCTTTATAATATGGATACTACGGGAGGAAATTCAGGTTCGCCGATTATGAATGCCCATGGAGAACTAATAGGTGTAAATTTTGACCGGGCTTATGAAGCCACTATCAATGATTTTGCCTGGGATGAAAGTTATAGCCGTTCTATCGGAGTAGATATCCGCTATGTACTGTGGATAGCTGATAAAATTGATAATGTCCAGTTTATACTTAAAGAAATGGGAGTTTAATCCGCTACTTTGCCGCATAAAATTAAAGAACTTATCTCATTTAAACGAAAAGCAGAAGGGGAGTCTTAAAAAAAGATTCCCCTTCTGCTTAGAATATAAATCTGAATTTAATTTTACAAAACTTAAAGTTTTGTTTACCCACCGTACTCGGCCAAAGCCTGCACTTCGTCCATAACTCTGAGTAAATTTTCGCCCCACAGCATTTTTATTTCTTCTTCAGTATACCCTCTTTTTACTAATTCCAATGTCACGTTAAAAGTCTCTGAAGCGTCATTCCAACCATAAATCCCCCCACCTCCATCAAAGTCCGAACTAATTCCCACATGTTCTATTCCGATTTTATCAACCATATAATCAATGTGATCCACAAGATCTGAAACACTTACGGGATCGCCATGTTCGTATAAAGAGTCTATATGGCCTGAATCTTTAGTTTGTTGACGGATTTCTTTCCATTCTTCCTGGTAATTTTTGCGTTCATCAGAAGATAACTCCTTCAGTTCATCCTCTGAAAGTACAGTAAAGTCCATTTTTTCCGCTTGTTTTTCATATTCTTTCTGAACAAGCTCTTTCATCCTCTCTGCTTTTTCTGTATTCAGGTAACTCGCAAAAGCTACTGTCTGCACCACCCCTCCATTTTCTTTTAACCATAGCAATTGCTCATCGTCCAGGTTTCGGCTGTGATCACAAAGGGCTCTCGCGGAAGAATGGGAGGCTATAATCGGCGCTTTACTCAACGCAATAATATCCCGCATTGTCTCTTTCGAAGGGTGAGACACATCTGCCATGATACCATATTTGTTAAGTTCGGCCAACACTTCTTTACCCAGATCACTCAACCCATCATGTAGCCATTCATCATCTTCCTCCCCTGTGTTTGAATCTGCCAATTGGCTATGGCCATTATGAGCTAAAGACAGATACCGTGCTCCTAAATCATAAAATTGCTTTACACGGTCAATATCCTCACCGATAGGATAACCGTTTTCAACCCCAATCATCGCTACCTTTTTTCCGCTTTTATAGATACGCCGGACATCATCAGAAGTAAGTGCCAATTCGATTTGATCAGGAGCGTACTCTTCTGTTAGTCTGTGAATGGCATGAAATTTATCCATAGCTTGCTGATACGCTTTTTCGTACCCTTCTTCGTTTAATTCTTTTTGTCCTGTATAAGCAATAAACCACGCTACATCCAAACCTCCTTTTTCCATTTTGGGTAAAGTTACCTGCGAACTGATATCTTGCGTGTAATTTCTGTCATCGGTAAAGTTTTTAACATTTATGTCGCAATGTGTATCGATAGTGATAACATTTTCATGGATTTTTTTAGCCTTTTGAACTAAGCTTTCTTCCTCCGAAGAGTTATGACAAGCTGTGAGCCCAAAAAACAAACAAGAAATAAGCATGTACTTTTTCATAAGTTTAAAAGAAGATTTGAAAATTTTTAATCAGAAGTTTATAATTCACAACACCCGAATGTACAGGAAATTCATAATAATTCAAAACAGACGCCTTATAAAAAATCATGCCTCTACAAATATGCAGGATAGTTTCTTTTTCATTCCTCTATTGTTTCTTCAATAAAATATGCTGTTTACAAGCCTCTTCTATGTTTTTAAAACTACCAAGCTCCTTTATTTTCCGGAACTTTAGAAATAATAGGAAGCGTGATAACAAGCAGAATAGCCAAACCTATGTAAACCATAGATTGAGCAAAATTAGCATCCTGAGAACCTGTAATAATAGCGGTAGCCACAGCAATTGCTGTGATTTGTCCCAGTTGCATCCCTAACGATCTGACCGCTGCTAAATTAGCCGATTGTTCGGGCGCCAACTGTATCCCGGCATTCCTGCCTGCAGGGCTCATCACTCCGAAACCAACTCCCAATAAAAAAGTACTCCCCATTAGCCATATAAAAGCTGAAGTTCCAAATTGGGGTTTTAATGCAAGTAAAGCTATGCCTACGGCCAGTATTATTCCACCAATATAAAGAGGCATTCTATATCCTGTTTTCCGAATATAAATACTCATTATCGTCGAAAGAACCACAGAGGCAATGCCATTGGCTACCAATAAAGTTCCGGAATTAATATCGCTGAGGCCATATCGGCTGACCGCATATAAAGGAATCAAAGAAGTAGCTCCGATGACCATCCCTGAATAAATAACATTAACCAAGTTGACCGCCCCAAACCCTTTGCCAAAAATAAACCGGGGCTGGATGAAAGGAGATTCCACTTTTTTCAAATGATAAAAAAGTACCGTAAATGTAAGTATAGCTATACCTGCAGCCACTAAAAACACAGGAGAAAGAAGAGCATTTTCATGTTCACTTAGATAGGTAGCTGCATACATCCCGGAAAGAATAGCTGTGGCTAAGTAAGCCAAGCCGGCAAAGTCCATTCTTTCCCGAACTGATTTGTTAACCGGGTCTTTAGGGATCAACCGTAGGGCCAGTAACAATATTGCCAGACATAAAGGAATATTAACATAAAATATCCAAGGCCAACTCCAATACGTAACAAAAAGACCTCCAAAAATAGGGCCTATCATAGCACCAATAGAAAACATACTGCCAAATAGACCTAAATATTGTGCCCGGGACTCTTTAAAATAATCTACAATAAGCCCTGTGGCCGAAGGGGTAATACCGGCTCCACCAATGGCTTGAAATATACGCATCACAATGAGCATATAAATATTAGTAGATAGCCCGCAAAGCAAAGAAGCTATCGCAAAAACAAGTATTGACCCCATGAAAACTCTTCGATGACCGAAATTCACACTTAGTTTGGCGCTGAGAGGCAACATCAATACGAAACCAAAAGAATAAGCCGTCAACGTCCATCCTACCCAACTGACTGAAGTATGCAATTCGCTCTGCAAAGTGTGTAATGCTGTGGCTACAATCGTCGAATCTATGGTAATCAATAATAAAGCTAACGAGATAGTGAAGAAAACCCATCCCCGTTTTATTTGGGGATCAGGTTGTAATGCATCAGAAATTCCATTATCTGTATCTTTCAAGTCACTTATTCCTACCTTCATGAATATAGTTTAAAATAATAAAACCTGATTTCACGTATGAAAATCAGCCTTTTTTATATCAGGCAAAGGTAGGGGTTTTCTCAGGGATTCCGAATGATTTCTTCAATTTGAAAATTTCAGGTACAGCGTAGTTTCCCCTGCATAATAACCTGAGCCTTCTCAGTTAAAATTTATTTAATATTCTATGCCGTTCAGTGTTGCCCCAACTATTGTAAGGCATCGTGGTGGGTATGATTTTATCGGTGACAACACCAACAAGAAGGTAATTGTGTATCTTTGTTTCAACCTGATTTTCTTTACGATATAAGGGCGATCAAAGAGCTCTACCCTTTGGAAATAAATCAGGTTCCAAGCTATACAACTACATAAGAACAAATAATATTCATTAAAACATACTGTAAATGAAAGATACAAGACGGGATTTTATAAAAAAGATGGCTTTATTAGCCGGTTCTGCTCCGCTCTCTCCTAGTCTCACTGCCTCTATAGAGAAAGCACTGTCCATAAACCCCGAACTGGGCTCCACTTTTTACGATGCTGAGCATGTAGTTTTACTGATGCAGGAAAATCGCTCATTCGATCATGCTTTCGGTACATTGCGGGGTGTCAGGGGTTTTAAAGACCCCCGAGTGATATCACAGCCGAATCACAATAAAGTATGGATGCAGACCAATGAAAATGGAGAAACTTACGTTCCTTTTCGATTAGACATTCAAAATACAAAAATCACTTGGATGGGCTGCTTGCCCCACAGCTGGACAGATCAAACAGATGCTTACAACCAGGGAAAAATGAACCGTTGGCTCGATGTAAAGCGATCCGGCTTTAAAGAATTTGCCCACATGCCTCTTACCATGGGTTACTATACCCGTGAAGATATTCCCTTTAATTATGCTCTGGCAGATGCTTTCACTATTTGTGATCAACACTTTTGTTCGAGTCTGACGGGAACAAACCCGAATAGGTTGTTCTTCTGGAGCGGCACGCTTCGGGATCCTCAAAAAAAAGGAAAAGCTTTGGTTTGGAACGGTGATTCAGAATTTAGCGGAAAAGCAAATTGGAAAACCTTTCCTGAACGCTTATCTGAGCTGGAGGTAAATTGGAAGGTGTACCAAAATGAAATTTCTTCAAGCAGCGCCGGATACTCAGGAGAAGTCAACAGCTGGCTAGGGAACTTCGGATGTAACGCTTTGGAATATTTCCCGCAATATAAAGTTCAATATAGCCAACGCTACAAGGAAGTTCTCGCTCAGCAGAAAAAAATATGGGAAGATCAATTAAAAACAAGTAAAGCCAATAATCGTAAAGAGGAGACGGAAAAGCTATCCCAGCAACTTAAAAACATACATAAAGAAATTGAAACTTACACTCCACGCAATGTGGATAACCTTCCGGAACCTATACGCGACATTCACCAAAGGGCTTTCGTTACCAATCAAAAAGAGGCACATTATATGGAGCTGGAAACAATGTCGTATTTCGATGGCAAACAACAGCGGAAACTGCGTATCCCCAAAGGAGATATTCTGTATCAATTCAGAAAAGATGTAGAATCTGGCAAACTCCCCACTGTATCTTGGCTCGTTCCTCCTCAATTGTTTTCCGATCATCCCGATTCCCCTTGGTTTGGTTCTTGGTATGTGAGCGAGGTATTAGACATTTTAACCAAAAATCCGGAAGTATGGAAAAAAACCATATTTATCCTAACGTACGACGAAAACGATGGGTATTTCGATCATATCCCTCCTTTTACCGTTCCTAGCCCTTTTAAAAAAGACAGTGGCAAAGTATCTGAAGATATCGATGCTCATTTTGAATTTGTCAAGAAAGACGAGCAGTATTATCCTGATAGCCATCGGGAAAGCGCTATTGGCTTGGGTTATAGAGTTCCCCTGATCATTGCTTCCCCTTGGACACGCGGTGGATGGGTCAATTCACAGGTCTTTGATCACACCTCGCCCCTGCAGTTTTTAGAGAAATTTATCAGCCATAAAATAAAAAAACCTGTCAAAGAATCGAATATTGGTTCTTGGAGGCGAGCGGTCTGTGGAGACCTTACATCCGCTTTTAGAAAATATAAAGGGGAAAAATTAGACAAACTTACTCCTTTAGATAAGAAATCTTTTTTACAGCAAATACATAAAGCTAAATTTAAAAATCTTCCAACGGGTTTTACGCCCTTATCTCCCGAAGAGATTCGCGCAGGCAATGTGCCGAATCAACAAAACAATCTCATCCCCCAACAAGAGTCCGGGACGCGTCCCTCAAATGCGCTGCCTTATGAGCTCTATGTTAATGGATATATGGACAAAAAAGAACGTTATCGTCTGGAATTTAAAGTAGAAAACAATATTTTCAATAAAAAAGCAGCTGGAGCCGCTTTTATCGTCTATCATCGTCAAGCTTATAAAGGAGAAATAGGAAGCTGCAGGAACTATGCAATAAGCCCAGGGAAAAAGCTGGAAGATTCTTGGGATGTGAATAATTTTGAAGAGGGTATATACAACTTAGAGGTGCATGGGCCAAACGGATTTTACAGAAGTTTTAAAGGGAATAAGGAAAATCCTCTTATCAGGATTACCTGTGATCAAACAGGTCGGGATGAACCAAAGAACACCTTCCATAAACCTCAATTGTGTTTCCGATGTGAAAACTTAGGGCCTCAAGCTTATGAACTTCAATTCATAGACAACAGTTACGGAAATAAGCCTGTGTCCTATAAGATACAAGGTGGAGAAACATATAACTTAAAAATAGACGTAAGCAATAGCCATCAATGGTACGATATAAGCATTCAATGCAAGGGTTTTCCTATTTTTAAAGAACAATACGCTGGACGGATTGAGACAGGAATTCACACGATGACCGATCCTTTGCTCGGATAAGAAAAGTAAAATCAGATATATTTAATTGCCGGCTATTTTCTCATTGAAACAAGCGTACACTTGCGAAAAAGATAGCTTATAATTTGAAGGAAGAAGAATTGAGTATTTTATCATTTTAAATAAGCGTAAGTAATTCCTTCTCCTCCTCTATCCGCATGTTCATCTTCATAATGCGATATATGGGGGTAATGATCGAGGTATTCACGAATAAACCGGCGTAAAATCCCATTCCCTTTACCGTGAAGAATTTTTATAGAGGAATATCCCAGCATTACCGCTTGATCCAAGCTCGATTCTATTGTATCTAAGGCCTCTTCAGTACGCATTCCCCGTACATCCAGCTCGGAAGAAAAGTCTGTAGCCAAAGCCGTCATACTTTTGCGGATATTTTTTTTAGCTTTTGACTTTTCTTTACTTCTCAACTTCTGCAACCTGCTTTTCTTGACTACCGTTCGCAAATCACCTAAAGCAATGATAACATTTTCATTTTTCGCAATATCAATCACTTCTCCTTCTGTACCCGTGTCCACAAGTTTTACCCAATCCCCTACTTTCAGTTCTTCCGAAGTATGTCCTGCTACAGATATATGTCTTTTTGGTACCGGCTTTTTCTTTTCCCGATGCGATTCTATGGCATTGTGGATGTTTTTACGAAGTTTTTTTGTGCTTTCTTTTTCGGCACCTGTATGCTTTATTTCAGAAATGGTGTTCTCTATCAGCTTATTCGCATTTTTTAATACCTGACGGGCTTCTTCTTTTGCTTCTCTAAGTAATTTCCGTCTGTTTGCGTCTAAATATTCTTGCAGCTCTTTGGTCTTTTTCCGCTCTTCTAACAATTCACGTTCTTGCTTTCTGACTGCTATTTTTATATCATGCACAGTTTTTTTTTCTCGTTCCAAATCAACCAGCAAACTTTCCATTCTACGCTGTTCTTCCCCTATTTTCTTTTTTGCCAGCTCTAACACCTCTTTATTAAGCCCTATGTTTTGTGCAATTTCAAAGGCATACGAACTTCCTGGCTTTCCTACTTGCAAAATATATAAAGGTTGTAACCGCTTACTATCGAAAAGCATAGAGGCATTGATTAACCCTTCTGTAGAGTCGGCAAATATCTTTAAATTTGAATAGTGGGTAGTTATCACCCCTTTTACTTTCTTTCTATTCAAAATTTCCAAAACAGCTTCTGCCATAGGGCCTCCAAATTTAGGATCCGTTCCTGTACCGAACTCATCAATCAGCACTAAACTTTTTTCATTCGCCTTATTCGTAAAGACTTTCATATTGGTGAGATGCGCACTGTACGTACTCAAATCACTCTCTATAGATTGATCGTCACCTATATCGGAAAATACGGCATTAAAAACTCCTATTTGGGAGGTCGGATCCGCCGGAATAAGCAAGCCGGACTGTACCATAATCTGCAACAGGCCTACTGTTTTTAAACACACCGATTTTCCACCTGCATTCGGGCCCGACACCAATAAAATCCTATCTTTTTCATCTATCTTTAAATTCAAGGGTACTACTTCACTATGCGTGCCCTGCAAAGATTGCAAAAGTAATAAAGGATGTCTCGCATGCTCAAGGGAAATGGTGTTTCCAGAGATTATCTCCGGCATTTCTCCTTCTATTTCTTTAGCAAACAAAGCTTTTGCTCTTACGAAATCCACTTTAGTCAGCAAACCGTGGTATTGATGAAAAAGAGGGATAAAAGGCCGTATCTTATCCGTTAACCCCTGTAATATTCTGTGGACTTCTCTTTTTTTATCAAATTGTAAATCACGGATCGCATTATTCAGCTCAAAGACAGCATTAGGCTCTAAATAAACAGTTTGACCTGTGGAAGATTCATCATGGATCAACCCTTTTATCTTTCGTTTATGCTCTGCTAAAATAGGAATACATAAACGTCCCGAACGTATGGTGAGCCCGCCATCTGCTGTATAATTTTTAGCCTGGGCTTCACGCAATAAAGCATCCATCTTCTTTCGGGCCTCTTGTTCTTTTTTAAGAATGTTTTTATGAATCCCCCATAATTCCGGGCTTGCGTCTTCTTTTATCTTTCCTTCTTTATTTAACACACCTTCAATTTCCCGAAGAATAACTTTTTCTATGGGCAGGTGTTCAAAAAGAATTTCCAAATACGGATATCGCCCTTCCCTCTTTTCAAAATATTGAATAATAGAAAAAACTGTCCGCAAGCTTCTAAATATTTTAAAAAAATCTTCTTCAGATAAAAAAGCACCTTCAAGCCTTGCTTTTTCTGCTAAAGGTTTTAAAGGGTAAAAATGATCGATCACCAGAGGTGCATCGTGCAAGATCAAGTTTTTATACTCTTCGGTCTGATTTAAAAACCTTTTAATTTCTTCACGTTTTCTTTGGGGCTGAATGCGATCGACTAAATCACGGGCAGATTCACTTAAACACTTTTCCTTGATGTATTCTTTTATCTCCGTGAAACCTAATTTATCAACTGCATTCTGAGGAAATATCATATTATTAATGTATAATATACTTAATTTTCAAGTTGTTCGGATTCTATTACTGCCGTATCTGTGGGCAATGTATCTTTTTCCAGTGCCTGCTGCCGGACAATAGGATAAGGCTGAATACTGTATTTAGAAAGCTTTTTATTAAATTCTTTGGCTCTGTGCGTAAAATCTGCTTCCACAGTGTCTCTAAACAACTTGTGATTTATCATTCTTTCACCCGGACCCAAAGGACGTTCGACAGGATGTGGCCTAACATTATATTCAAACAACAAGTCATTAAACGCTTTTATACGGTCTATTACATCTACCTCTACCGTATCCGGAGCAACATCTGTCATCAAAGCTAATTTTTGTTTCGCTAAACTCCGCCATCTTTCTTCCCGGCGGATACTGTCCCGTACATGTGCATCTTGAATGGAATCCTGCCTCATTAAGTCTGTATTTATCGTATTTATCCGGCTATTAATGATTGTGTACATTTTCTCCGCTTGGATCGGATTAGATAAATAGTACCTCAAATTTTCTTCAAATTCCAGAGAGTCTAGGTTATATGTATCAAAAAGGTGAGCATATAAGGGGTTTATTACTTTTCGGGCACTGTCCACCTGCAGGGTATTAAGATATCCATCTGTTAAATGTACGTCCACTAAAAGATCAATCATGTCATCCCTATCTAATATCTCCTTCGGTTTTTTCTCCTTACAAGATATTAATAGTAAAATCACTGCCGATATAACAAATAATGCCCGATACATTTCGTATTTTTGTGCAAAATTACTAAAAGAGATTCAATATATCTCTTTATTCTCGGATTTCGTAAAAAACATAAAATCAGATGAGTATTACCAAAAACATAAATGAGTTGCAGACCAAATTAAAATCTATAGGTGTGCAATTAATAGCCGTTTCAAAGACCAAGCCCATAGAAGATATTAAAGAAGCTTACGACGCCGGACAAAGAGATTTCGGAGAGAATGTAGTTCAGGAAATTATGCGTAAAAAGGATCAATTGCCCGAAGATATCCATTGGCATATGATTGGGCACTTACAGCGCAATAAAGTAAAGTATATTGCTCCGTTCATAAAAATGATACATTCTGTCGATTCTTTACGGTTGTTGGTAGAAATTGATAAACAAGCCCAAAAGCACGATAGGATTATTGATGTGCTTTTACAGGTTCATATTGCTGCCGAAGAAACCAAACATGGCTTTGATCACAGCGAACTCATAGAGCTGCTGCGCGAAGAAGCCTATCAGAATCTCAAAAATATCCGTGTCCGCGGCCTCATGGGAATGGCTACCTTTACCGATAGTCAAAAGGTGATTAAAGAGGAGTTCTATGAATTGCGCATGCTCTATGAAGGAATAGGTGCCAGCTTTTTTAAAAATGATGACAATTTCAATGTTCTTTGTATGGGTATGTCTTCCGATTACACCATTGCTATCCAAAAAGGCAGCAATATGGTACGGATAGGAAGTTTCATATTTGGCGAACGCAATACAAATAAGGAAGAAACAAAAAATAAATGATAGAAAAAGACCTTATCATCCGGGAGGCGGGGGAAGCAGACTGCACACAAATGTTAGCACTCATACGTGAATTAGCCCTCTACGAAGAAGCTCCGGAAGAAGTAACTGTGAGTTTAGAAGAGTTTATTGATGCCGGGTTTGGCAACAAACCCGTTTGGTGGGCATATGTAGCAGAATACCAAGGTAAAATAGTAGGGATTTCTTTATTTTATATTCGGTACTCTACATGGAAAGGCCGAAGGTTATATTTGGAAGATATAGTCGTAACGGAAGCTATGCGTGGACAAGGAATCGGTAAAAAACTTTTTGATACAACCGTAGCCTACGGAAAAAAACATAGGCTTAAGGGGATGGTTTGGCAAGTCTTGGACTGGAACAAACCGGCTATTGAATTTTACAAAAAATATAAAGCTGACTTTGATGAAAAGTGGCTGAATGTTTCCATTAATTTTTAATATGAATATGCGTCTTTTAATTATATTTATTTCTATAATTGTCGTTTTATCTTTCCACATCTCCTGTACTTCCCACAAAGAAGAAAACTCAGATACATCGAAAGAGCTCATCTCCTATCAAACAGAACATTATAATACATACAGCTCTAACTTCATTGAGCGGGAAGACGGCAGTATAGACACCACTAAATTTTCCATAGATTACCCCGTCTTTACTGAGAACTGGGTAAATGAGCTCATTCAAAAAGAGTTATTTAATCAGTCCAAACCTCAATCGTTAGCAAAAAACTTCTTAGCTGAATATGATGAGTATTACGAGGGTACGGAGCAAATGTTCACCCCGCCTTGGGAAGGTATGACAAAAGTGGAAGTAACCCATCAAACTCCACAATACATCACGCTCCGCTTACATAACTTTGAATATACCGGGGGAGCTCATGGCAATTATTATTACCAATATCTCAATATCGACGTACCGAATAAAAAAGCTCTACATCTAAAAGATATTATTGATCCTTCTAAAGAGGATGAATTTAAAAGGCTGGCAGAAGCAGCATTTCGAGAAGACGAGGGTTTATCTCAGACAGACTCTCTGAACGAGAAATATTTTTTTGAAAACGGAGAGTTTGAAATCACTCAAAACTCCGGATTAGAAGAAGAGGGATTGACATTGTTATATAATATTTACGAAATAAAGCCTTATTCTGAAGGAGTAACAATTCTTACGCTTGAATATGACAAACTGGATCAGATCCTGTCTGAAGAGGCTAAAAATCTAATTCAATATTAAAATATCATTAGCCTGAAATACATGCAGATATTCAAATTTGGGGGTGCTTCCGTAAGAGATATTGACAACATTAAAAATGTATGCCATATCGTTAAAAAATTCAACGATAAGCCGACTCTTATTGTGGTATCAGCCATGGGGGATACCACAGATAAGCTGGTGAAGTTGAGCCGGGATTTTTATAATCAGAAAGAAATAACATGTGAAGCCTGGGAAAAGTTAAAAAAAGATCATCAAAAATTATTTGAACAATTTTTTGACGACCCAAATCACTCCATACACAAGAAAGTGTCTCGCCTATTTTCTGAAACAGAAAGCGTTTTAAAACAATCTTCGTTTCAAGATTATGATCGCTTATATGATCAGATTGTACCCATAGGCGAATTGATAAGTTCTACCCTATTGTATGCATATTTGCAGGCCGAAGGCCATAACGTAAAATGGATAGATGCCAGAAAATATATAACCACAGATAGGACACATCGCGAAGCCCGCGTTCAATGGGAACAGACAGAAAGTAATATAAGAAAAGACCTGCCTTTTTTATTAGACGATTATATTGTTATTACACAGGGATTCATTGGCTCCACCGAAGACAATATCACCACTACGCTCGGGCGTGAAGGTTCTGATTATTCGGCTGCCATTTTTGCTTCGGGCCTGAATGCAGAGTCTGTCACCATTTGGAAAGATGTGCCGGGTGTACTGAATGCCGATCCGAAATGGTTTGATAAAACAGAATTAATCCCGGAACTTTCCTATGCCGATGCTACGGAACTCACTTATTACGGAGCAACAGTTATCCATCCCAAAACAATCAAACCCTTACAAAACAAGCGTATCACTCTTCACGTTCGTTCATTTATCGATCTGGACTCATCCGGTACAGTTATCCGCAGTACAAACCAAACCCTGCCTATACCCTCTTTTATATTTAAGATAAATCAAATACAATTAAATATACAACCCCGGGATTTTTCTTTTATTTTAGAGGATAACTTGAGTCATATTTTTCAACTGTGTCATCAAAACCGTATAAAAATAAACATGATGCACAATACGGCTATCCGTTTTTTTATTGCCATAGACAATACAGGAGAAAATGTGGAACGGTTAATTAAAGAACTTAAGAAAGACTATAAAATAGAACTTCTCCGTGACTTAGAACTAATTACCATCCGGTATTATAATCAAGAAACGATAGACAGGGTATTGGTGGGTAAGGATATCATACAACAGTTACAAGATAATTATACCTGCCAAATGTTGGTTAAAAAGAAGAGCGTTGATGAATGAAAATATTTTGACAAAGGAAGTGCAGGAATTCATTAGGCACAATCGAGGCTTAGACGCAACAAAAATTGCGTTAGGCAAGAGTCCTTTTGCTCAAGTTTCATCCCAGGAATTAGCGGCTCAGATTGATGGTTTGCAACGCTGTGTTAAAAAACTGCCAACTTGGGCTTTTCATGAAAATATTTATTACCCAAACCGCATCCATATAGAACAAAGCTCATCGGAACATACGGCTCTATATAAACAGTCCCTCATCAAAAAAAAATCAAGAGTAATTGATCTGACCGGCGGCCTCGGAGTAGATAGCGTTTATATGGCTCAATCTGCGGCGTCAGTCATTCATTGCGAATATAATAAAGAGCTATCGCAAATTGCCGCACACAATGCCAAAGCTATGAAAGTAAATAACATAGAATTTGAGGTAGTAAACGGCATTCAATACCTAAGCGGACAAGAAGATGATTATTTTGATTATGTCTATGTGGATCCTTCCCGGAGAAAAGGTTCAAAAAGAGTTTTCCTGTTGGAAGAGTGTGAACCTGATATTTTAGCCAATCAAAAGCTTTTCTTTGAAAAAGGAATAAACATTATCACTAAAATATCACCTTTATTTGATATACATCTTCTACTCGAAAAATTAAACTGGATAAAAAGTGTTCACGTCATCAGTGTAGATAATGAGTGCAAAGAAGTATTGCTTTACCAAAAGAAAGGCTACATCGGCATTCCGAAAATACATTGTATCCGCTTATACAGAAATATAAAAAACGAATATACATTTACTTTTTCTCAAGAGCAGTCTGCAACGGCCACATACAGCCTCCCTCAAAAATGGCTTTACGATCCGGATGTTTCGATTACAAAAGCCGGTGCATTTAAATCGATAGCCTCTTCTTTCCGATTGCATAAATTAGCCCAACATACGCATTTATATACTTCACAAAATGTAAACCGGGATTTCCCGGGAAGAATCTTTAATATATTGGAAGTACAAGACTTTTCTTCTTTTAAAAAGCACAAAGGGAAGTTAAAAGCAAATATTATTACAAAAAACTTTCCTACTCCCGTTAAAAAACTTCGGAAACGTTTTAAAATAAACGAAGGAGGAGAACTCTATATGTACTTCACCAGTAATCAAGAAGGGAAACAGGTGGTTATTTTCGCCCAAAGGATAGATTAATATGCTTTCTAAGCACAGTCCCCTCCCCTCAAAGAACCGCTCAATTCTATTTTTAGGCAGTCTGATGCAAGGTCTTTGAATCTTTCGCAGCTTTAAACACTTTCTTTAAAAAATGTCTTACTATAGCCATAGGGTTTAACACTTATATTACAATATATCAGTGGAAACTTTTTAAGTTTGGACAATGAAAACATTGAAATTATCTGCACTGGACCTGGCCCCTGTCTTAAAAGGTGGCAATGCACAGGAAGCTATACAAAACACCGTAGAAACGGCTCAGAAAGTAGAATCCTTGGGCTATGAACGAATATGGGTTGCCGAGCACCATAATATGGAGTACATAGCCAGTTCGGCTACGGCCGTTCTGATGGGACATCTGGCCGGTAACACAAAAAGTATTAAGATAGGCTCCGGAGGCATCATGCTGCCAAATCATGCCCCTCTGGTAGTAGCGGAGCAAATGGGAACTTTAGCCAGCATTTATCCCAATCGCATAGATTTGGGATTAGGCAGAGCGCCGGGTACCGATCAGCTCACAGCCATGGCGTTACGACGTAATAATATGAATACGCAATTCTATTTTAAAGACGATGTTTTAGCCCTACAAAAATTCTTTAGTAAAAATAATTACACAGCAAAAGTCCGGGCTTTTCCAGGCGAAGGTTTAGAAATCCCTATATGGATCTTAGGTTCGAGTACAGACAGTGCTTATTTGGCTGCTGAGTTAGGTTTGCCTTATGCTTTTGCTTCACACTTTGCACCTGCGCAATTGGCCCAAGCTTCTCAGATCTACAGAGAAAACTTCAAAGCCTCTGAACAGTTGAGTTCTCCTTATTTTGTAACCTGTGTAAATATTGTCGGGGCAGATAGCAATGAAGATGCGGAATTGTTAAAGACCAGCTTATTCAACCTGTTTGCAGGCATAGTGACTAACAACCGTTTTCCTCTCTCTCCTCCTACCGAAGTCCCCATCTATGACGGTATTCCGGAAATTGAAAGAGCAGTCAATAGCATGGTGTCCGGAACATTCATCGGAAATAAAGAAAAACTGAAAAAAGAAATACAAGAGTTTGTGGATACCTATCAGGTAGATGAGCTGATGGGTATCTCTTATATTTACGATTTGGGTAAAAAAATGCGGTCTTTTGAAATCCTGAGAGAGGCTTTTCCGAAAGGATAAATACAGTCAAATAATTGACTTTCAGTATATTGAACCGCGTTAGATTATTTATTTATTTTTAACTCTAATATATCGAAGGAAATTCTATCTTTGGAAAATTTTTAAGTGTTTAAAAAATGAAAAAAGTAAATGTAGGTCTTGTACAAATGTCTTGTATAAAAGACAAGAACAGCAACATAGAGAAAGCGAAAGAGAAAATAAAAGAAGCTGCTCAAAAAGGAGCAAATATCGTTTGTCTTCAGGAGATTTTCTCTACTTTGTATTTTTGTGATGTAGAAGACTACGATAATTTCGATCTGGCCGAACAGATTCCGGGACCTACTACGGATTCGCTTTCTGCTCTTGCAGGCGAGCTGGGTGTGGTGATCATTGCTTCTCTCTTTGAAAAGCGGGCAGAAGGAATCTACCACAACACTACGGCTGTGTTGGATGCAGACGGAACTTACTTAGGTAAATACCGTAAAATGCATATTCCAGATGACCCGGCGTTTTACGAGAAGTTTTATTTTACCCCAGGAGATACGGGATACAAAGTTTTTAAAACAAAATTTGGCCGTTTAGGTGTATTGATTTGCTGGGATCAATGGTACCCGGAAGCCGCCAGAATAACGGCTATGATGGGTGCGGAAATTCTTTTCTATCCTACGGCTATTGGCTGGGCACGGGAACAAGATGAGCAAACCAATACCGATCAATATAATGCCTGGCAGGTGATTCAACAAAGCCACGCTGTAGCAAACGGCATTCCTGTAGTTTCGGTAAACCGTGTAGGCGATGAACAAGAAGGAGAAATGAAGTTTTGGGGAGGAAGTTTTGCAACCAATGCACAAGGGAGAGTCTTATATCAGGCCTCACACGATAAAGAAGAAGTAGAAGTAGTTACCTTAGACCTTGCAGATTCCGATTTCTTCCGTAAACATTGGCCTTTTTTCCGCGATCGCAGAATAGATTCTTATCAACCGATTACCCAAAGATATTTGGATGAGGAGTAAACAATTCTAAATACAATAAACCAGGTAGTTTAAGTTTACGATAACTTGTCTTTTAAAAAATGTTTAAAAAAACTGTTAATCCGCTCATAGACATAAAAAATACACCCCGATCATTAGGGTTTACTTTTCCGGCAGAATGGGAAAAGCAGGAGGCGTTGTGGCTGAGCTGGCCTCATAAAGAGGCTTCATGGCCCGGAAAGATCCATAAGATATTCCCTGAGTATTGTGCATTCGTCAAACTAATCGCGGCTGATCAAAAAGTAAAGATCAATGTCAACGATGAAACGATGAAGAATAAGGCTATTGAAAAATTAACAAAAGCGGAAGTAAACTTTTCGAATATAGAGTTTTTCATACACCCTACGGATGATGCCTGGTGCAGAGATCATGGCCCTGCCTTTCTCGTCAATCCTGAAACACAAGAAAAAGCCGTTGTAGATTGGGGATATAATGCTTGGGGAAATAAATATCCGCCTTATGATCAAGATGATATTATCCCTACAAAAATTGCGGATCACTATGGTTATAGGCTATTCGAACCCAGTATAATTATGGAAGGCGGTGCTGTAGAGTTTAATGGAAAGGGAACAGTTTTAACAACCAAATCCTGTCTATTACATAAAAACCGCAATCCGCATTTAACAAAAGAAGAAATTGAACTTTTTCTTTGTGAATATTATGGACAGGAACAGGTTTTATGGTTGGAAGAAGGCATCACAGGAGATGATACGGATGGGCATATAGATGATATCACCCGATTTGTAAACAGCCATACGGTCGTCACAGCAGTGGAAGAAGATAAATCTTCTCCAAATTATACTATTCTAAAGAAAAATCTGGATATACTTAAGACATTCAGGCTTGCAGACGGAAAACCTCTCCAGGTTATTGAACTTCCCATGCCCGCCCCCGTGATATATGACGGCGAACAATTACCGGCTTCTTATGCTAATTTTTATATAGCTAATAAGGTCGTTGCCGTACCTGTTTTTGAAGATAAGAATGATGAAAAGGCTTTGAAAATATTGCAAGAATGTTTTCCTGACAAAAAAGTTGTTGGGCTAAGATCTATAGATATTATATGGGGGTTAGGAAGTTTTCACTGCCTCAGTCAGCAAGAACCCTGGGTAAAAGTGAAAGGTTCGTGAATATATCGAACCTTTCTCTCGCTAAAAAGCCATCCTTTTAAAAAGGTTTTTCAGCTATCATAAGCCCGAATAGCCTTTCATTTGAAAAATCAAACTTCACGTAATAATCGTCAATCTCTACGACAATGTATTCACTGTTTTCGGGATATAGCGTGTCTTCCTGAGAAGATTTATGCCGCTGCACCTGAGGCCTCTCCTCTTTAAACGCTTCTAAAACCTCTTCTTTCGTTTCTCCTATCGAGAAACCCAACAAGGCATCTTTTATGACAGCATTTGAAGTATTAAATACATTGTATATCCGGGTACTGTCCTCCAAAGTAATTACCCGAAAATAAGTGTCTTTTTCAAAGCTCCATTCATAAACAGAAGGAAAAGCACAATCTTCACAATTTGTCTCAACGGCTTCCGCACCGAGCAAATCTGCTATTGTATCAACGGGCAGATCAAAAGGTATAATCCCTTTTTCATCCAAAAGCTCCCTTAGAGGATTAACAAGTAAATCCTGTTCCTTTTCTACCCCGTTAGCTACTGTATCAATTTCACTTATGGCTCCCCAGGTTTCAAAATAATAATCATGTGCAGAATCATCCAATAAATAGGTATATACTTCTTTTTCGAATTTACCTGTAGAAATGTAATCACCTGCTTCTAATTCATTTCCATCTTTATCAAAAATCTGATCCAACTTAAAATCCAGGTAAGAACTATCCTGTCCTTTCTCAATAAAGTATATCGCCCATACAGCAGAATGCACTTTCTCTACCACGTTTGAATCCGCTTTGTCTACATAATCAGATAAGGAAACATCTGTTACGTATTCATTTTCCATTAAAGTGACAAAGCTTTTTGTTAGTTTTTTATCCGAAAACCTTTCAAGATTCTCCGGATTGGACGTTATTAAATCATTTGCTAAATACTTCGTGTTTTCATAAGCAGAATGAAAATCCAATGGCAATTCCATTTCCTGTGCAAAAGAAAAGCCGGCCCATAAAACCAATGCTATCCCTGTGAAATATTTTCTCATCGTCATATTAATCCAATATACGCAATCTCATCGCAAAAACAGAGCCAGCATAGTTATATTCATTCATATTTATAGAAAAATAACCCATCTGTTAAAAGTTTTTAAAGAAAGCTTTTACACATAAAAACATCCTTCTAAAACAGAAACCATTAATAGGTAATGGCCAATCCTACTCCGAATCCCATATCACTATCGTAATGCGTCCGGATTCCAAGATTTCTGGAGAAAAGATATTTAAGCTCGCCCATATATTCTTTGTCCGTATTGACCATAAATCCAGCGCGTACATGTTTGGAAACGGCTATATCTTTCCTTTGCAGAGAAAGGCGCACAATACCATCGTGAAACACTTCTGTTTGTAAATCTACTAAAAATGGTAGAGTATACCTTACCCCTATGCTTGCCGCCGTCCGGTGATCTTTGGTACTTTTCTGTCCGAACAAATTCTTAATTCCATTTGCAGAATTGGAAATTTTGCGGTGCCTCCATTCAAAACCGACAAAAGGCATAAACCATTGCATCCTGTCCATATAGCGCCCTACTACGGCTTGTGCTTCATAACCATGCGTATCCTTGTAGCCTAAATGCCAATCTGCTCCTATGTTCCAGCGCGTATTTTGTAAGCTTGCTTCTCCTTCATTACCATTACTTGCAAAATCATTTTCTGCCGAGAAATGCCAGGCATTACTTTCTTTTTGCAAAATTTTATAAGCAAGCTCTTTATCTGTCAATTCCGGATTCTGGTAGTCTCCCACTTCAAAAACCCGGTTCATTCCCGCCATCATATGGTAGAGTATATGACAATGAAAAAACCAATCTCCTTCCCTATTCGCTTCAAATTCTAACACATTCGTTTCCATCGGCATGATATCTACTACATTTTTTAAGGGTGAATATTCCCCGTAATCATTCAGTAACCGAAAATCAAAACCATGCAAGTGCATGGGATGACGCATCATAGAATTATTGTACAATGTGATACGCAATATCTCTCCTTGCTTCACGGGTATTTTGTCTGATTCTGACAGCACCTTGTCATCCATGCTCCATACATAACGGTTCATATTTCCTGTCAATTCAAAATGCACTTCTTTAATGTTGGCCGTATCTTTAAATGCTGTATTTTCCGTCGCCTTAAGCATGTTATAATTTAAGGTATGCGGATCTCCTTCTCCGCTCCCGTGTTCCTCCTGATCATCGTGATGTCCGTGATCGTCATGCGAATCATTATCTTCATCATGAGAGCCATGGTCATGGTGTGCATTCCTGACTTCAGGATACATAACTGCATTCATATCCATCTGCTGCAAACTCATCTCCATATCCATGTCATGCATATCTCCGTTCATCTTCATCATCTCATTCATCATCTTCATCCCCTCGAAATATTTTAACCGCGGAAGAGCTGGAAACTCTACTTTCTCCCCTTTACCGATAAACGTGGACGTGGAACCGGAACGATCTTCGGCAGTGGCCAGTAGTTCATAAGATTTATTATCCTCCGGCAATTCTACTACGATATCATACGTTTCGGACACTCCGATCAATAACCTATCTACTTCTATGGGTTCTACATCGTTGCCGTCATTGGCTACTACTGTTATCTTTCCTCCGGCATAGTTCAGCCAAAAATAAGAAGAGCCTCCTGCATTAGAAACCCTCAACCTAACTTTGTCTCCGGAGGTATATTGTTCTAAATGAAATGCTTTTTGTCCATTTGTTAAGAATGCATCATAATACACATCGCTTATATCCATCGCTTCCATCCGCTTCCACTCATTTTTTATTTTTGTCCAGAAGTGTTTTTCTTTTATCGCTTCCGCATAACTCTGTTCTGAGTTTTTCTTGATAGCAAACCAATCGCTGCCATGAGCCAATAAACGCTGTATTTGTTCAGGCTTCAA
>JAJYRG010000085.1 GCA_021794195.1 Bacteroidota bacterium
TCATGATGTTTTCGCGCAATTTCTGCCAATTCGCTATCAGCAATCTGTTCTTCCAAATGGGGAAATAATATGCGCTCTTCAAACCGTACATGATCGGTTACCTTATCGGCAATCGTTTGAAATAAATCAGCTTTTTCTTTTCCAGGAGTTTCATTTATTTTTGCCATTATTTCTTCCATCTCACGGTGTTCTCTGAAAGCTCTTTGCACAAGCTCATCATCTACTTTTTCATAAAGCACATCTTCTTGGGCGAAATGAGGTATTTGATGTTCTTTCCAAAAATAACGGATATAAGCCTCAATTCTTTCCAGATCTATTCCTTTTTTTAAGCCAGTTCTTATTTTCCATCCAAATAATAAGCTAAAATGGTGCTCTCTGGAAAGTTTTATTATATGTTCACTGCGTTTGATAGGTTTAGCCATGTTCCTCTTTTTTATAAAGATATATAAAAGAAAAGAAGCCTTGAAATTTATAAGACCTCTTTTCTTCTTTGAAATTAATACTCAAACTGCTAAAAACTACACAGTTTCCAAAGCGACTGATTTTGGAAATAAAATATTGTTCTCTAAATGGATATGACGGAACAAATCGTCTTCAAACTCTTTTAACTTTTCAAATAAGTACATATATGAATTGCAGGCATCTTGTGGCAAAGCATAGTCATCCGTTATCTTTCGAATATAACGTAAATCTTCACCCGCATGATCATGTTCGACATGCATCCGCTTAATTAATTCATCCAAGCTTTCCCCATTTTCAATATTGGGCTTTCCGCTGCTTATAAGTTTTTTGATGGCAGGGAATACAAAGCTTTCTTCATCTTTTACGTGTTGCATCAGATCGGCTGTCAAGCTTTTTACCCGTTTTGCCACATCCCGTAGTTCAGGATGGCTTGCTCCATGTACATTTGATACTTTATCGGCTAAACCTTCTATGATGGGGGCGGTTTCTCTTACGTATTGATGATGTGTATTCGCAATGAAATCAGCTAAAAAGTCTAATGGCCATTTTGCATAATCCTGTGAAGGAGCGGCTGTGGATATATCTGCCTTCTCTAACTCTGATAGGAGTGTGTCCAGATTTATATTCACTTCTTTGCTTGCTTCTGATAAGGTTTTTCCACCGTTGCAACAAAAATCTATGCCAAATTGTTTGAAAACTTCTGCTTTACGATAATCCTTGGCAACTATTTCGCCTACAGTTTCTTCCTTCTGTGTACAGGTAATTTTTACTTCCCAAACTTGCGGACCTTCCTGTAGATACTCCCAGGTGAAAGTATCTGGATATTCGGCCGATAACTGATAATATAAGGGTTTGGGATCATGATCATTATGAATAACCATAGCCTCACCTTCTGCCAGAGATTGGAAGGCTTTAAATATTGTAGGATGCTTCAGAGGAGGTGGAAGCTGGGTTACATTAATAAAATTGTCTTTTTTCATAGCATTTTTGTATAAAGTTTTAATATTGTTTTGATATCTCGATGTAAAGATATATTATTAATATAATAAAAGATACGTATGTCTTTTATTATGACAAAGAATTGATTGTTTTGCCGTTTAAGGCCATGGAAAGAGAAGGGGAAAGGAGAAATGAACTTTATATAAAAAAAGAAACGTCCGAGGCGGGGAGCCTCAGACGTTTTCCAAACCAATTATTAACCTAAATTATGAAATTATGAATTTTTATTATTCACCTATATAACGCACCTAATTCTTAAATAGTATATAAAACCCAAAATATTTTAAAATATTTTGGGTTGGCTTAAAAATAATCTTCGGAATAGGGGCCTTGATGAAAAAGTAAATCTATTATACTCAAGTTTGCAATAAAACCTGTTTTCTCTTCAAATATATGGTAATAAGGTGGGAGGGTGGCCAATTTAAACTCTTTTTTAGCATGGAGCTGCTTTCTTAAGTCAAACGGAGGAGGGATATTTTCTTTATATTCCTCCGTAAAAGTGATAGGAATATTTATTTTTAAAAACCGGAGTAATACTTTTAATATTTTTGTATTATAATCTATCAAAAAAGTTTCCTTTTTGTGATAAAAATCAGAGAGCTCTGTTTCATAAAATTCAAAATAAGGCGTTCTTCGGTATGCCGAGGTAATAGACGCCCAATGTAATCTTTGCCAGTTAGAGTCATAGCTTATTTTTACGTCTTTCATGGGCATTTTCTCTTTATCCGTATGCTTTATAGGAATAATAAGGTTAAGCGGCCCATTTGCCGTTCCGATTACGGATCTTGTTCTATAACTTTGTTTCACATAGTTTTCATATATTTCTACGTTGAGTGTTTTGTGGCTCTTTTTTATATAATGAAAATAAGATATAGGCGGCAAATAAAAAGATGGAAATATAAAGTTTGACATAACTATACACGTTTTTGTATGACAAAAATAAATTAATTTGAACATCTTTGTAAGAATTTAATTAAAAGCATGAAAGAAAGAATACTTTATGTTATAATTTACCTATTCTCTCTGCTCCCATTTTGGGTGATGTATCGTATTTCTGATTTTTTATTTGTGGTTTTATATTATCTTACCGGTTACCGGAAAAAGGTAGTGTTTGCAAATTTGCGGAATTCATTTCCCGAAAAATCAGAGGAAGAAATTAAAAAAATAGCTAAAAAATTTTATCGTTATTTGCCTGATATTATAGTAGAATCTATAAAGCTTTGTTCTATATCAAAAAATCAAGTGTTAAACCGTATGGAGCTTATTGACCCGGATGAACTTTTCAAACATTTGGACAACGGAATATTTGCGCTTGGTGTCACGGCGCATTACGCTAATTGGGAATTGGGTATCCATCGTCTATCTTTGATGATGGGGGATAAATACCCGACTTTGATTGTATATAAGCCTTTAAACAATGCTGTTTTTAATAGTATATATAATAAAATACGCTCGCGTTTTGGTGCAAAAATGATCCAAATGAAACAAATACTACGTCATATTGTGCGTATGAAAGATATTCCTCATATTAGTATTTTTGTAGCGGATCAGACACCTACTTATCAAGACTCAGACTATTTTATGAATTTTCTTAATCAAGATACATTGGTGTATACTGGAGTGGAGCGAATTTCGAAAATGACAAACCATCCGGTTGTTTATTGTTTCATAGGCCGGAAAAAAAGACGGGGAAGATATTTTTGCCGTTTTACCACGATAGTGGATAATCCCCAAGATTATAGTCCCAAAGAGATTACCCATTTGCACAATCGCTTTACTGAAAAACTCATCCGGGAAAAACCTGAATATTGGTTATGGTCGCACAGAAGATGGAAACGCAAACGAAGAAAATGAATGGATATCCGGAAGTAGCTGTCGTTATTCTGAATTGGAACGGGCAGGCATATTTAGAAAAATTTCTTCCTGCTTTGTTAAAAAGTACGTATCCCAATATACACTATTATGTAGGTGATAATGGGTCGACAGACGGTTCTGTAGATTTTTTAAAAACACACTATCCGGATATTACCTGTATTCAAAATCCTGAAAACTATGGTTTCACTGGAGGATACAACAAAGTGTTAGATCAAATTCATGCAGATTATTATGTATTGTTAAATTCTGATGTAGAAGTTACGCCGGGATGGATAGAGCCTGTCATATCTTATCTCGAAGAAGATTTAATCCGCGTTGCAGCTCAACCTAAAATATTAAGCTATCACCAAAAAACTAAGTTTGAACATGCAGGAGCGGCGGGAGGATTTTTAGATAAATATGGGTTTCCTTTTTGCAGAGGAAGAATAATGTCTGCTATAGAGGCAGACGAAGGCCAATATGACGATAACAAAGAAGTCTTCTGGGCAAGCGGTGCTGCTCTTTTTATTAAAAGTGCAGCTTGGAAGGAGATGGAAGGGTTTGATGACGATTTTTTTGCCCATATGGAAGAGATAGACTTATGCTGGCGGTTAAAATCAAAAGGATATAAAATATCAGCAGTCGGTAGATCTCGCGTTTATCATGTAGGTGGGGGGACTTTGTCTGCCCAAAACCCTCAAAAAACATATTTGAATTTTCGAAACAGCTTGATCATGATGCAAAAAAATCTGCCGTTTTTTGTAGCTGTTAGGCGGATTTTTTTAAGATTTTGGATGGATTTTCTTGCTTTGTTGGTCTTCTTACTGCAAGGGAAACCAAAAGATGCCTGGGCAATTAGCCGAGCTCATCAGTCATTTTTCAGACAATTTAGACAAAATGCAAAAAAACGTAAACGGATAAGGCAGAAATCAACGTTAAAAGGAGTCTATAAAGGTTGGATAGTTTGGGTTTTCTGGGTGAATAAAATACGAAAATTCAATAATCTCAACCCAAAACATTTTGTGTAACCTATGATTAATCGAATAAACAACAGAGGTCTATCTCTGTCATGAAATAAATCTTTTTGCGTCTTTATCCGTTATTGATTTAATACTATTTTTTACGTTTTTCTTTTAGTAATTTCGTGCACTATGGCAAATGAAATTCAAAGAAAAATAGAGCAATTAACAGAAGAATTGAATCACTACAATTATGAATATTATGTGCTGGCAAATTCTTTGATTTCCGACTATGATTTTGACCATAAATTAAAAGAGTTAGAAAAACTAGAGAACGAATATCCTCAATATAAATTAGTAAACTCTCCAACTTCAAGGATTGGTGGCGATATTACGCGTAAGTTTGAAACCGTCGTCCATACATGGCCTATGCTCTCTTTGTCAAACACTTATAATGAAAGTGAACTAAGGGATTTTGATAAAAGAGTACGAAAAGTAGTAGGGGATGAGCTCCAATATGTTTGCGAATTAAAGTTTGACGGACTTTCCATATCGCTCACATACGAGGGAGGGCAACTACAGCGTGCCGTAACCCGTGGAGATGGCTATCAAGGAGAAGACGTGACAACCAATGTCAAAACTATACAACGTGTGCCCCAGGTTTTAAAAGGTTCGGATTATCCGGATATATTTGAAATCCGAGGGGAGATCTTTATGCATAAGACGGCTTTTGAAAAATTGAATGCAAAAAGAGAGAAAGAAGGAAAACAAACTTATGCCAATCCGAGAAATTTTGCGGCTGGAACCATCAAGTTGCAGGACTCTTCAGAAGTAGCGAAACGGCCGTTGGATTGTTTTCTGTATTTTCTCTATTCAGATAACCGTCTTGAGCGTTTTGAAACCCACTGGAATAGCATACAAGCCATCCAACAATGGGGCTTTCATGTAAGTGAGCATACCAAGCTTTGCAATACCATAGAAGAAATTTTAGACTTTGTGCATTATTGGGATGAGGCCAGACACGATTTAAGTTATGAAATCGACGGTATAGTTATAAAAGTAAATGATTATAGGTTTCAAGAAGAATTAGGTTTTACGGCTAAATCTCCACGATGGGCAATTTCCTACAAATTTCAGGCTGAAAAAGCGGTAACCCGTCTGGATAAAGTTACTTATCAGGTAGGGCGTACAGGAGCAGTAACACCCGTGGCTAATTTAGAACCTATTGTTTTGGCAGGAACAACGGTAAAACGAGCTTCTCTACATAATGCGAATGAAATTTTACGGCTGGATTTGCACGAGAAAGATTATGTATATGTAGAGAAGGGAGGAGAGATTATTCCTAAAATAGTCGAAATAGATACATACCGACGGGAAAAGGATGCGCAGCCTATCCAATACCCGACCCATTGTCCGGAGTGTGGAACCAAACTGATCAGAGAAGAAGGCGAAGCTGTGCATTATTGCCCAAATGATACGGGGTGTAAACCCCAAATTGTAGGAGGGATGCAGCATTTTGTCGGTAGAAAAATGATGGATATTGAAGGTTTGGGAAATGAAACTATAGAGACCTTTTACTCTTTAGGGTACTTGAACAAACTATCAGATATATATTGTCTGAAAGATCATGCATTGGAATTAAAAAAATTAGAACGCTTCGGAGAAAAATCTATAAGCAATATGATAAAAGGAATAGAAGCGTCAAAACAGATTCCTTTTGAAAAGCTTTTGTTTGCTTTGGGAATCCGGTATGTAGGGGAAACTGTGGCCAAAAAAATCGCAATCCATTTTAAAAATATAGATAACCTGATGGATGCTTCTAAAGAGCAACTGCTTGAAGTATCCGATGTAGGTGAACGGATAGCAGAAAGTGTGTATGATTACTTTAAAAATGAGGAGCACATTTCAGAGATCCAAAAATTAAGAAATGCAGGGTTACAATTTGAAATAAAACCGGAAGAAAAACAAGAAAGTCAAAAATTAGAAGGGAAAAGTTTTGTGATCTCTGGGGTATTCAAAAATTATTCCCGAAAGGAACTTTCCGACACCATCGAACAAAATGGAGGCCGCTTACTTTCTGCTATTTCCGGAAAATTAGATTACTTGGTGGCCGGGGATAAAATGGGGCCTTCAAAGCGGATAAAAGCAGCAGAGTTGGATATTCCCATCCTTTCAGAGAACGATTTTGAAAAAATGTTAAAAGGAAATTAGTTAAAAATAAGATACAGAATGAGAGAAATAGTGGGTGCAGGGGTTGCCTTAATTACCCCGTTTAATGAAGATCAAAGTATAGATTTTGATAGTTTAGCCAATTTGATCGATTATCAGATTGAAAATGGAATGGATTATCTCGTGTCCCTGGGAACCACTGGAGAAACGGCAACCTTGTCAGATAAAGAAAAAAAAGAAATCTGGCACTTTACTTCAGAACATGTCGCAGGAAGGGTTCCACTGGTAGCGGGCATTGGTGGAAATAATACTATGGCTCTCGCAAAACAGATAGCTGACTTTTCTGTACCGGGCTATCAAGCGGTTCTTTCCGTTTCTCCCTATTACAATAAGCCTACACAAAAAGGGATATATGAGCATTACAAAGCTATAGCACAGGCTTCTTCCCTGCCGTTGATTTTATACAACGTTCCAGGCCGTACGGGCAGCAATGTGGCACCCGAAACTACCATTCAGCTGGCGAGAGATTTTTCAAATATTGTAGCCACAAAAGAAGCATGTGGAGATATTGTTCAGATTTCAAAAATACTGAGGGATGCGCCCGAAGACTTCGCTGTTATTTCGGGTGACGATTCTTTTACCCTGCCCATACTCGCTTCCGGAGGAATAGGAGTTATTTCTGTAATTGCGAATGCATATCCTAAAAAAGTTTCGGATTTGGTAAAATACGGATTAGGAAATAATATCAGCAACGCACAAGAGATCCACCAGCAATTGTTAGCACTTATAGATCTATGTTTTATAGAATCGAATCCATGTGGAGTAAAAGCCATGTTAAAAACCTTAGGACAGGGGACAGATCAAGTACGGCTGCCTTTGGTGAAAATAAGCGATTCTACCCGTCAGAAAATAGAAAAAGCAATGAAGGAATTGGGCTAATTCATTGTATAATTTTATAAAAAAATAAAATAAAGGCTTTACTCCCCCTTATTACTCATTTTTTATGTTAAAAAAAGCACTTGTTCCTGAAGATATTCCAAGAAACTTTGCGGAAGCCTGGAAGCAAAAAGATGCGCAAGCTTTGGCCTCTCTATTTGTAGAAGATGCTGATTTTATTAACGTAACGGGTATTTGGTGGGAGCACAGAAAAGATATTCAAAAAGCTCATGATTTTGGATTTCGTATTATATTTAAAAGCTCTCAATTGAATGTGCTGCAAACAAAAGTTCGCTATCTCACACGGGGGATAGCGACAGTACATGCCAAAATGGAAGTAATTCACCAAACAAATAAAAAAGGAGAATTAACCTTACACAAAAGAAATACCTTATTTGTCTTTGTCGCTAAGAAAAGTGAGAAACAATGGCTCTGTTATTCGGCTCAAAACTCTGAGATTTTACCGGGAGCGCAGACTTTTCTTCGTGGAGAAGACGGGGCTTATAAAGCTGTCCGTTACGACGATTCAGAAGTAGATGATAATAGATATGAAGACTGATTCAATCAATAAGTAAAATCTCTCTTTTTTGTGTATAAGCTTTTCTTAAAATCTTTAAAATCAATTCAAATTGGATACATAAATCCGGTTAGCCGATTTGTCTTGTTCTACTATTTTAATGTAGGCTTCTATAGTCTTGTTCTTTTAATTGTGAAGAAAGTAGTTCTAAAATCATTTTGACGATATGTTTAATGAAATGCTGCTCACTCTTCAGCCCGTACAAGATACGGTTTATACTTTTAGACACATGCTTGTTTCTGTGCTGGGAATGTCAAATCGTTTGATGCTCATTTGCTTGTGAGGGGTTCATTACAATTCTAAGGCATTTTATTGAGTAACTACAAACATAAGGGGGTGATGAGTTGAAGGATCTGACACTTCATCCCCGCCGTTAGGTGTTGTCATCAAATGGAAGAAATACTTAAAGGGATGGGAAGGTTAACAATTAATGGAAATTTAAAAAAATAGATTTAATAACCTTATTTTCTATATCTTATAAAGGAACTGACACTAAGTTTTACGAATAATACTAAAGCAAAAGAATTTGAAAATCAAATATTATGGACAAAGTGACAAAACCCAAAGTCAAAGTGCTGGCTTCCGGAACTCGCTTAGTAGCGAAAGAGATGTAAGGAGAGGAAGGCAATTTGTTGCCGAAGCACCTTGCTAACGTCGAGTCAATATTATTTATCCAGGAAGGCGAGTGTATCCTTAAAATAAACGGAGAAGATAAAATACTCAAACAAGGGGATGCTTTTATAATACCTCCAGAGGCTAAACACCAGATCAAGGCAGTGACCCATTTTAAAGCGGTACATTTCATGCCAAAAGAAATTGAATTTCAGTTTTTTGAATAAATTCCTTATGGAAAATGAATAAGCGTATAGAGAAACGGGAGAGAAAAAAGAAAGTTATCGAGCTGTATTTTGTAATTCTATTTAACAGAAGGTGAATCTGGATAGTATAGATTATAGAATAATCTTAAGTTTTCGTTAGAGAATTGTTTTATGGTGTTGCTTTTTCTTGATTTACCCCCTAAATCTTCATGAAATTATCCTTAATTATGGATCGGACGTTAATTTTTAGAGTCAGTCCCGGGTTAAAAAATCAATTAGCTCCCTTGCCGCTGCTCTTCCTGCCCGGTTAGCGCCAATAGTTGAAGCTGAAGGGCCATAACCCGTTAGATGAATACGCGGATCTTTTGCCACTTGTGTGGCAAGTTTTCCAGTCATCGTAATTCCATCTTTTTCATTTTGTAGCTGAAGGGGCGCCAGGTGTTCCAGTGAATGTCGAAATCCGGTATTCCAAAAAATAACATCTGCAGCTATTTCGGTATTGTCTTCCCAACGGACACCTGTTTTTGTTATCTCCTTAAACATAGGTTTTCTGTCCATCACTCCGTTTTTCAACAGCTCTTTAATAGCAGGGGTAAGGGGTAAACCTGTCACTGAGACTACCGATTGAGGGGGTAAACCCTCACGTACCCGCTCTTCAACCCTTGCGACAGCTTCCCTTCCTTTGTCTTGGGTGAATTTATAGTTTTTGAAATCAGGCGGTTGGCGGGTTACCCATGTTGTAGAGGTTACTTTTGAAATTTCGTCCAGCAGTTGTACAGCAGAAATTCCGCCTCCCACGACGATTACATGTTTGCCGATAAACTCTGCTGCACTTTTATACTCTCCGGTATGTAATTGACGGCCTTTAAATTTATCCCAACCGGGGTAATGTGGACAAAAAGGACTTTTCCAGGTCCCCGTGGCATTAATGATGCCCCGGGCAGAAAACTGAACTCCATTGGTTTTGATAAAAAAACGCCTGTTTTTCTCATATACTTTTTCGACGCGGACCGGACGGATGATCGGCAATCCAAAACGCTTTTCATATTGCTTATAATAGCTCGGTACAGCAATATTTGCTTGCAATAAATTATCTCCTGTATCCACGGCATCTGTAAAAGGCATCCCTGGCAGATCATTAATGCCATTTACGGTACTTAAAGTCAAAGAATCCCAACGATGTTGCCATGCTCCTCCGGCACCGAACTCATCATCTAAAACGACAAAACCTTTTCCAGGTGCTATACCCGCTCTTTTTAGGTGATAAGCAGCAGACAATCCCGCTTGCCCTGCTCCGATAACGACAATGTCCACTTTGTAGAAGACATCGGGTTGTTTTACTTTATTTTGTTTTATATCTGCTTTTTTATTCATCTATTTATGATTTATAAGATAATTCACTGGGTTTACCAAGCAGTTCCCTTACTTTTAAAATCCTTTTTGAGATTTCACAAAGATAAACTGTAGGAGAGAATATGGATGGGTAAAAGCGCCTTGTAAAATAATTCTTTACATGGTTCTGATATTAAGTTAAAGCCGGGCTCCGGGCTTCGTTTCCGCGGTTTGTTACTACCTCTGTAAAGAAGTATATTCTTGGTAAATACGATCTTGTCGATGGCAACACCAACAAAAGGATATTAATAGAACTCCTTCTCGGGTTTAAATTGTTTTCAGGATTTTTGCGGGAATCCCGCCCACCAAAACATTATCGGGAACATCTTTGGAAACTACGGCACCCGCTGCTACTACTGAGTTCTCACCTATGGTTACTCCTGCGAGAATAGTGGCACTTGCACTTATCCATGCACCTTTTTTAATATGTATAGGGGCAGAGATTAATGATTGACGTTC
>JAJYRG010000086.1 GCA_021794195.1 Bacteroidota bacterium
TGCCCATACAAGAATCAGGTCAGCTTAATTTTATCAAAGAAGGGGCAGACTATGACGAAAATATAGCGGTACGTTTGGCCCATGGTCATACCGAATCGATGATGATGCCCCAAATTAAATATAAAGGACATACGATTTTATACATCACAGATCTGTTGCCTACGGTAGGGCATACTCCCTTGCCTTACGTGATGGGGTATGATACCCGGCCTCTGATCACTTTAGAAGAGAGACAAAATTACTGGCAGGAAATAATGGAGAAGGAATATATTATATTCTTCGAGCATGATCCCATCCATGAATGCTGCACTCTACAAATGACTGAAAAAGGTATTCGGGTAAAAGAAACCTTTAAATTTTCGGATATTGATGGGTAAAGAAAAGAACTCTGTTTGGAGTGACCGGTGTGCAAACAGCGCTTTTTTGTTAAGTTTTATTTGATGTAGCCTAATAATTTCATTACTTGCTTGGAGTTTTGTTCTTCTCCGAACACTTCGTAATCAAAGGTTTCGTCTCTGTTTCTCCGGATTAACACATGCTTGGGCGAAGGAAGTAGACAATGGTGAATCCCTCCATATCCGCTCAGTACATCCTGATAAGCTCCCGTGTGGAAAAAGCCCAGGTACTGTACTTTACGTGTTTTTGGCATAAAAACCGTATTAATATGTGCTTCTTGATTATAATAATCCTGCCCGTCGCAGGTGATGCCTCCCAAGTTTACTTTTTCATAGCCTGAATCCCAATTATTTATCGGCAGTAAAATATACTTTTGATTCAAGGCCCACACATCCGGCAGATTTGTGATAAAGGAGCCGTCAATCATAAACCACTTTTCTTTATCATTTTGTTGCTTTCTGCCTAATACTTTATACAATATCCCAGAAGCTTCCGCTACTGTATATTTGCCAAACTCTGTAATGATATCCGGTTCTATTACCTCATAATGCGAGCAGATTTCTTTGATACGGTTGACGATTTCATTCACCATAGATTCATAGTCGAAATCATGCACCAAAGAGTCTTTAAAAGGCATTCCGCCTCCGATATCCAGTGTATCTAACTCCGGATTTATTTTTTTGAATTTGCAGTAAAGCGTTACGTATTTTTCTAACTCGTTCCAATAATAAGGGGTATCGGAAATTCCGGAATTAATAAAAAAGTGTAATAGTTTTACTTTGAAATTTGGATTTTTTGAAATTTTATTCGTGTATAGCTCTATCACATCTTCCATCCGTACACCTAAACGAGAAGTATAGAATTGAGAATCCGGTTGTTCTTCTGCCGCTACGCGAATCCCTAAATTACAAGGTTCGTCTAATTCCAACTCATTATCGTAGAGGTTAAATTCTTCTCTATTGTCCAAAACGGGGATGATATTTTTATATCCGTCGTGAAGCATATCCACAATATATTGTTTGTATTGAAAAGTCTTAAAACCATTACAAATAACCGTAATATCTTTTGTCACTTTCCCTTTTTTTTCCAAAGCATCTATCATGGGCATATCAAAAGCGGAAGAAGTCTCTAAGTGTATATCGTTTTTGAGGGCCTCTTCGACTATATGCTTAAAATGAGAAGATTTGGTACAATAACAATATTTATAGCTCCCACGGTAATTGTGCTTTAGCATAGCCGTTTGAAATAATATCTTTGCCTGTTGTATTTTTTTGCTTACTATGGGAAGATAGGTAAACCGCAAAGGCGTTCCATATGTTTCTATCATTTCCATTAGATTTAAATCATGAAAATACAATTCGTCATCAATAATGTCGAAACCGTCTTGCGGAAACCCGACACTTAAGTCTAGAAATTCCTGATAGCTTTGCATTTTTTAGTACTTTTGCCAAAGATATACTTTCAGATTCATTAGAAGAAAGCAAGGTGTATATTTATTTTTCATACGAATTTACATGTATTTATTTTAGATAATCATATATGATCACTTCTTTTTATAAAACATTAACCGAACAAGTATCATCCTCCTTGCACTCTTTGTATCAAGGGGATATAAAAGATAATCAAATTACATTCCAAGAAACGAGAAAGGAGTTTGAAGGACAAATTACTTTAGTCGTTTTTCCGTTTACGCGGTACTCTAAAAAAAGCCCGGAAGAGACCGGAAAAGAAATAGGGGAAATGCTTTTGCAAAGTATCCCAGAAATAGAGTCTTTTAATGTGATAAAAGGATTTTTAAATCTCAGCTTGAAAGATTCTTTTTGGATAAAAGTATTGACGGAGGAAGTATCGAAAGCCAATTTTGGAAAGTTTTCTAAGAAAGAAAAGTCGGTAATGATCGAATACTCCTCTCCAAATACAAATAAACCCCTGCATTTGGGACATATCCGCAATAATTTATTAGGGTATTCTGTCGCTGAAATTATGAAGGCATATGGATATACCGTTATCAAAAGCAATTTGGTAAACGACAGAGGTATTCATATCTGTAAATCTATGTTGGCTTGGGAGAAATTCGGAAATGGAGAAACCCCTCAATCGGCGAATATGAAGGGAGACCATTTGGTAGGGAAGTATTATGTGCTTTTTGATCAAGCCTATAAAAAAGAAGTAGAAGAGCTGAAAGCTGAAGGACAGAGTGAAGAAGAAGCAAAAATAAAGGCTCCGATTATGCAAGAAGCGCGTGCCATGCTCCAAAAGTGGGAGGCAGGGGATAAAGAAACGGTAGCGCTATGGAAGAAAATGAATGACTGGGTGTATGAAGGGTTTGATTTGACTTACAAAAGATTAGGGGTAGATTTTGATAAATTTTATTATGAGTCGGATACGTATTTATTAGGTAAAAATGTGGTAGAAGAAGGCTTGAAGCATGGGGTCTTCTTTACGAAAGAAGATAGATCCGTTTGGATAGATCTGAGCGACGAAGGATTGGATGAGAAGTTGCTTTTACGAGGAGATGGAACGTCGGTGTACATGACCCAAGATATGGGAACTGCCCAACTGAAATACGACGATTATCAGATGGAGGAATCCATTTATGTAGTCGGGAATGAACAAGATTACCACTTCAATGTATTGTTTGCCATCTTGAAGAAATTAAAGAGATCCTGGGCTGAAGGGTTGTTTCATCTTTCATATGGCATGGTAGATTTGCCGAGCGGTAAGATGAAATCCCGTGAAGGAACGGTGGTGGATGCAGATGAACTGATGGAAGAGATGCACGAAACAGCAAAAGAACGCACGTCAGAGTTGGGGAAAACAGATGACTTGGCCGATTCGGATAAGAACGAGCTGTACGAAACTATAGGTATGGGTGCGCTTAAATATTTTTTACTAAAGGTAGAACCCAAGCGGAGGCTGTTATTCAATCCTAAAGAATCGATAGATTTTCAAGGGCATACAGGACCGTTTATACAGTATACGCATGCCCGGATTAAGTCGGTGTTGCGCAACGGTAAAAAAGAGAGTTTGAAGAATACGGCTTTGCCAAATTCTATATTACCTTTGGAAAGAGATTTGATACAGGTTTTGTCCCATTATCCGAAAATTATCGAATCAGCTGCCTTAGAGTTAAGCCCTGCATTAATAGCGAATTATGTGTACGATTTGGCAAAACTATTCAATAAGTTTTATCATGAAGTGTCTATTTTAAAAGCCGAAACGGATGTGGAAAAGCACTTTCGCTTGAAGCTTGCAGAAGCGACAGCTTCTGTCATCCGTTCTTCCATGTTGTTATTGGGTATCCATGTACCTGAAAGAATGTAATATATGAAAAAGATAAAAGTAGGATTAATAGGTTTTGCGGTGGCCGGTCAGGTATTTCATGCACCAATTATAGTGGGGATAGAAGGTTTACAGCTCTATAAAGTATTGGCGAGAAAAGAAGAACAGCAGAAAGTGCTGAGGAAGAAATATCCGGGGGTGCAAGCGGTTTTATCCGTAGACGAAATTTTGAATGATCCGGAAATCGAATTGGTTGTAGTAGCTACTTCCAATGATGTGCATTATTCTTTGACAGCAAGGGCGCTGCAAGCTGGAAAACATGTGGTTGTAGAAAAGCCTTTTACCAATACTACTGCGGAAGCAGATGCTCTTATTGACTTAGCAAAAGAAAAAGGCTTACTCTTGTCTGTACACCATAATGCCCGGTGGTTATCAGACTACAAAACAGTAAAAAAACTATTAGAAGAAAAAAGGTTAGGTCCTTTAGTCTCTTTCGAAGCACGCTATGATAGGTTTCGCAATTTCTTGAGGCCCAATGCCTGGCGGGAAAAAGATTTGCCCGGTTCAGGGATTCACTATGATTTGGGGGCCCATTTGATTGATCAGTCTTTACAGTTGTTTGGACATCCGGAAGCGGTTTTTGCCGATTTACGCAAACAAAGGGAAGGGGCAGAAGCCGTAGATGATTTTGAAGTTATATTGTATTATCCCGGCTTAAAAGTGTCTTTAAAAGGGCAAATGTTGGCAAAAAGACCTACTGCGAGATATATGCTGTTTGGTCAAAACGGTTCGTTTACTAAATATGGGATCGATCCTCAGGAAACTTTATTGAGAAAAGGAGTTTTCCCACATGAAAAATCAGATTGGGGAAAAGAAGACGAAGATATTTATGGATATTTAGAGTTGTTGGAAAACGACGGGGATATTTCTGAAAGAGTGATCAGCGAAAGGGGGAACACCCCTTTTTATTACCAGAATATAGCCGATGTTATCCTAAAAAATGAAGAATTAGCAGTAAAACCTGAAGAAGCCAGAGATGTGATTCAGATTTTGGAAATGGCGGAAAAATCCAATAGAGAAGGGAAGAAAATAACGCTTAAAGGCAAGTTAATTTCATAAAGTGGAAAAATACGAAGCGATTATCATTGGTGGAGGGGCTTGTGGATTGATGTGTGCGGCTCAAGCGGGAATGTTAGGTAAAAAAATTTTGCTCATAGAAGGAAACAGTAAACCCGGAGCAAAGATTTTGATTTCGGGAGGCGGTCGCTGCAACTATACAAATTTATATACCGGAATAGAGAATTTTGTTTCTGAAAATCCCAAGTTTTTGCACAGTGTTTTCAATCAATGGACAATAGAAGATACCATACACTTTTTTGAAGAAAGAGGCATAAAAGGGAAAGAAAAAACTTTAGGGCAGTTGTTTCCTATTACCAATAAAGCGAGAGATGTCGTAAAAATTTTCACTGGTATTTTGGAGGAAACCCGCCAGACGTTATGGCTGAATAGCAAAGCAGAAAAGGTAACGAAAACAGAAAAAGGGTTTGAAGTTTTGGTGTATAAGGAAGGGAAGAAACAGACCGTACATGCGGAAAAACTTATCCTTACGACGGGAGGGTTGCCGGTCGCGAAAATGGGAGCATCGGATTTTGCTTTGCAGGTAGCCAAACAATTTGGACATACCATAGTGCCTACTGCACCGGCCCTGGTGCCATTGACCATCACAGGTAAAGAAGCAGAATGGTATGCAGCTTTGTCGGGCAATTCGGTTTTTTGCCGGGTATATAACGACAAGATAGAGTTTGAAGAAAATATTTTGTTTACGCATTGGGGATTGAGTGGCCCGGCTATTTTACAAATATCTTCGTATTGGCGGGCTGGCGAAAAGATATATATAAATCTGCTGCCAAAGCATGATATTTCTACGTTGATCCAAGAGGAACGGAATGCCGGAGGAAGCAGGACGCTTAAGCAACTCGTAAAACCTTTTTTTACGAATCGTTTTTTAGAGGCGATGGCAGGGATTTTCCCTATGGATATAAAGATAGCTTCTCTGGGGAAAAAAAAAGAAAGGGAGTTTGCAAAATGGCTGCATACTTTTGAAGTTATACCCGCAGGGGACAAAGGATATGACAAGGCGGAAGTTATGCGCGGAGGAGTGAATACACAAGAGCTGAACCCCAGAACATTAGAGTCCAAAAAAACAGAGGGCTTGTACTTTGGTGGCGAGTGTATAGACATCACAGGTTGGTTGGGCGGGTATAATTTTCAATGGGCATGGGCTGCAGGATACGCTATTGCTCAGGATATTTAGCCTTAGGAACGGGGAGATCAGGAACCCGGGATTAAAGTTAGTTGAGAGGGGACAGTTGATAGTGAAGGATTGACCTTCCCTAAATAGGGTTGACCGTTTTGTTTCTAATTCAATTATCGGTAAATATTTATCAGGCGACCTTTTCGGTTAGGAAGGGTCTGTGCTTTCTTTGTGAGGGGTAATTCGTGACTCGTGACAATGTGTTGTGGTTCTTTGGATTGAGATTTCTCATTCCATTCGAACTGACAATATGCGTGGTTTTGTGAAGTGTGTTTTGGCTTTTAATACAGATTAAAATTAGGCTACTAAATCCCAATCTAGCGCCCCCGTTTTACCAAGGTCGGGTAGAAGTTCTGCACAGAGACGGCATTGTGAGAGGGAAAAGGCCTTAAGGCGAAGCCGCTCCGCATGTATTGGGATGAGCAGAGGAAATGCGGAGTCAGCCTGTGCTGTGCAGGGCTTGCGGGAGAGACTGGCGGGACAAGACCTCGATACCCTTTTATTCATGGTTTTAGCTTTGTGCAGATACAAGGCATCGGACTTTGCAGATATAGTAGGCTATATCCAGAAGTCCGTAACGCAGTAGATGCATGAAGATAAACCAAAAAACGCTGAATTTTGAAGAGCTTGGCTTTTCAAAATTCACAAAGCATTTTCCCTGCCCTTAGTTTTGTTGAATAAATGGGTGAAAACGGAAAAGCACCTTGACCCTTGGGTGCCTCCAAGGACTAGGCCTCCGCGGTCATGAGCGGGCTTCCATAAAAAAACAAATATATTATGTACTTCAAAAGTACCGCTTAGGAAAGCAAGCGCCAGCATTAAGAAATAAAACGGCAAACGGAATATGTCGCTCTTCCAGAGCTAAACCGAAACTGGCATTTATATGCATAGGGCGCTGCCCTATGCTATGGTTATTTCGCCCCTTATAGGGGCTGTCCTTCCTACTTTTGACCGCAAAAGTATACGCAAAACCCGTGCTTAAAATCTTTGACTTAACGGATTGTGTGTATGCTCTTTTTCTGCTATCGGCAAATATTTGTCAGGCGACCTTTTCGGTCAGGAAAGGTCTGTGCTTAAAGTCTTTAAAATCAATTTTTTATTTAGATAAGTATATCCCGATCTAGTCCTTCGGCATGAGGGATCTTGCGTTAAGAAAACACGAATACTTCCAGAAAATTCAGGCCAAAAACTGTCTGAGCTCGAAAGAGCGAGTTTTTTTGGCAGCGACGGTTATTCGTGTTTTTAGCTAAAAGAGCCCTAAGCCTTGATTTTTGTCATACTTTTTATCAAGAAAAAGTATGTGGCCCTAGCGGCTATTGAGCGGAATTCAAGAAATAAAACGGCAAACGGAATATGCCGCTCTTTCAGAGCTAAACCAAAACTGTCATTATGCATAGGGCACGCCCTATGCTATTATTATTTCGCCCCTATAGGGGCTGTCTTTCCTACTTTTGACCGCAAAAGTATACACAAAACCCGTGCTTAAAATCTTTGCCTTAGCGGTTTGTGGGTATGCTCTTTTTCTGCTATCGGCAAATATTTGTCAGGCGACCTTTTCGGAAGGATCTGTGCTTAAAATTATTCCTTGCAGAAACTTACCATTTTGCTGTTCTTTAGACAATGTAATAATGTTCCATTTTGTTTATCAAAAATACCGTTTAGAAAAGCGAATGCCTGCCTTTAGAAATACCTTTGCTAAAAGCATAATCAAGTAAATCCCAAAACGAAAGCAACTCATATTTGAGGAAATTTTATTGTATAGAATTTGGTTTCCATGGGTAATCAACATTTTAATAGAATGAAGTTTATGGTGAGTTTGCCGGACTAAAACACCTGTGGCGGGGGAAGGATATTTCATGATAATTTTTATGTACGAATAATGTAGGTTCATCCTATATTTAGGATTATTTATGTATCTTTGAATGAGAGGCAAACTGGTTCTATCGCTGTCCCGATTGAACGGGAGAGAGGAAAGTCCGGACAACATAGAGCAACCCACTTCTTAACGGGAAGGCTCCGAGAGGAGACAGACAGTGCAACAGAAAATAAACCGTCCCGGAGTATCTCCGGGATAAGGGTGAAAATGTGAGGTAAGAGCTCACAGGAGTATATGGTGACATATATTTCAGTAAACCTTGGGTGTTGAAAGACCAAATAGGTTGTGGTTTTTTGGAAGCTGCTCGCTTTCTATCGTTCCGACGGTAACCACAATGGGTAGGTCGCTTGAGCCTGTGTGCGAATGCAGGCCTAGATAAATGATAGAAACTTTTAAAGTACAGAATCCGGCTTATAAGGTTTGCTTCTTATTTTTATTATTAACTTGCTAAAAATAGCTGGCTTTGTAACGCATAAGATTTATAGTAAATGAGTAAGAGTATTTTAATAGTTGACGACGAGAAACCTATAAGAACTTCATTGAGAGATATTTTAGAATATGAAGATTATAAGGTGTTTGACGTGGATAATGGAGAAGAGGCTTTAAAGATCCTTGAAAAAGAAGAAATCAATCTCGTGCTATGTGATATTAAGATGCACAAAATGGATGGGATGGAGGTGCTAGTCGCAGCTAAAAAGATGTCAGAAACACCTTTTGTGATGATATCCGGACACGGGACTATCGAAACTGCAGTAGAAGCAACTAAAAATGGAGCCTATGATTTTTTGGAAAAACCGTTAGATCTCAACCGCCTCTTGATTACCGTGCGGAATGCTTTAGAAAAAGGGACATTGGTGGCTGAAACGAAAGTTTTAAAGCGGAAAGTAAAAGGTAGCAAAGAAATATTGGGGAAATCAGAAGCTATACAAAACATTAAAGAAACTATTAGCCGCGTAGCCCCTACAGACGCTCGTGTACTTATTATGGGGCCCAATGGTTCTGGAAAAGAATTGGTCGCCCACGGCCTCCACGATTTATCAGATCGGTCTTCTTTTCCTTTTATAGAAGTCAACTGCGCAGCTATTCCTTCAGAATTGATTGAGTCAGAGCTATTTGGGCACGAAAAAGGTTCTTTTACCTCTGCTGTGAAGAGGAGAATTGGTAAATTTGAGCAAGCCCATAAAGGCACTTTGTTCTTAGATGAGATTGGTGACATGAGTTTAGCGGCTCAAGCTAAAGTGCTGAGAGCTCTACAGGAAAGTAAAATCACGCGGGTAGGAGGGGACAAAGAAATAAAAGTAGACGTGAGAGTTATTGCGGCTACAAATAAGGATTTGGCAGAAGAAATAGAAAAAGGGAACTTCCGTATGGACTTATACCATAGATTAAGTGTTATTTTGATCAAAGTTCCTTCCTTGGCTCAGCGAAAAGAAGATATCCCTTTTCTGGCAAATACTTTTTGCCAGGAAATATGTGAAAACTATAACCTCCCTTTAAAAAAGTTTACGAAAGATGCGATGAATGAACTTCAAGAGCTTCCGTGGACGGGAAATATACGTGAGCTCAGAAATATGGTAGAGCGTTTAATTATATTAAGTGATAAGCAGATATCTGATAAAGATGTAACTATGTACGCTAATCCTACTGTACAATCTAATTTATCATCATAAGTATACTTTTGTGGTCAAAAGTATGAAAAGAATGAAATAAAAGTTGTCTTTTTTATTTTCTATTGAGTTCCGCTCATGACCGCGGGGGTCTAGTCCTTTTATCTTGATATAAAAGGACCAAAAAATCAAGGCTTAGGGTTCTTTTTGCTAAAAACACGAATAACCGTCGCTGCCAAAAAAACTCGCTCTTTTAGAGCTCAGACAGTTTTTGGCCTGAAATACTGGAAGTATTCGTGTTTTCTTAACGCAAGATCCCTCATGCCAAAGGCTAGATCGGAATGTACTAACCTAATTTTAATTTCTGCTTAAAGCCAAAAGACACTTCACGAAACTACCCAGATTGTCATCGTAAGTTTGTATAAATAAGTTTGGAATGTTGGCCGCAGAATTTAATTTTGTCAGGTCAGGAGATCCAGCAGAGAGAGGGAACAAGGCTCTGAGCTGTCATTGGTCACAAAGACCGTTCGAAATGGTAGAGCCTTTTATAGAACCTGCTCAGCTGTTTATTATGCCTGGCGGCACAGAGTGCCGGCATGTACAGTGCATTACGTATAAATTTGTTCCCCTGCTTGGATATCTTTGTACAAGAGAGTATAGGAAAATACATTCTTTCGAAGGGTTTAGTACGCCGCTGTACTGTTTTCGAAAGGAAAAGGATGGAAAAATGGGGGTAATGGTTTTCCGGAAACAGTCGTCCAGGACAGGGAACAGCCTCTTTAAGAAACGTCTCCCGCACAAAAAGATGTTTCTTATGCATCTTCCGAAACTTCTTTCGCATCTTCCGAATCTTCTTTCGCTGCAGACTAAAAGAAGGAAAGCGGCAGTTTGCTTTAATCACTGTTAAAGACACCTCTGGGCCTGTTTAAGGAATTTATTGTACGGCAGGCAGCAAAGCCTTCCGCTGCTTCCATTACTTCTTACGCAGTTTCCGAAGAGTATCCAGCAGTTTCCGAATTTTCTTTTGCTGCTTCCGAAACCTCTTAAGCCGCAGA
>JAJYRG010000087.1 GCA_021794195.1 Bacteroidota bacterium
GTGTAGCGAAGAAGATTCGGACATAGAAATCTAAATGTTGCTGGTGCTTGCTTTCCAAAGCTGTGTCTTTTGAAATATAAAGTATAACTTTTATTAATTTATTATCGCTCCTTGGCCGCTGGGCCATATACTTTTCCTTGATAAAAAGTATGCAAAACCGAACGGAGCGAGCTCATGGATTCCTTAAAAAAACAAACACGCATCCATAAATCAAGGCTTAGGGCCCTTTTAGCTAAAAACACGAATACCGTCGCTGCCAAAAAAACCCGCCTTCGAGCTCAGACAGTTTTTGGCCTGAATTTTCTGGAAGTATTCGTGTTTTTTTAACGCAAGATCCCTTCAGGCCGAAGGGCTAGATCGGGATTTAGTAGCACAATTTAAAATTGATTTTAAAGATTTTAAAACAGATCCTTCCTGACCGAAAAGGTCGCCTGATAAATATTTGCCGATAGCAGAAAGAAAGCATACCCACAATCCGTAAAGGCAAAGATTTTAAGCGACGAGTTTTGATATACTTTTGCGGACAAAAGTATGAAAGACAGCCCCTATAGGGGCGAAATAACCATAGCATAGGGCGTTGCCCTATGCATATAAATGCCAGTTCCGGTTTAGCTCTGGAAGAGCGGCATATTCTGCTTGCCGTATTGTTTTTTTATGGAGGCCCGCTCATGACCGCGGAGGTCTAGTCCTTTGAGGCACCACAACCGAGCGGAGCGAACTCACGGATTCCTTAAAAATATGCTGGCGCTTGCTCTCCTGAGCAGTGCCTTTTAAAAATAAAAGTTGTCTTTTTTCTATTTGATTCCGCTCATGACCGCGGAGGTCTAGTCCTTTGAGGCACCACAACCGAGCGGAGCGAACTCACGGATTCCTTAAAAATATGCTGGCGCTTGCTCTCCTGAGCAGTGCCTTTTGAAAATAAAAGTTGTCTTTTTTCTATTTGATTCCGCTCATGACCGCGGAGGTCTAGTCCTTGGAGGCACCCAAGGACCAAAGTGCTTTTCCCGTTTTGAGAGGTCTCGTCCCTCCAGTCTCTCCCGCAAGCCCTGCACAGCACAGGCTGACTCCGCATTTCCCCCGGCTCATCCCAATCCATGCGGAGCGGCTTCGCCTTAAGGCCTTTTCCCGCCCACAATGCCGTCTCTGTGCAGGGCTTCTATCCGACCTTGGTAAAACGGGAGGACGCTAGATCGGAATGTGCTAGCCCAATTTTTAATTCCTGCTTAAAGCCAAAAGACACTTCACAAAACCACGCATATTGTCATGTTGAGCGAAGCCGAAACATCTCAGACCCAATAAGAAGAAACGTGTTCTACTGCAGTACGTAAAGGATAGTTTTAGCCCTGTAGCGTTGAGATCCCTCGACAGGCTCGGGATGGACAGCAGGTTTGTAAAGTTCTGCAGGAAAAAGGAGTAATCTCAGCCCAAAAAGAAAGAGAAAAAACAAAATCCCTGTCATTCCAAACTTGATTTGGAACCTCAGGCCAAAGAACGGCAACCTTCCTTGCGGAAGTAAATCTCTTATCCCAAGTCCCTGATCTTCCAATCCCTGAATTATCGTATATTTGTCCTATGACAAAAGAGTCAAACATAGTCAAACCTTATAAAAAAGCGGAGTCGGGAAAAAAAGAACAGGTTGCCGATATGTTTAATAACATTTCAAAAACCTACGATGTGCTTAACCGCACGCTTTCACTCCGTATAGATGTAATCTGGCGTAAAAAAGCCATCAAAACCCTGCAGGACAGCAAGCCTCAATTTTTGCTCGATGTGGCCACAGGCACCGGCGATTTTGCGCTACAGGCCATTAAAACATTGAAGCCGCAAAAAGTCATCGGCGTAGATATTTCGGAGGGAATGCTGAAGGTAGCAAAAGAAAAAATAAAGTCTCAAAATCTGGAAGATATCTTCCAGGTGCAATGGGGGGATTCTGAACAACTGCCTTTTGATGATGCCAGATTTGATGCTGTGACTGTGGCTTTCGGTGTCCGGAATTTTGAAAACCTGAAAAACGGCTTGTCTGAAATACAAAGAGTATTAAAACCCGAAGGCAAAGTGATTATATTAGAGTTTTCAAACCCTAAAAAATTCCCTATCAAACAGCTCTATGGTTTTTACTCTAAAACTATTATCCCTACTTTGGGCAAACTTATTTCAAAGGATGCGAGAGCGTACAGCTATTTACCCGAATCTGTAGAACAATTTCCAGATGGAGAAAACTTTGCGGAGGTGATGAAAGAAGCCGGATTTTCCAAAACAATAATACGCCCTCAAACCTTCGGCATTTGTACAATTTATGAAGGGTATAAATGACAATAAAAAAGAAAATACTACTCTTTGCCTGCATAGGGATAATGTGTCATTCTACTTACGGACAAGGAAGGTTTTCCCTGCCTTTTTCCGGCGCATACGATGAAGACGCCCCCATTCTACTCGGCATTTCCTATACTGCTTCCCTTTCCCATTACTTATTGCAATTAAAAGACGATTGGCAAGGATTAGATATCTTGCCAAATGGAGAACCCGGCAAGCATATCTTAGATATAGAAAACATACGTGCCATTCAATCCCGGCCGGCTTTAAACATCAGCGTAGGTATTCCTATAGATATACGTTTTACCGAACTCTTATACTTCACCCTTAACCCCTCTTTCAACTTTGTCAACCAAAGTCAAATCGATTATTCCGGAGAAGCTCCCGGAGAAAACGGTATTGAAAAAACAGTCTTTCGGCGCAGCCGGCACTCCACTGATGAAAAAGCAGGACAAAATTTTAATAGTTTCACTTTTCCCCTGCATATCAAATTCAGATCAGAGGAAAAAGTTTTAAAAAACAGATTTAACCGATACCGCGCTTATCTGATAGGTGGCGTCAGCTATACCCGTTGGTTAGGAATCAAAAAAGAATACGGAGAGTTGATAGCCGAACAAAAAAATGGCTACCAGAGTCATGCGTTAATATTAAATCCCGATTATTACACATGGGAAGCAGGTGTGGGCTTAGATATATTTTTTAATTATTTTAAGATGTCACCCGAAATAAAATTCTCTCAGAGTTTTTCAAATATTTTGGACAATAACCATATGTTAACGCAGGGCAATCTTTATATGAATCCCCTACAAAGTGCGAAAGCAAGAGGCGTTTTCTTAAGTTTAATATTTCAATAAAATTCATATGCAAACTATTTTAATAACAGGAGCCAGTGCCGGAATAGGACAAGCTACTGCCTTATACCTGGCAGAAAAGATGGACTGCCAACTGATTCTCTGCGCACGTCGTTTGAAAAAACTGCAAAGTTTGAAATCTGAAATAAAATCAATAAACCCAAACTGCGACATCCTCTGTCTTCCATTGGATGTCCGGCATGATAAAGAAGTCAAAAGCCTTTTCGATAAATTGGAAACGGATGGGCAAAAAATCGATGTACTCATCAATAATGCAGGCTTAAGCCAAGGGCTGGATGCCATTCAGGACGGACTGACAGAAGATTGGGACAGAATGATTGACACTAATGTAAAAGGACTGTTATATGTCACTAAAGCAGCGTTGGCTTTTCTGAGAAAAAGCAAATCCCCACAGATTATAAATATAGGATCCATAGCAGCAAAAGAGGTTTATCCGAAGGGAAATGTCTATAACGCGACTAAGCATGCCGTAGATGCACTTAACAAAGCTATGAGAATAGACCTTATCAAAGATAAAATCAAGGTAAGTGCCATACATCCGGGCATGGTGGAAACTGAGTTTTCAGAAGTACGGTTTAAAGGGGATAAAGAAAGAGCAAAAAAGGTGTATGAAGATTTTCAGCCCCTCGTCGCAAAAGATATTGCTCAAATTATTCATTTTGTCCTATCTTTACCCCAACATGTCAACATCAATGACTTACTGGTCATGCCTTTGGCTCAAGCCAGCCCTTACGTAGTAAATAAAGAAAACGAATAACTATGAGTTTAGAGAATAAAATAAATAACGAGCTTAAACAAGCTATGCTTTCAAAAAATGAAAGCCGGTTAACCGCTCTCCGAGCTATCAAATCTGCTTTGCTCCTTTCCAAAACAGAGAAAAAGCAGGCAGAAGATTTAGATGAAAAAGAAGAGGCTAAAATTTTACAGAAATTAATCAAACAAAGAAAAGATTCTGCGAAAATATACAAAGAACAGAATCGCACGGATTTATTTGAAAAAGAAAAAGTGGAAATCGAGGTTATCCAAGAATTTTTGCCTGAACAAATGAACGAAGCGGAAATTCGGGAAGAAGTCCAAAAGATCATTAGCCAGACACAAGCAAGCTCTATAAAGGATATGGGCAAAGTAATGGGTATGGCCAATAAAGCCCTGGCTGGAAAAGCGGAAGGCAGGGTAATTTCAAGTATTGTAAAGGAACTTCTTTCTACTTAAAAAATGGAAGACTCCATCCGTTGGATTATCAAAGACTTTAGCACTCTAAGCGTAAAGCAACTCTATGATGTGCTTGCTCTACGCATGGATGTTTTTATGCTTGAACAAAAAACTTCGCTTTCAGAATGCGATTATAAAGATCAAAAATCGAGACATATATTAGGCTATCAAAACGAAAAGCTTGCCGCTTACGCCCGTCTTTTACCTCCTGATCTTTCGTATAAAAACCCTTCGATAGGCCGGGTCGTTATTGCAAAAGAATATCGTAAAGAGGGGTTAGGAACTGTTTTAATGAAAAAAGCATTATCTGAAATACAAAGAGAATATCCTGATCTTTCTGTAGAAATCAGTGCACAGGCTCACCTTAAAGATTTCTACACCAGCTTAGGTTTCCACCCTGTTGATGGAGGAAAGGTTTACTTAGAAGCCGGTATTCCTCATCTGCACATGATATGCAAAGCGGTAAATTGAGTTCCGTTCATAGGCCGGAGAGATCCTTTCTATTTTCACTGCTCAATTTCACCTCTGTGCAGAACTTCTACCCGACCTTGGTAAAACGAGAGGACGCTAGATCGGGATGTGCTACTTCTAGTTTTAATTCCTGCTTAAAGCCAAAAGACGCTTCACAAAACTACCCAGATTGTCATCGAATGGAATGAGAAATCTCAGACCAAAGAAGAAGAAAAGAATAAAGAATACTATTTATCACTAAGTCTGAAGCTCTTAGCATGGAGATTCTTCACGGCGCTACGCTACGTTCTGAAAGACAGCAAAAGGGTAAGATGCTGCAGGAAAAAACGAGAAATCTCAGACCAATGAACCGCAACAGGTTGTCATGTTGAGCGAATCCGAAACATCTCAGGCCCAAGAAGAAGGAACCGTGTTACTGCCGCCAGCCTCGACCCTCCATTATCAACTATTCTCTAACGACAAGTTACCAGTCACTATTCACCCGTCACAAAAAAGCACGGGTTTTGTATATACTTTTGCGACCAAAAGTATGAAGGACAGCCCCTATAGGGGCGAAATAACCATAGCATAAGGCAGCGCCCTATGCATATAAATGCCAGTTCCGGTTTAGCTCTGGAAGAGCGGCATATTCTGTTTGCCGTATTATTTTCTTTATGGGGGATCTGCTCATGACCGCGGAGGCCTAGTCCTTGGAGGCACAACAACCGAGCGGAGCGAACTCATGGATTCCTTAAAAATATGCTGGCGCTTGCTCTCCTGAGCAGTGCCTTTTGAAATACATAATATATTTGTTTTTTTATGGAGGCCCGCTCATGACCGCTGGGTCTAGCCCTTGGAAGTAAACTTATTCCTTAATGTTGGCGCTTGCTTTCCTAAGCGGTACTTTTGAAGTACATAATATATTTGTTTTTTTATGGAGGCCCGCTCATGACCGCTGGGTCTAATCCTTGGAGGCACCCAAGGAGCAAGGTGCTTTTCCGTTTTTACCCATTTATTCAACAAAACTAAGGGCAGGGAAAATGCTTTGTGAATTTTGAAAAGCCAAGCTCTTCAAAATTCAGCGTTTTTTGGTTTATCTTCACACATCTACTGCGTTACGGACTTCTGGATATAGCCTACTATATCTGCAAAGTCCGGTGCCTTGTATCTGCACAAAGCTAAAACCATGAATAAAAGGGTATCGAGGTCTCGTCCCTCCAGTCTCTCCCGCAAGCCTGCACAGCACAGGCTGACTCCGCATTTCCCCAACTCATCCCAAAACATGCGGAGCGGCTTCGCCTTAAGGCCTTTCCCCGCCCGCAATGCCATCTCTGTGCAGGACTTCTATCCGACCTTGGTAAAACGGAGGGACGTTAGATCGGGATGTGCTACTTCTAGTTTTAATTCCTGATTAAAACCAAAAGACGCTTCACGAAACTACCCAGATTGTCATTTCGAATGGAATGAGAAATCTCAGACCAAAGAAGAAGAAAAGAACAAAGAAGACTATTTATCACTAAGCCTGAAGCTCTTAGCATGGAGATTCTTCACTGCGCTGCGCTACGTTCTGAAAGACAGCAAAAGGGTAAGATGCTGTAAGGAAAGAAGAAAATCTCAGACCAATGAACCGCAACACGTTGTCACGAGTCACAAATAACCCATTATAAAGAAAAGCACAAACCCTACCTAATTCTTTTTTATCTTTCTTTCTACCGGCAGTTCATCGTCATTTTCCTGCTCAAAAGTATTGATATGCCGATCTTTTTTAGCATTATAAATATCATCAATCATTACGAGGATGCCCGTCTCTTCTACGTCACCAAATTCAGAATTGATGGCTGTTCCGAACACTTTCATGGTCGGAGATAAGTTCATATAGGTGTTAACCAGCGGTGGGATATTTTCGCCCAGCTCCCGGATTTTACCGTTCAGCAATCTATACCCTTCTTTATAAGGCAAGTTTTCAAAAAGATTTTTAAACTTAGAGATATCTGTTTTATACCCTAAAGGATTTTTCGGTGTAATTAATTGTTCTTCGTCCGGAAAATAATGTTCTAAAAAACACATTAATAAATCCCGGGCTTCCGCGCTGTAGTGCGGGTACATGGTTACTTTCCCGAAAAGATATTTTATTTCCGGATTTAACGCTACTAAAGCTCCTAATCCATCCCATAAATTATCCAAAGAAAAAATCCCTTTTCGATTATCCCGGGAGGGTTGAAAACGCGGTTGGACAAAAGATCTTCCTAATTCTATTGTTTTAGGTAGATATTCCTCCACAAATCTTTGAGAAAAATCAAAATAATGAGCGGTAGAAACATCCACCTCTCCCCATTTTTCTAAAGCTTTTCGACAATTTATCACTCTATAACCTGCAATAATCTCTTCCTCTTCCGGATCCCAGGCTATCAACTGATCGTATCCGTTCTCACATGTATCCTTGTCGTCCAAATCAATAGAAAAGCCTGTTCCTCCCCCGGCAGCTCGAAAAGTGATTTCCCGAAGCCTGCCAATCTCTTTCACAACATTTGGAGCGTTATGGTAGTTAACCACATAAATTTCATTATTTCCTTTATTTGTGTATCTGAGGAATCGATCTTCGGTGAGTTCGGTTTTTAAAATATCTCTGTTTACAGGCGCAATAATCTCTTGCATAAATACTTAATCAGTCTTTTTCTAATGAATATACTTTTTCTCTTACTACTTTTGCCCATTCGTGTTCTGATCGCGATTTATCAAAAGTAGTATAGGGGATCTTCTCTCCTATTATGATGTTTATCGTCTTATCTTTTTGAGAAAACATCTCGTCAGGAAGATACAGCATCTCAATATTTGCTTTTATCCCGACTTTTTTCCTAATATTAGCTAAATTATAAAAGAAATTTGAATTTCTCCCTTCAATATACACAGGAATAATATTTTTTTTATATTTTTTTGCCCGGTTGATAAAGCTTTTCCGCCAGGTCAAATCTGTAATTTTATTTTTTATTTTCCGAGATACCAATCCCGCCGGGAAAACAAGCAGGGCCTGATCTTTAGAATACGCATCATCTATAGCTTTGATATAATTTTTCCCCTGACTTCCCACTTTGTTAACCGGAATAAATAAAGGCTCTAGGTTCTTGATATTCATAAGCATATCATTCACTAAAAACTTCACGTCCCTGCGGAACCCTCCAATAACATGCATAAATGCAATTCCGTCCAGGCCTCCCAGAGGGTGATTGGACACAAAAACCACACTTTCTTCTATAGGAATATTCTCAGACCCATACAGCTTTACATTTACGCCAAAATCTTCAATCAAAGCATCTATAAAATCCAAACCGGAAAAATCCTGATAGTCCTCCATAATGCGGTTAAGATCATCCTCATGAATGGTTTTTTGTAAATACCGTATAACCGGTTTGGGTATCCACCGTGCAAGTCTCGGATTTTTTGAATGTATAACACTTTGGATATCTATAAATTTCTTCACTTTTCTTCCCTTATTTAATATCTTCTAATCTAAAGAAAATAGCCTTTAATCGGTCAAAAATAAATAAAATTTTCACACATCACGGTATTTTTCATATAAAGCTCTGTCTGTACCCAAATACTGTTGAAAGTATACAGCCCATATATGCCCCACAAGGTACAGCTATCGAAAACAAACTGTTAAAAATCCAAGCAACACAGTAATACAAATAATATTAGTGTTTTTAATAATAAATACAGATATTAGGATAATATGTATATAAGCGATATTCTTCAGCAGGATGCGTACGGCATTCATTCCGGACAATCTATTCAGGAAGCTTTGGATAAGATGAACGCGCAGGAACGTAGCTCAATTCCTTTTTTGTCAGAGAAAAAATACGAAGGCCTGCTCTTAAAAAAAGAATTAGACAGTATCCGGGATAAAAAGGATCTTGCTGCTGACAGCCACGCAGCATTTATTTATGGCTATGCTACTCAGCATCCATACGAATATTTCGGTCAAATGAGCAGATTTATGATAGATCTACTTCCTATATGTGACTTTTCGCAAAAATATTTGGGGTATGTCACTTTATCAGATGTGACAGCCGCGCTGAATAAAATATTGAGTACCGATCAAGAAGGTTCAATCATTCTGATAGAGTTAGCTTCCCATGACGTCTCATTTTCGCATATTGCTCATATAATCGAAATGGAAAATGGCAAAATCATCAATATGACAGCACAGCCTATTTCTGAAACTGACAAAGTAGATCTCCATATTAAAATAGCTCAAAAACGCATTGATGCGATAGTTTCTTCCTTGATAAGAAACAATTATTTTGTTAAAGCTACGTTCAGTAATGACCAAGAGCACTCAAATATTGAGAGCCGGTACAAACAACTGATGCATTATATAGATTTATAAGAAGTAAAGATTTATCTTTATACCTTTGTAAAAAAAAGTATTTGAATACCCCTATGACACCATATCCTGCTATTGCTATTTACGGAAGACAGTTTAACGATACGGTGATTCCTTTTGTCGAGGAACTTTTTGATTATTTGGAATCAAGAAAAATCAAAACCTATATACATTGTAATTTCCTTCCGTTTTTACAGAAGCAAATTCACCATATAGCTCCTCATCCTACTTTTCAACATGTAAAAGAGTTACCGGAAGTAGCTTTTATGTTAAGTTTGGGCGGAGACGGAACGATGTTGTCTGCGGTGTCCATCGTGCAAGACTCCGGCATTCCTATCGCCGGGATAAACTTTGGACGCCTGGGATTTTTGGCGAATATTGAGAAAACAAAAATCTCGAGTTCGCTTGATCAAATTTTCAAAGGGGAATATGCTTTACAAAGCCGTACTCTCCTCTCCATCTCAAGCCATGAGTCCGCTTTATTTAAAAAGGATAATTTTGCACTTAATGACATCACTGTTTTCCGGCATGAAAACTCATCTATGATCACCGTAGATGTAAAAATAAACGGGGAGTTGTTGAATTCATATTGGGCGGATGGAATTATCATTGCCACGCCTACAGGTTCTACGGCGTATTCTTTGAGCTGCGGAGGCCCTATTATCATGCCGGGAAGCGGTAATTTTGTCATTACTCCCGTAGCTCCGCACAATCTAAATGTGCGCCCTATTGTGGTGTCCGCAGATGTGGAGTTGGAAGTAGAAGTAAAAAGCCGCAGTTCTCAGTATATTCTAAGCTGCGATTCCAAACATACTACTCTTCCTACCACAGCAAAATTAAAAATCAAAGAAGCTCCTTTTAAAATAAATCTTATCCGCTTAAAAAACACAAGCTATTTCAAAACACTACAGCAAAAGCTGCTGTGGGGTTTAGATGTACGAAATTATTAAAATAAACCTTCATAAACCTGAGTTCGATTAATATTTAGGGTTGTTTTCTTGCAAAATAGCGGGAATAGTTTTATATTTAAGTGTCTGAAAAGCAAATATTTAACTAATAATCCCGCTATGATTGACTACAATAAAATTAC